>DATLZY010000089.1:0-17877 GCA_035573755.1 Candidatus Acidiferrales bacterium
GCCGCGTCACTTCCCTCTTCGAGGCATATTCCAGCTCGGAAAAACTCGCTTGCATCGCTTCAGCCACCAGTCACGTCGCAGTGCGTCCAGCATCACAGATCGATCGAAAAACCTTTGGGATGCGAATAAATCAGCGTGTCCTTAAGGTTTGTATCTGCCTGAGGGTCAGTTTCGCTGTGGCACGGCGACGGGGACCCCCATCCGTGCTAGGGTATCGCGCGCCTGCTTGCCGACCGGGCTGTCAGACTGTGCGGCAATGCGCAGGTGTTCCACAGCGCGTTGTCGGTCACCGCGGGCCAGCGCGATTTCCCCCAAGGCATTGTGTGCGGTGGCGGTCGGCAAGAGGGATAGACTTTTTTCGAGGTACTGGCTTGCTTCTGCTGTTCGGTTGAGGCTCTTGGCCGCCAAGCCGGCGCCCACGTAGTGTTGATAGTAAGAATCATCCAAAGCCAAGGCGCGTTGATAATCTGCCAGAGCTTGGGCGGGCTGTGATTTCTGCAACGCGATGAAGCCTTGTATGCCGTGGAACAGTGCTTCTTTGGGCTGAAGCGCAACGGCGCGTGCCGCAAGCTGGCCCGCTTTGGCGTAGTCTTTGTCTGCTACGGCCTTGACAGCGTCATCATAGGCCGCATAGGCGGGCTGGTCGCGCAACAACGTTGCCAGGCGCGTCTTGAAGCGCTCCGTTTCCAACTCACCCCTGACGCCGAGCTGCTGGGCACGCAGCCGGTTCTGTGCTACGCGCTCGGTGGACGGTGGGTGCGAGGAAAACAGCCCCTGCAACCAGCCGCTCTGCCTTCCCTCCGCCAGGCGCACGAAGGTTTCCTGCAGGCTGACGGCCGCATACGGGTCGTAGCCAGCCCGGGCCATGTAGATCATCCCGTAGTGATCGGCCTCGAGTTCTGCTTCGCGGCTGTAGCGCTGATTGATCACGGAGGCCGCAAGCGCGGCGGTTCCCACGGCGAGAGGGGCATAGCGCTCGTTTGCGCTGCCTGCGGCGGCAGCGGCCGCCAATACTCCGGCTTGGAGCAGCAGTCCGCGTTGCATCTGCTGAGCACTGTGTCTGGCCGCGGCATGCGTGATTTCGTGCCCGAGTACAGCCGCTAGCTCTGCCTCATTGTTGAGGGCGGTCAACAGTCCACGGTTGACGGCGATTTTTCCGCCGGGCATGGCCCAGGCATTGGGGACAGAATTGTTGAGCACGACGAACTCGTAGGGCAAGGCGCGGTCGGAGACAGCAGACAGCCTCTGGCCGACTTCCCGTACATAAGCGCTGACCTGTGGATCGACCTTGTACAGCCCACCCTGCATTTGTTGGGCTGGGCCGTAGTTTTCGGCGCCCAGGCTGATTTCCTGCTGGGTCGAGATGATGTTCAGTTCGTTCTGCCCGGTGACTGGGTTGGTGGCACAGCCTGCGAGCGATGCCAGTGCCACGGCAATGGACAGATAACGGATGATGCGCCGCATGTCGAACCGGTCTCCCGCATTGGATGGACGCCTGAACCGGACGTCTCGATTTCACCTTGGATGGCCCGCAACTTTGCGGGTTCCGCGCAGTCTACATCGACTGTCTGGAACAGGTGAGACCAGGCTTTTTCTGAAGGAACTGTTTCATGCGAAAACGCTTCACGATGCTCGTTGCGACGTTGGTCCTCATGATGGTGGCGGGCGCCCCATCACCAGCATTAGCAACCCTGCCCGCCGCATCTCTGCCGCCCGAAATTGAGGCACTCGGCCAGGACTGGCAGTTGCAGGGCAGTGCCCGCTTTCGCAAGTATCTGGTGAACGTCTATGACGCCCGGCTCTGGACACCCGCTGGACGCTATGATCCGCAGGGGCTTTACGCGCTGGATCTCACCTACGCGCTTGCGTTCAAGGCCAAGGATCTGGCCGCACGCTCGGTGCAGGAAATGCAGCGCATCGGTGAGGTGGGCGGGGATCGTCTGACGCAATGGGGCGAGATGATGCGGCGCGCCTTTCCTGATATCAAAGCCGGCGATCGGCTGATCGGCGTCAATCTGCCGGGGCGCGAGACCCGGTTTTATCTGAACGGCAAGCTGTTTTCAACCGTGCCGGATCCTGCCTTCGGCCCCGCGTTTTTCGGCATCTGGCTGGATCCGCGGACCAGTGAGCCGGACTTCCGGCGTGAATTGCTGAAGGAGGCCAACACGTGAGTCGCGGTTCCGATCCGGAGTCTGGTGCGGAGCGGGTGCGCTTGGATCGTTGGCTGTGGGCAGCGCGCTTCTTCAAAACTCGTGTGCTGGCCAGCGCGGCCGTTGCGGGCGGGAAGGTGCATTGCAACGGTGCGGCGGTCAAACCCGCGCACCCGGTCCGGGTCGGTGATCGGCTGAGTATCCGGCGTGGGTATGAAAGGCTCGATGTCGAGATCAGCAGGCTCTCGGTGCGGCGCGGCCCGGCGTGCGCGGCGATGACCCTGTATGTGGAAACGCCGGAGAGCCTCGCGAGGCGTGAACGGGAGCGGGAAAACCGGCGGCTTGCGCCGGTCCCGGATCCCGGGCAGCGTCCCGACAAGCGGGCGCGTCGCCGTCTGCTGGCCCTGAACCGTATGGACTGAGCCCCCGGGCGTCACGAGATCAAGTGGCTTTGGGTATACTGCGGGCGTTGCATGCGGCAGGAAATCCCCAGTGCCCATCGATGTGCGTACTCCGCCCGTTGCTGTCGATCTGATCATCGAAATGAACGATGAATCGGATGTGGGCATCGTGCTCATCGAGCGTCGCTGCCCGCCGTCCGGGTGGGCACTGCCCGGCGGTTTCGTCGAAGTGGGCGAAACCCTGACCGCTGCCGCGCGGCGCGAAGCCAAGGAAGAAACCGGTCTGGACGTCACCCTGAAGGCGCTGCTGGGGTGTTATTCCGATCCCGCCCGCGATCCACGGGGGCAGACGATCAGCGTTGTTTACGTTGCCGCTGCTTCCGGCATTCCCTTCGGTGCCGATGATGCGCGCGCCGCGGCGATTTTTACTCGGGAGCGCCTGCCGGAGCTCGCCTTCGACCACGGCCGCATCCTTGCCGACTATTTCGAATTCCATCGACATGGGCGCCCCGTTCCGCTGGAGTGACCGGGCAGCGCCCGCCGATTGACGCTTCGCCGGCGCCGATCCGCCGGTGGAGGCCAATGAGGAAACCGCAAGCGGAGAGACCCTCCCTAGGCGGATGTTGCAACCCCGGGCTGATCCCCCGGTTCAGGAGATGCGCTGCCCATGACTTATCGTCACATCCAGCTGCCCGCGAAGGGCGACAAGATCCAGTTCGGAGCCGACGGCCGACCTCAGGTATCCGACCAGCCCATCTTGGGCTATATCGAGGGTGACGGCATCGGGCCGGACATCACCCGCGCCTGTCTGCGGATCTGGGACACCGCGGTAGAGGTGGTCTATGGCGGCCGCCGCAAGATCCACTGGTGCGAGCTGTTTCTCGGAGAGAAGGCTGCGTCGCTTTACGACGGGAACTATTATCCCGAGGAAACTCTGACTGCATTGCGCGATTTGGGCGTGTCCATCAAGGGACCGCTCACTACGCCTGTCGGTGGTGGTTTTCGTTCGCTCAATGTCTCGCTGCGCCAGGATCTCGATCTGTACGCCTGCGTGCGGCCAGTGCGCTATTATGCCGGGGTGCCTTCGCCAGTGCGCGAACCTCAGTTGATCGATGTGGTGATCTTTCGCGAGAACACCGAAGACGTCTACGCCGGTATCGAGTACGCCTCCGGCACGCCGGAGAACAAGAAACTCGCGCAGTTCCTGCGCCAGGAGATGGGCGCGGAGTTCTTCGAGGATGCTGGCCTCGGCGTCAAGCCCATCAGCCCCTTCGGGAGCAAGCGTCTCGTGCGTCGGGCGATCCAATACGCGATCGACCACGGCCGCGAAAGCGTGACCTTGGTGCACAAGGGCAACATCATGAAATACACCGAAGGTGCGTTTCGCGGTTGGGGTTACCAGGTGGCGCGCGAGGAGTTCGGCGATCGCACCATCACCGAAACCGAGGTGTTTGAGGAGCACGGCGGCAAGGTGCCCGAAGGTAAGATCGTCATCAAGGATCGCATCGCCGACATCATCTTCCAGCTCATGCTGTTGCGCCCGCAGGAATTCGACGTCCTGGCCACGATGAATCTCAACGGCGACTATCTGTCCGATGCCATCGCGGCGCAGGTGGGCGGGGTCGGCATCGCGCCCGGCGCCAACATCGGCGATGGGGTGGCGGTGTTCGAAGCCACCCACGGCACCGCTCCCAAATACGCCAACCAGGACAAGGTCAACCCGGGTTCATTGCTGTTCAGTGGCGTCGACATGCTGGATTACATCGGCTGGACCGAAGCCGGCGATGTGATCCGCGAGGCGTTCCAGGACGTGGTGCAGGATAAGATCGTCACCTACGATTTTGCGCGCCAGATGGAAGGCGCCCGCGAGGTCGGGACCAGCGCCTTTGCCGACGAAATCATCAGCCGCATCCGCGCCGGTATCGACGTCGAGGCGCGCGCCGAAGCGCGGCGCCGGTGGCGGCTGGAGGAGCGGCAACGGCGCGAAAGCCATCGCATCAGCGCGCCCATGGAAGCCATGCTGGAATCCGGACGCAAGCCGACCGCCATCGGCCACATCATGACCCGCAAGCTGGTAACGGTCGGTCACGATGCCACCATCGACGAGGCGGTGCGCATCATGCGCGAGCGTGGTGTGAGTTCTCTCATCGTCGAACCCCATGACGGTCTCGGCTGGGGCATTCTGACCCGGCGTGACGTCATGGGTCGCGTGGCGCAAGCCGGACTCAATTCTGCCAAGGTAACGGTCGCCGAAATGGCGACCACGCCAGTCATCACCGTTCCCATGACCGAACCGATCAGTGCCTGCATCGACCTCATGCTGAAGAATCGCATCCGACGCCTGCTGGTGGAGGAAAACGGCCGGATCATTGGCATCGCGACCGAGACTGATCTGGTCAACGCCGTCGAGTTGTTCAACTGGGTCCGGGCCGAGTAGTTCCGATTGGTTAGAAGCTTCAGCTGCCGGCCCTCCACGAGGAGGGTCGGCTTTTTCGTGTTCGTTGAACGGCTAGGAACTTGGTCTGTTCTTTGCACTTGGCAGGCACGCGGCAATCAGAGCAGCTGACCATGGGTCATGATCGGCGCCCACCTCACCCGTCGCGAGCTCGCCAATGACAGTCTGAGCCATAAGCTTGCCCAGCTCCACACCCCACTGATCGAAGGAGTTGATGCCCCAGATGGCGCCCTGGGTGAAGATGCGGTGCTCGTAGAGGGCGATGAGGTTGCCGAGCGCCTCGGGGGTGAGTGCGTCCAGCAGGATGGTCGTGCTGGGTTGATTACCGGGAAAGACATTGTGCGGCGTCAATGCGTCAACACGCGCTGCATCCAGTCCGCGAGCGGCGAGGGCGGCGCGTGTCTCTGCCTCGGTGCGGCCGCGCATCAAGGCCTCGCTCTGCGCCAGCAGATTGGCGAGTAGCGCGCGGTGGTGATCGGCGTGTGGGTGATGCGGCCGGATGCAACCGATGAAATCGGCGGGGATGAGGTGCGTGCCCTGGTGCATGAGCTGAAAAAACGCATGCTGCCCATTGGTGCCAGGGGCGCCCCAGACAATGGGGCCAGTGGCCCAGGTCACAGGCTGGCCCTCCCGTGTGACGCGCTTGCCGTTGCTCTCCATATCGGCCTGTTGCAGGTAGGCGGGCAAGCTGCGCAGCCGATCGTCGTAGGGCAGGACAGCGTGGCTGGCGGCGCCGAGAAAGTCGGCGTACCAGACGCCCAAGAGGCCGAGCCGTAGCGGCAGGTTGTGCGGCATGGGCGTGTCTCGAAAATGCACATCCATTGCCCGCGCACCGCTGAGCAGCGCTTCGAACGCGTCCATCCCAACGGAGATGGCGATGGCTAGACCCGTAGCCGACCAGAGCGAGTAGCGGCCACCGACCCAGTCCCAGATGGGGAAACGATTCGCCTCGGGGATGCCGAAGGCCGACAGCGCCGCCTGATTGGCCGAGACGGCGAGGAAATGCCGCGCCATGACGGCCTCGGCCGACAAGCCTGATTGCAGCAGCCAATGCTTGGCGGTTTCCGCGTTGGTCTTGGTTTCGAGCGTGCCGAAACTCTTGGAGTTGACGATGAAGAGCGTTCGGCGCGGGTCCAGCGGCGCCAGCACGCGGCTGATCTGCGCGCCGTCGATGTTGGACACGAAATGCACGCGCGGAATTGCGGCCGCATAGGGCGCGAGGGCTTCGCAGACCATGTAGGGCCCGAGATCCGAGCCACCGATGCCGATGTTCACCACATCGGTGACGGGCGCGCCGGCCGCGCCCAGCCAGGCGCCAGCGCGCAGGGCGTCGCAGAGCGTGCGCATGCGCGCGCGCGTCGCCAATATCTCTGGCATGACGTCCGTGCCGTCCACCCGGAATACGCTGCTTGCATCACCACGCAAGGCCATATGCAACACCGCCCGCTGCTCGGTGGTGTTGATCCGCTCGCCGGCGAACAGCCGCGCGATCTGCGTCGGCAGCGCGGCCTCTTCAGCCAAGGCGAAAAGCAGGGCGAAGGTCTCCTCGCAGGCGCGATGCTTGGCATAGTCGATCTGCAGGGCGCCGATTCGGCCGCGCCAGCGCGCGCCGCGCCCGGGATCTTCCACGCACAGCTCGCGCAGGTGGCGTCCTTGCAGGTCGCGGGCATGACGTTCGAGTGCTTTCCAGGCAGGCAATTGATCGACGGCGGTCACGGCACGCTCCTTGGCAGACGGTATAGCCAGACTTGCAGCTTACACAGCTCGCGCAGGCGCACAAAGCAAAAACCCCCGCATCCGGTCGGGATGCGAGGGCTTTTCAGGAAACTGGCGCAACGGCCGATCAGGCAGTAGCGAGCTGGACCGGGATCGTATTGCGGGTGTGGGTCACGAAATTCTGTTCGTCCAGATAGACGAGTTTGGGCTTGAAGCGCGCGGCTTCGGCTGCATCCAGGCCTGCGTAGGCGCAGATGATGATGCAGTCGCCCACATTGGCTTTGTGTGCAGCGGCTCCGTTGACCGAAATGATGCGCGAGCCTTCCTCGGCACGGATCGCATAAGTGGTGAAGCGCTCGCCATTGGTGACGTTGTAGATCTGGATCTGTTCATAGTCCAGGATCCCGGCTGCATCCAGCAGACGGCCGTCGATGGCGCAGGAACCTTCATACTCGAGCTCGGCGTGGGTCACGCGCGCGCGGTGGAGTTTGGCTTTGAGCAAGGTCAAGTGCATATCACCCATCTCGGCAGTGATGTGGATGGAAGGATCCAAGGCCGTCGAGCGCGACCTCCATCCCTGGCGGCTCGCCCCCCAAAGTGCATCGAACGCAGCTTTTGATCTCAGTCGAAACGCCGAAGGGTCGGCGTGCTCATACTCCAGCCTCCTGTAGGGGCTAGATTGATCATTCTGGTATCTTCACCTCAATATTGTCAATAAGTCTTGTTGATCCCAGCCGCGCCGCCGCCAGCAGGACCAGGCGCGATTCTTGGCCCTGTGGTGCCTGCAGATCGTCCGGTCGCACGATGCGCACATACTCGACACTGAACCCGGCGGCGGCTAGACGTGCGGTGGCGCGTGCTTCGATCGCCGCATGATCCCGCGCCCCAGCCATCAGGGCCGTAGCGCTGTCGGACAGGGTGGCGTGAATCAGCGGCGCACGGGCGCGCTGTTCAGGATCCAGATACTGGTTGCGTGAGCTGAGTGCCAGGCCATCGGCTTCGCGCTGAGTCGGCACGCCGACGATGTCGATCGGCATGGCCAATTCGCGCACCAGTGCGCGGATGACGGCGAGCTGCTGGTAGTCCTTCTCGCCAAACACGGCAACATCCGGTTGCACCAGATTGAACAGCTTGGTCACGACCGTGGCCACGCCGTCGAAATGCCCGGGGCGGGAGGCGCCGCACAGACCTGCCGTCAAGGGGCCGCCGACCTCGACGCGCACCGCGCCCGGGACGCCGGTGGGATACATGACGGCCACCGTCGGCAGGAAGGCGACATCCACGCCCCGCTCGATCAGGGCCGCGCAATCGGCATCCGGGGTACGCGGGTAGACGGCGAAATCCTCGCCGGGTCCGAACTGGGTGGGATTGACGAAAATGCTCACCACCACGCGGCCGGCCAGCTCCCGCGCCCGGTCGACCAGTGTCAGATGACCGGCGTGCAGATTTCCCATGGTGGGCACCAAGGCAATGCGGTCACCGGCCCGGCGCCAGAGCCCGATCCGTTCACGCAAGGCCTGCGCGGTTTCGATGCGTTCCATAGTGTCGGCCTCAGAAGCCGTGTTCGGCGGCGGGAAACTCGCCTTGTTTCACCGCTCGGACATACGCCCGCAGGGCGTCCGCGATGCTGCCCCGACCGGCGAGAAAATCCTTCGAGAAACGCGGTCGTTTGCCGAGCGAGATACCCAGAATGTCATAGACAACGAGGATTTGACCGTCCACCGCGGCCCCGGCGCCGATGCCGATCACTGGCACTGGCACACTGGCCGTGATCTCAGCTGCTAAGGCGGCGGGTACGCATTCCAGCAGCAGCATATCGGCTCCGGCGGCGACCAGGGCTCTGGCTTCCTCGCGCATGGCGGCTGCAGCCTCCGCGCTGCGGCCCTGCACCTTGTAGCCGCCCAGCTTGTGGACGAACTGCGGTTGCAGGCCGATGTGGGCGCAGACCGGCACGCCGCGCGCCGTCAGATGAGCCACCAGTTCCCGCTGCAAGGCGCCGCCTTCGAGCTTGATCATGCGGGCACCGCCTTCCTGCATCAGTCGGACCGCGCTGTGCATCGCCTGCTCGGCGGTGTTGCAGGTGCCGAAGGGCAGGTCGGCCACCAGGAAACCGCGGCGCAGCCCGCGTGCGACGGCTTTGGTGTGATGGATCATGGCATCCAGGGTTACCGGCAGCGTGCTGTCGTGGCCTTCGACCACCATCCCCAGCGAGTCGCCCACCAGCACCCACTCCACGCCGGCCGCGTCCATCTGGGCGGCGAAGCTGGCGTCATAGGCGGTGAGCGAGACGATCTTATCGCCCGCGACCTTCATGCGTCGCAGGGTATCCAGGGTGACGGGAGGAGCGGAGGCGTGGTCACCGCTGTACATCAGGTATCCGGTCTCGACGAGTGATGAGGCGAACAACTTTACCGCAGGCGGCTACCTGGCATCCACGGCGGTCGGTACATCGCCGGCGCGCAGCGGCGTGAGGGGGGTCAAGCGGGTCCGGGGGTGACCGCGCCGTCGGATCCGCGGGTTATGGGGTTGAGAGCGCCGGCGGCGATGTCTTCCTTGCGGCAGTGACTGCAGCGGCCCAGAATCTCGACCGCCTGGGTCATGAGTTCGAAGCCCAGCCGATCGGCCTCGATGCCGATGAGGTCGAGCGGGTCGGGCGCATCGAGTTCTACGACGGCGCGGCAGGAGCCGCAGATGAGGAACATGCCGGCGTGCGGTCGGCCATGAGCGCCGCAGCCGACAAAGGCGTTCACGGTGTCCAGGCGATGGATCAGGCCAACCTCGCGGAGGAAATCAAGCGCGCGATAGACGGTCGGCGGCCCGGTCCTGATGCCGCGTTCCCGCAGGGCATCGATCAGGTCATAGGCCTTGACCGGCTGATGATCCCGCCAGATCAGTTCCAGCACTTGACGCCGGATGGGGGTCAGGCGCAGCCCCTGTTGACGACAGGCGCGTTCGGCTTCGGCCAGTGCGCGGCCCACACAGTGGCCATGGTCGTGTCGGGCGCCTGCCGGGGCGCCGAGGATGCGTGCGGTGGACATGGCATCAGCTCCTAGAAGGTAGGGCCCGGTGTCGCAGGGTGGTGGCAATCAGTGCAAGAGCGTAGGCAAGCGCACAAACGAGAATGATGGTGGGCCCGGCCGGCCAGTCCGGGGCATAGGACAAGGCCAGGCCAGTCGCTGTGCAGCCCACGGCCAGGGCGGTGGCGTACAGTGTCAAGGTGGCGATGGAACGGGCGAACAGGCTGCAGGCTGCAGCAGGCAAGGTGACCAGCGCCATGACCAGAATGAGTCCGGCGACACGTATCAGTGCGACGACGGTCAGGGCCACGAGTACCAGCAGCATCAGATAGAGGGTCGCCACGGGCAATCCTCTGGATCGGGCAAATGCCTCGTCCAGGCTGATGGCGAGAAACTGGCGATGCAACAGGCCCACCACCGCCAGGACCACTGCGTCGACCGCGAGCATGAACAGGAGATCGTCCCGACCGACCAGCAGGATGCTGCCGAACAGATAACTCATGAGGTCCGCTCCCGCCCCCGGCGTGCGGTGAATGAACAGCAGGCCGACCGCCATACCGATGGACCACAGGGCGCCGGTGAGCACATCCTCCTGAGCTTCCCAGCGCAGGTGAATGGCGCCGATCAGCAGCGCCACCACGAACGCCGCCGCCGCCGCCCCCAGCAGCGGTGAACCACCCAGGAAATACGCGATGCCCATGCCACCGAGGACGGCATGAGCGATGCCGCCGGCAAGATGACTCATGCGACGGATCAGCACCCAAGGCCCGATGAGTCCGCAGCCGATGCTGGCTAGGATTCCGGCCAGCAGCGCACGCTGCAGAAACGGTTCGGCGAGCAGCGCGGCCATGAAGCTCATCCGGCGGCCCCTCGCTGCACCGGGATTTCGGCAGACACTTCGGGATGGCGGCTGTAGGCCCATTGCAGGGCTGCGGCGTCCATGCCTTCGGGCGTGACCATGTGCAGCCGACCGTTGAGCAGAGCGATTCGGTCTGCATGCATCCGGAGCAGGGCAGGGTCGTGGGAGATTGCGATCACGGTCCGTTCGGGCGTCATCCGGCGCAGCAGCGACCAGATCCGGCTTTCCGCCGCCGGATCGATGTGCGCGGTGGGCTCATCCAGCAGCAGAATCGTGGGGTCGGCGGCCAGGGTGCGAGCCAGCAACGCTCGTTGTAGCTCGCCGCCCGACAGCTCCCGGAGCAGCCGCGTCGATCGCTCGCCCAGCTCCATCCGGGTCAGGGCGGCCTGAGCCCGCTGCCGCTCGTCGGGGCGGCTCCTGCCGAGCGGATGCCAGCTTTGCAGACACCCGAGCTGGACGAGTGCCGCGACGGTGACCGGTAGATGTCGAACCGGTGGGGGCTGCTGCGGCATGTAGCCGATGCGATGGCGCATCTCGCGCACCGGCCGGCCCATGATCGTGATCGTGCCGGTGTCGGGCTTGAGCAGACCGGCCAGAAGCTGGATCAGGGAACTCTTGCCTGCGCCGTTGGGCCCCAGGATGCCCAAGAACTCACCCTGCTCGACCACCAGATCGACATCTTCGAGAATGGGAGGGCGACCGCGATAACCGAAGCGCAGGCCGTGGACTTGGACCGCTTGCGTCATGGCGGCGAACTGGCCAAGGCCTGCACGAGCCGGCGGACGTTGCCGAAATAATCGGCGGCAAGGGGGTCGACGAGAACCAGCGGGACGCCGAGTTCCCGGGCCACCTGCTGCGCTATCCGGTCGCCATGTCCTGGCTGGAGGAATACTGCGCTGACGCCACTTCGGCGCGCGATGGCCAGGGTGTCCCGCAATTGCGCCGCCCCGGGTTCCCGGCCGGATACCTCGAGCGGAAGCTGGCGCAGGCCATGGTGGTCGGCAAGATAGCCCCATCCGGGGTGAAAAACGAGGAGGATACGCCCTCGCTGTGGTTCGAGCTGCGCAGCAATTTTGCTTTCCAGCGCATCCAGGTCCCGGTTGAGTTTCAGACTGTTGGCGCGATAGTTCGCCGCACCGGCGGGGTCCAGTTCGATGAGTCGATCCCGAATCAACTCGACCATCTTTATCGCTCCCGCTGGATCGGTCCATACATGGGGGTCCGGTGCGCCGGAAGATTGCAGATCGGCGGCTCCAAGCCCGTCGAGCGGTCGGGTGGGCAGTTCGGCACGCAGATCGACCACCTTCATTGATGGATTGATCGATCGCAGCCGTGGCAGCCAGGCGCTCTCGAAGGGCAAACCAGCCAGGATGTACAGTTGTGTACCCGCCAAAGCTGCCATCTGGCGCGCCGACGGCTCGAAGGCGTGTGGATCGCCGCTACCCTGCAGGATCAAGGTCTCGGCGCGTTCGCCTGCGATGCGTTCGACGAAGGTCTGCAGCACGGGTACACCGACGGCGACACGCAGTGCCGGAGCGGCGAAGACAGGACCGCTGGTCAGGAGGCAGAAAAGCCATGCGATGATGAGCTGGCCGCCAGGGCTGCGGCGGATATGTGCGGTGGAGGCCATTTTGAAATAATATAACATCTCACTTCTGTTGTGTGAGCTGAGATCGAGTCAGCCAAGACCAGGAGGGGAAAAATGAAGCAGGCGATCAGTCGAGGCCTGCAGCGGGCCCTCATCGGTATGGTGCGCTGCTACCGCTTCGCGGTGTCACCTTATCTGACGCCGCGTTGCCGCTATACGCCGACCTGTTCAGCGTATGCTCTCGAGTCCTTGGAACGTCACGGGTCATGGCGCGGGAGCGGGTATGCCCTGCGCCGGTTGCTGCGCTGCCATCCTTGGGGTGGGTCAGGGTTTGATCCCGTCCCGGACGCGCCGAAGCGGGAACAAACGGGTGACGAAGCGTGATTTCGCGACGGCTGCGGACAGTCGGGTGGTCGGGGTGACAGGATTCGAACCTACGACCTCTGCTTCCCGAAAGCAGCGCTCTACCAAGCTGAGCTACACCCCGAAAGTTGCCGCTAGCGATCGCGCTGCACCGCAAAGCGGGCCAGCGCTGCAAGCGATGCGCGGAACGGCGATTCATCCAGCGCGGACAGCGCGTCGATAGCCTGCTCGCTTTCATGAACCGCAAGCTGAACAGTATATTCGATAGCGCCTGTCGATTCAATCGCGCTAAGAATGTCGGGCAGGCGGTCGAGGCTGCCCTTGCGGATGGCCTGGCGGATGTGCTCGGCCGCGTCGGGTTCCGATTCACGGATCGCGTGGATGAGCGGCAGGGTGGCTTTACCGTCGGCGAGGTCGTCGCCCAGGTTTTTCCCGATGGCATCGACGGCGCCGGTGAAATCGAGCGCGTCATCGATTAATTGGAAGGCGTTGCCGAGGTGCACGCCGTAGCGGGCCAGCGCGCGTTCTCGGGCCTTGGGCGCGTGGGCGATCAGTGCGCCGGCCTGGGCGCTGGCTTCGAACAGACGCGCGGTCTTGTTGCGGATGACATCGAAGTATTGCTGCTCCGTCAGGCCCGGATTGTGGCGGTTGCTCAGTTGCACTACCTCGCCTTCGGCGATGTCGTTCGCCGCGGTCGACAGCACGGCCACGATGTCGAGTCGCTCGCTCTCGACGATCATCTGCGTTGCACGCGAATACATGAAATCGCCGACCAGCACGCTGGCCTCGTTGCCCCAGAGCTGATTGGCGGTGGGACGGCCGCGACGAAGCCGCGAGCGGTCGACGACGTCGTCGTGCAGCAGCGTTGCCGTGTGCACGGCTTCAACGGCCGCGGCGAGCCGCAGATGTTCATCGCCGTCGTAGCCGCACGCGCGCGCAGCCAGCAACAGCACCGCGGGCCGCAGCCGCTTACCGCCGCCACCGACGATGTGCTGGTTGATTTCGCTGACCAGCGGGACGACCGAACCGGTCGCGCGCCTGAGCACGGCGTCCATGCGCTGCATGTCGTGCTCGATCGGCGCCAGGATATCGATCATCTCGAGAGTGTGCATGGAGGCGTTCCGTTTTGTGCCCGATGTCCGAGGCTGCTAGGGGGGGCATGCGGATCGCAATTGCGATGGTGGGTCCGCCTCCCCGGGCCGCGATCGACGGACGTCCTGTTTGACCTGTTCCCGAGGTGGGATTAGAATTCGCGATCCTTGTGACTTGGGCCTTACAGCCCCAGCGGAGACGGTCAGTAATGTACGCGGTGATCCATACCGGTGGCAAGCAATATCGGGTGCAGCAGGGCGAAGTCCTGCGCGTTGAAAAGCTGTGCGCGGAGGCGGGCAGTCAGGTCGAATTCGACCAGGTGCTGCTGATCGGGGAAGGCGAGAATCTCGCCGTCGGTCGTCCCTTCGTCGAGGGCGGGAAGGTGACGGCCACTGTGCGTGGTCACGGCAAGGGTGAAAAGGTCGAGATCGTGAAATTCCGCCGTCGCAAGCACTACATGCGCCGCAAGGGCCATCGCCAGTCCTTCACGGAAGTCGAGATTACGGCCATCCAGGGCGCGTGAGCCCCGGTTTCGGCACTCCAGTCAAGCGAGCAGGTATCGATTCATGGCACACAAGAAAGCAGGCGGTAGCACCCGCAACGGTCGCGATTCGCATTCCAAGCGCCTTGGCGTGAAGCATTTCGGCGGCGAAAAGGTCCTATCGGGTCACATTCTGGTGCGCCAGCGCGGCACCAAGTTTCACCCTGGTGTGAACGTCGGTTGCGGCAAGGACCATACGCTTTTCGCCAAGGCCGATGGTCGCGTGGTGTTCGAGGTCAAGGGGCCCCGGAACCGGAAGTTCGTCAGCATCCTCGCGGACTGATCGCTTCCTGCGAGTCGTTCTCGAGCGGCCCCGCGTAACATGGCGCGGGGCCGTTTTGCTTTTTGCGGTGGGGTAAGCCCATGCGTTTTGTCGACGAAGCCATCATCACGGTCCAGGCCGGTAACGGTGGCAACGGCTGCGTGAGTTTCCGGCGCGAGAAATTCATCCCGCTCGGCGGTCCCGACGGCGGTGATGGCGGCGACGGCGGCAGCGTCTATCTCGTGGCCGACTGCAACATCAATACCCTGGCCGATTTTCGCGTCCAGCGCACCTACCGCGCCGAGCACGGCGCGAGCGGCGGTGGGAGTCAGTGCACCGGTCGCAGCGGCGCGGACTGCGTCGTCCCCGTCCCGGTCGGCACGCTCGTCTTCGAGGCGGATACCGATGAACTGCTCGGCGATCTGGTGACGCACGGGCAGCGACTCAAGGTCGCCCAGGGCGGTTTTCACGGTCTCGGCAACCTGCGTTTCAAAAGCAGCATCAACCGCTCGCCGCGCCAGTTCACCGAAGGCAGCCTGGGAGAAACGCGCCGCCTGCGGCTGGAGCTCAAGCTTTTGGCGGATGTTGGCTTGCTGGGGTTGCCGAATGCCGGCAAATCGACTTTGCTCCGGGCCGTTTCCGCTGCGCGGCCTAAGGTCGCCGATTATCCCTTCACGACCTTGTATCCGCATTTGGGCGTCGTCAGCTTGGGACTTAACCGCAGCTTCGTGATGGCGGACATCCCGGGGCTCATCGAAGGTGCTGCCGAAGGAGCGGGCCTCGGTTTGCGCTTCCTGCGTCACTTGCAACGCACGCGGCTGCTGTTGCAGGTCGTGGACATCGACCCGGCTGCTGCCCAAGAGGACGTGGTGCAAGGTATCCGGACGCTGAATGCCGAACTGGCCGGGTACAGCGAGGAATTGGCCGGACGGGAGCGGTGGCTGGTATTCAACAAGGCTGACCTGCTCCCGCAGCCGGAGTGTGCAGCGCGGGTTGCTGCGCTGGCGCAGGCACTCGGTTGGTCGGGGCCGGTGTTCGTCGTCTCGGGGGTGACCGGCGAGGGCATCGGGTCACTGTGCGACGCTTTGTTCCAGCGTTTGCAGATGCTCAAGGGTGAGCCGACCGACACAGACAGCTGCGCCGGATCGGTGCCTTATGATCCGACCCGAAGCTGAGGTGGGTTCCGTGCGGCTGCGCGGGCGTCCGCGGCCCGTCACGTCTCACTCCCCTCCAACGAAGGGCGTGTCCGCCCGAAATTGCAAAGGCATGATAGGAGCGAGGAGAGTCGGTAGATGAAGGATCGCGTGGGGCTGGGGCTGAGTCGGCGTTGGGTGGTCAAGGTTGGCAGCGCCTTGGTGACCGACAACGGGCGCGGACTCGACGAGTCGGCGCTGGCAGGCTGGGCGGCCCAGATCGCGGTGCTCCACGCGCAGGGCAAGCAGGTCTGCCTGGTGTCCTCGGGTGCCGTGGCTGCCGGTATGCAGCGACTCGGCTGGACGCGCCGGCCCCAGGCATTGCATGAATTGCAGGCCGCCGCAGCGGTCGGACAGATGCGGCTCATCCAAGCCTATGAGACAGAATTCGCCCGCCATGGCTTGCATGCCGCGCAGATTCTGCTGAGTTATGCCGACCTCACCGACCGTCAGCGTCATCTCAATGCGCGCAGCACCCTGAAGACGCTGCTGGCGCTCGACACCATCCCCATCATCAACGAGAACGACACGGTTAGCACCGACGAACTGCGCTTTGGCGACAACGATAGCCTCGCCTCGCTGGTGACCAATCTGGTTGAGGCCGAGCTGATGGTGATCCTGACCGACCAGGAAGGTCTGTATGAGCGCGATCCGCGCAATGATCCCGATGCCCGCCTGATCCAGGAAGGGCGCGCCGGCGATGCCGAATTGCTGGCGATGGCGACGCCGACGCCGGGTGCGCTGGGTCGGGGCGGCATGTTCACCAAGCTGACGGCTGCGGCCCGGGCCGCCCGCAGCGGTGCCGCGACTGTGATCGCGAGTGGCAGGCATCCCGACGTGCTGCTGCGCATCGCGCGCGGTGACGTGGTGGGCACCCTGCTGCATCCGGCCAGCGAGCCACTGGCGGCGCGCAAGCAGTGGATCAACAGCCATTTGCAGGTGCGCGGCGAACTCGTGCTCGATGCCGGCGCCGTGCGGGTGTTGCGCGAAGCCGGACGCAGCCTGTTACCGGTCGGGGTCACAGCTGTGGCCGGGCATTTCCGGCGTGGGGATGTGGTGGTCTGTCGGGGGCCGGACAATGTCGAGGTCGCACGGGGTCTGGTCAACTACAGCGCCGAGGAATGCCGACGTATCCAAGGGCAACCCAGCAACCGCATCGCGGAGTTGCTGGGATATGTCGACGAACCGGAACTCATCCACCGGGACAATATGGTGGTGAACTGATCTTAAGGCGGCGCGCCTGCGAGGTTTGGCGTGAGCGTGGTCAGACCGCGGCCCCGGCGCATGCCGAGGCCGGCGCAATGAGGCATCGGTCAAGTGGCGGCGATGAACAGACCTACCACGCACGCAAAACCCACGGTCCACACCAGACTGCGCAGGGTCGCGAGGTTGGCCAAGTACATCGCGCCGTAAACCAGGCGCACGATGATGAAGACGACGGCCAGCGTGTCGATCGTGCCTTGGGCGGCACCGGCCTGGTGCGCGATGATGACAGCGGCGGCAAACGGCGGAAATGCTTCATAGCCGTTCTGCTGTGCCCAATTGGCGCGCTGACGCCAGCCGGTCTGACTTTCCAGGTAGCTGCGCACGGCATGATTGTCGAATCCTTTGCCGCCAACTTTGGCCAGCATGGACATCAGCATGGGGATGATGGCGGCGATCAGCACGCACCAGTAAGCAGTCGTCATGCGAGGGTCTCCTTCTTTTTTGGGGAGCGGGTATCGCTTCAGCGGCCTAATGGTAGCCGACATTCATGGAGGCTGAATGACTGAATCAAGCCGCATCGCGAAGTGGCAGCAACGTGAATGAATGTCATGTGCCGCTGACCCAAGCGTGCGGATTCTCGTCGGAAATTATCCGGGGATCAATTCCATGCTCGGGAAAGACCTTGCACGCGGATAAGACAAGGTTGAAGCCTTTCATCGAATCTAAGGATCGTGTCCAAAACGGCCCGCGCTGAGATGGCCCGATGAATCGGCGCCAGCGGGGCGATCGGATGGGGGCGCGCGCTGTCGATCGTCAGGCGAAAACGGCCGCCACGCGGGCCGCTCGGTGGCCGTTTGACGGCTGCTAGACGGATGTATCCTGCGCCGGCCGCGGCTAGTTGCTTTCTGCACAGCCACTGGTTGCCGAGCGCAAACGCGGTTCTGGGCGGAGCTAGGCGCCGCGATCAGCGTGGCATCCACCACCGTGCCCTCGCGCAGCCGGTAGCCCCGGGCCGCCAGGTGGGCGTTGACGGT
>DATLZY010000090.1:0-6622 GCA_035573755.1 Candidatus Acidiferrales bacterium
AGGCCTTGGCGGGCCAAAACTCTGATCTCCACTGCTTGTTCCTGGGTCAACATGTTCGGCGGCCAAAAAGCCGCCATCCTCGCCCAGGTGGGTCACTTTTACTTCGGCAGGTGGGTCACTTTTACTTCGGCAGGTGGGTCACTTTTACTTCGGCAGGTGGGTCAGTTTTACATCGGCGGCGACACAGCACCGAGTCCCACACCGACGTCCACGTGAAACGCAGCCCGCAGGCGCGGCACTTGAGCCTGCCATCCCCCAGGCGCGGCACTTGAGCCTGCCATCCCCCAGGCGATCGTGCCGACAACCTCTGCACCCGGGACATCGCTTCATGACCAAATCCTCCCAGATTTGGTCCGGTTTGGTTAGGAATTACCCAATAAAAAACCCTGGAATCAGGCGATTCCAGGGTTGATAAGCGAAGCAAAGATCAGAGGTTGTAGCCGCGCTCGTCGTGCAGCGAGATGTCCAGCCCCTGGGTTTCCTCTTCTTCACTCACCCGCAGGCCGATCAGCACATCAATCACCTTCAGGATGATGAAGCTGAGCACCGCCGTGTAGATCACGGTGAACAGGGCACCCTTGATCTGAATCCACAGCTGGGCGCCAATGCTCACGCCTTCCGCCAAGCCCTTGCCGCCCATGGAGGCATCGGCGAACAGGCCAGTCAGGATGGCACCGACTAGACCGCCCACGGCGTGCACGCCGAAGACGTCCAGCGAGTCGTCATAACCCAGTGCGCGCTTGAGTCGGGTCGAGGCGAGGAAGCACAGCACGCCGGCGATGAGTCCCAGCAGCAGCGCACCCATGGGGCCACAGGTACCAGAAGCCGGCGTCACGGCAACCAGGCCGGCCACGGCGCCCGAGGCGATGCCCAGCACGGAGGGTTTGCCGTGGCTCAGCCATTCGGCGAACATCCAGGCCAATGCGGCTGCTGCAGTGGCGACCTGTGTGGTCAGCATGGCCATGCCGGCGGAACCATCGGCGGCTACGGCCGACCCCGCGTTGAACCCGAACCATCCTACCCACAGCATGGAGGCGCCGATCAGCGTGTAGGTCAGGTTGTGCGGCGGCATGGCGGTGGTCGGATAGCCCTTGCGCTTGCCCATGACCAGACAGGCCACGAGACCGGCGATGCCCGCGTTGATGTGCACCACGGTGCCGCCGGCGAAGTCAAGCACGCCCCAATCCCACATCAGGCCACCGTTGCCGCTCCACACCATGTGCGCGATGGGCAGGTAAACCAGTGTCAGCCAGATGGCGCTGAACAGCAGCATGGCCGAGAACTTCATGCGCTCGGCGAAGGCGCCGACGATGAGGGCTGGCGTGATGATGGCGAAGGTCATCTGGAAGGTCGCAAACACCGCCTCCGGAATGGTGCCGACGAGGCTGTCGCGCGTCAGCCCGGCCATGAAGGCCTTGGAAAGACCTCCCACGAAGGAGTTGAAGTTCACCACGCCCTGTTCCATGCCTGTGGTGTCGAAGGCGATGGAGTAGCCATAGACGACCCATAGGACGGAAACGAGGGCAGTGATGGAAAAACACTGCATCAGCACCGACAGGACGTTCTTCGCCCGCACCATGCCGCCATAGAACAGCGCCAGGCCGGGGATGGTCATGAACAGGACGAGCGCGGTGGAGGTCAGCATCCACGCCGTGTTGCCGGCGTCGAGCGTCGGGGTGAGGGCAGCTTCCTGAGCGCCAAGTGCGAGCGGGAAGAGCGAGAGTCCCGCGAGCGGCAAGACCCTGAGCAGGGAAAGACGATGGTGATTCATGGTTACTCCTGGACGGGTGGGGAAAGTCGTCCCCGGCCCTGACCTAGAGTGCGTCGTTGCCCGACTCGCCGGTGCGGATGCGGATCACCTGTTCCAGGTTCACCACGAAGATCTTGCCGTCTCCGATCTTGCCGGTGTTGGCGGCTTTGGTGATCGCTTCGACCACCACATCCACCAAATCGTCTCGGATAGCGATCTCGATCTTCGCCTTGGGCAGGAAATCGACCACGTATTCGGCGCCACGGTAGAGTTCCGTGTGGCCCTTCTGGCGTCCGAAGCCTTTGACTTCGGTCACCGTCATGCCCTGCACGCCCAGATCCGCCAGTGCTTGGCGGACGTCATCCAGGCGGAACGGTTTGATGATGGCGGTAACCAGTTTCATGGCGATCGATCTCCTGCGCAGGGTGAGGTGGCCTCGAGGCTCAGCAGTCTAGCACCGCAGCGCGAGTCAGAAACATCGAACGCACGTCCAGGTGATGACCGGGTGAATCATCGCGGTGCCGCATGAGCGAGCAGGCGCGGATCCGGCTTCACGAGCCGTGCGAACAGGCAATCAGATGGCGTCACCTCCCGACTCGCCGGTGCGGATACGGATCACCTGTTCCAAATCAAAGACGAAGATCTTGCCGTCTCCGATTTTTCCAGTGTTGGCAGATTTGCTGATCGCTTCGATCACGGCGTCGGCCATGTCGTCCGTGACAGCGATCTCGATCTTGACCTTGGGCAGGAAATCGACCACGTATTCGGCACCACGGTAGAGTTCCGTGTGGCCCTTCTGGCGTCCGAAGCCCTTGACTTCGGTGACGGTGATGCCTTGCACACCGATGTCCGACAGGGCTTCGCGAACATCGTCCAGTTTGAACGGTTTGATAATGGCGGTGACCAGCTTCATGCACGTTGACTCCATGGGGCTAGGGAATACAGATGCGCGCGGGTCCTGGCGGACAGCACGATCGTGTGGTGACAAAGCAGATTCCATGCCACGATCCAGAGGCCAGCGGTTTGCGGTCAACAGAATACAAATCGGGCGAATGGTGCAGCAGGATTGCTAGAATCCAACGACGGGAGGATTTTTCCTGCTCTGCGGTGGGGCCCCAATTTGGTGCACACGCTCGGACGATCGCCAGAGGAACAAGCCGATGAATGAAAACGCCGCCTGGATCGATGAACTCTCCGGTGATCTGGCCGACCGGGTGCCGGGCCTTACCGAGAGCATGCGCGAGGACATGACACGCAACTTCAAGGCGCTGTTGCAATCGACGTTGCGGCGACTGGATCTGGTGACCCGCGAGGAATTCGAGATTCAACAAGCGCTGTTGACCCGTCTTCGCGAACAACTGGCGGGACTGGAGCGTGCCGTGGCCGATCTGGAGCACACTCTGGCCTAACGACGGCTGCGCCTCCGTCCAGCGCCAAGCCGGCAGGAAGCCGGCCGATAAAGGACCCTCAGGAAGAGGAGACAAGGTTGCATGGGACTCGCCGTCGTTCACACAAGGGCGCAAGAGGGATTGCTGGCCCTACCGGTTGCCGTAGAGGTGGATCTTGCCAATGGCCTGCCCGCCATCACTGTGGTGGGCCTGGCCGAAACCGCGGTCAAGGAGAGCCGGGATCGGGTCCGGGCGGCGCTCGCCAACTGCGGTTTCGAATTCCCGGCGCGGCGCATCACCATCAATCTCGCCCCCGCCGATCTGCCCAAGGAAGGAGGCCGTTACGATCTTGCCATCGCGTTGGCCATTCTCGCGGCATCGGGGCAGATCCCGGCGGCGGCTTGCGCGGGACTCGAATTCATCGGCGAGCTGTCGCTGGGCGGCGATCTGCGTCCGGTGCGCGCTGTCTTGCCAGCCGCACTGGCCTGCCGCGACGCCGGGCATACGCTGATCGTGCCGCTGGCCAATGCGGCTGAGGCGCGCCGCGTTAGCGGTCTATCCCTGCTGGCGGCGAGCCATCTGCTCGAGATTTGCGCGCACCTCAAAGCGGAGACGCTTCTTGCCGAGCCTGCGGAGGCCATTGAATTCGTGGCAGGCGCTGCAGAACCGGATGTGGACCTGAGCGATGTGCGTGGGCAGTTCGCCGCCCGTCGCGCGCTGGAGGTAGCGGCGGCCGGCGAGCACAGCGTGCTCATGATAGGACCGCCCGGCACGGGCAAGAGCATGCTGGCGCGCCGTCTGCCCGGGATTCTGCCGCCTCTGACCGAGACAGAGGCGCTGGAGGTCGCGACCATCGCGTCCGTCAGTGACCTCGGCTTCAGGCCCGAGCAGTGGGGGAAAAGGCCTTTCCGCGCTCCTCATCATACGGCATCGGCAGCCGCGCTCGTGGGGGGCGGGAGTGTGCCGCGGCCGGGCGAGATCTCACTGGCGCATCGTGGGGTCCTGTTCCTGGATGAGCTTCCGGAATTCGATCGTCGCGTTCTGGAGGTATTGCGCGAGCCGCTCGAGAACGGCGAAATCCATATTTCGCGCGCCGCGCGGCAAGCCGTCTTCCCGGCGCGATTCCAGCTCGTCGCCGCCATGAATCCCTGTCCCTGCGGCTATCTCGGGGACGCGCGGGGTCGCTGCCGTTGCACGGAGGAACAGGTGGCGCGCTATCGATCGCGTATCTCCGGGCCCCTGCTCGATCGCATCGATCTGCACGTCGAGGTTCCCGCCGTGAAGACCGAAGCCTTGGGTGACGCGGCGCCACCGGGGGAACCGAGCCAGGCGGTGCGCGAGCGGGTTACGGCGGCGCGCGCGCGCCAGCTTGCCCGGCAGGACAAGCCGAACGCCGCCCTGAGTCAGCGCGAGACCACCAAGCTCTGCGCCGTGAAGCCGCCGGTTCGCGATCTGGTGTTGCAGGCCATGGAGCGACTCGGGCTGTCGGCGCGCACCTACCACCGGTTGCTGCGGCTTGCCCGGACCATCGCCGATCTGGACGAATCCGATGTCATCACCGCCCGCCACATGAGCGAGGCCATCCATTTCCGTCTGCTCGATCGCCAGCCCATCCGCTGACGCGTTGCCGGAATCGACAGAGGAAGTGCCACCGGCCGATAACCCTCTTGAGGATGCGACCGTGGATGGAGGGCGGACCCTTGAACGGCTTGACGAATTGGTTGGGACAGCGGCTCAGCAGCTATCTCAGTCAACGGCTGAAAAGTCACGAGCCCACCGTGGCGATGGACCTTGCGCGCTACGCAGCCTGCCTGCGCGCGGCCGACGTTTTGCTCGTGGAGGGAGACACGCGCCTCAGTGTGGCCATCAAATATCTGACGCAGTCGACCTGGTCTCACGCCGCGCTCTACGTCGGCCCAGAGGCGGGCTTACGCAACGATGCGGGCGAGCCGCTGGTCTTCATCGAAGCGGATGTCGCGGCAGGTGTCAGGGCGCGGGAGATGGACGCCTATCGGGGATTGCACTGCCGCATCTGCCGCCCGGTCGGGTTGACGGGTGTGGAGCGGCGTCAGGTCGTCGACTATGCGATCAGCCGATTGGGTCACCGGTATGACCTGAAGAACGTGATCGATCTCGCCCGCTACCTGTTGCCGACGCCGCCGGTTCCGGTCGGTTGGCGGCGGCGGATGCTGCATCTGGGTAGTGGTGATCCAACGCGCGCCATCTGCTCCACACTCATTGCGCAGTGTTTCGACGCCGTGAAGTATCCGATCCTGCCGCAGGTGGAAACCGTCGCTGATGCAAACCCGAGCGACGGCGCGCCGCGCCGCGTGCATCATCTCCGGCATCACAGCCTGTATGTGCCGCGAGACTTCGACGTCTCCCCCTACTTTCAGATCGTCAAGCCGACGTTGACGTTGGGATTCGACTTTCATCGTCTGGTCTGGGCGACGGACGAGTCGATGCCGGAAGACGCTGCCGATGCCGCGTACCGTCAGGCCGGAACGCCGCAGGAAGGCGTCTCGTGATCGTGGCTGGCTCTGGCGCTGGCGGGGCTCCGAGGCCGGCTGGTCCGATCAGGGCGACAGGCCGCTTTCCTTGAGCATCTCGGTGAGCGCAGCCTTGAGTTCGTCCTCGCTCAGGCTCGGGTTTCCGCCCTTGGGCGGCATGGCCCGGATGCCGTTCACGGAATGGGTCACGAGCGTGTCGAAACCCTGCGCCAGCCGGGGTTGCCAGTCCGCCTTGGCGCCGATCTTCGGAGCGCCCAGCACGCCGGCGCCATGACATGCGGCGCACACCTGCTGAACCACTTCGGTGCCGGAACGAGGCGCGGCAGGGGCTTGGGATGCGTCCGCACTGGCGGTTTCGAGCGGCTGGTCGCTGGTGCGGACTTCACCGATCGGGGCAATGCGCTCCTTCATCGCTGCCAGCTCGCGGGCATCGGGCGCGCGGTCCTTGTGGGCGAAACCGCCGATGAAGTAGGCCAAGACACCGATGAAGACCGCAAAGGCAACCATCACGCCCAGCACGCCGACCAGCGTGAGCATCGAATCGTTTTCCTGCTCCGACACAAGAGCCTCCTCTAGAGATAACAGAGCGCGAATACGGAGAGCGCGAATACGGCAGACATGACGGCGGTTTGGATCATCCCCATGATCAGCCTCCGCAGGGTGGCTAAGTATACGCGTGGTCCTGCGCCTTGGCACGTCTCTCCGAGGCCTTCTTGGATCTGGATCAGGTGAGCGTCGCCATGCATAAGTTCAGAAACCTTTGGCACTCCTTTGGAGGGGAAGGAGTGTCATGCAAGTTCGACACATGGGATACCGCATCCGGGGGTTTTACCGGGTAGCCAGCCTTGGGCATCTTGGGCAGATGACACCCCAAGATGCCCAGGAAAGACTCAAGATCCTCAAGTTCTTCGACACCCACGGACTTGCCGCCACGCAAGATGCCTTTGGGGTATCGAGCAGAACACTGTTTCGCT
>DATLZY010000091.1:0-46784 GCA_035573755.1 Candidatus Acidiferrales bacterium
TTCAACCACCATCGTTTGATGGGGCCACTTGGCAATGTCCCGCCTGCTCAGTTCAAGGCAAACGACCAACAACAACGCGCTGGTCAGGCCGCGACCGTCTGACTTAAACCAACTGGCCTCCGCGAAACCCGGGGCGCTTCAGCTTGACCATGCAGGGCAATCCACTCATCGAACGGGGTTGGGCTGTCCAAACGAGTCGGAACACCTCTGAACCAAGCGCTCACATCCGGGTGAACCAAAATGCGACTGCGCTGAATCCGATCAGCGCGAGCGTGCCTAAGCCGACCAGATAGCGGCGGGTGCGCCGGACAGAACGGACCATGGTCGAGTCCGGCATCATGCCCTGCCCGACCAGCCGCAGCGAAAATCGGCTTGCCGCAATACTGGCCAACATGATGACCAGCAAGGAAGACACTACGCCCGTCAGCGTCAGAGGTGGAATCAGCGTCAGCCAATAGGCCCAGTCGAAACGCCCGTAGCACTCCCCACGCACCAGACAGATCACGTCCAGATAACGCTCGATCTGCTGGACGGCGAGACCCCCGAGCCCAACGGCGAGCACCACGATTCCGGCGCTGAACCCCTTGCCTGCAGGGACAGATATCATCGTCGACATCTTTGTTCTCTCCTTGTGCGTGGGTCATCGACCGCCACCTGCGATAATCGCCTGTAGGGAGAAGATAAGCGCGAGCAGCCCGGAGTTCCATGCGACCGATTGTCGCAGACCGGGATAAGGATGGATCGAAGGATGGTGATGCGTGGTGGGCTGCCCGGGACTCGAACCCGGAACCAATGGCTTAAAAGGCCACTGCTCTACCGATTGAGCTAACAGCCCGCGAGAGACCCGCGAAGCGGGCCGCCATGATACCCCAGCAGGCGCAAATGACAAGAGCGATCCTTCATTCAAGCCCGGTAGCGGGTCGGATCGGCAACGCCGGCCTCGGCAAAGCCGGCCGCGCGCAAACGGCAGGCGTCACAGACGCCGCATGCAGCGCCGGTGACATCCGCCTGGTAACATGAAACGGTCAGACCATAGTCCACGCCGAGCGCCATCCCCTGCCGGATGATTTCGGCCTTCGACCAACGGATGAGTGGCGCGTGGATCCGGAAGCGCTCACCCTCGACACCCGCGCGCGTGGCCAGGTTGGCGAGCTGCTCAAAGGCCTCGATGAAGGCCGGCCGACAGTCCGGGTATCCCGAATAATCGACCGCATTGACGCCGATGAACAGGTCGCGGGCCGGCAAAACCTCCGCCCAGGCAAGCGCATAAGATAAAAATACCGTGTTGCGGGCCGGCACATAGGTGACCGGAATGCCTGCAGACGGCGCCGTCGGGACCACGATCGCCGGGTCGGTCAGCGCCGATCCGCCGAATGCCGCGAGATCGAGCGTCACGGTGCGGTGTTCGCGGACACCCAACTGCGCTGCAACGCGGGCCGCTGCGGCCAGTTCCGCCGCATGCCGCTGGCCATAGTCGAAACTCAGGGCGACGCAGTCGAAGCCCTGATCGCGAGCCAGCGCCAAGGTTGTGGCGGAGTCGAGTCCGCCGGACAACAGGACGATCGCAGCACGCCCCATCTTGCCTCCGTCGATCAGTGCCCGGGCGCCTCGCCCCAGAGCAGTTTGTGCAACTGAAGTTGCAGACGCACTGGCAGGCCATCTTCGAGAATCCATTCGGCCAGACTGCGGGGATCGAGGCGCTGGTGTACCGGCGAGAACCAGATCATGCAGCGCCCCGCCAGATCCCGGCAGCGCACCTGCTCGACCGCCCATTCGTAGTCGCGCCGGTCACTCAGTACAAATTTGATTTGGTCATGGCTGGTGAGCGACTCGAGGTTGGGCCAGTGGTTGCGATCAACCTCCCCCGAGCCCGGCGTTTTGAGATCGAGCACGCGACTGACGCGCGGATCGATGCCTGCGATCGACAAGGCGCCGGAGGTTTCCAGGGAAACTGCGTAGCCCCGCTCGCACAAGGCCGTCAGCAGAGCCCGACAGGCCTCACCCTGCGCCAGCGGCTCGCCTCCGGTCACGCAGACATGGCGCGCTGGATAGCGCTCGACTTCCCGCAGCACGTCATCCATGTCGCGAACCACGCCGCCATGGAAGGCATAAGCGGTATCGCAATAGACGCAGCGCAGCGGACAGCCGGTCAGACGCACGAACACGGTGGGCCAGCCAACCGCGGCAGCCTCCCCTTGCAGCGAATGAAAGATCTCCGTGATGCGAAGACGGGGGCTGCCGATACCCTGTGTGGCGTTCACCCCGGCAGACGACCTTCACGCTGGAGCCGGTTCAGCCGCTGACGCGCCAAATCCGCTGCGCCGCTCTGCGGGTACTCCCGAATCACTCGATCCAGTGCTGACTTGGCATCGGACCACTGCTGCTTTTCAGCGTAGATATAGCCAATCTTCAGCAAGGCGTCGGCGACCTTGGGATTGCCCGGATACTGTTCGACCACCTTGCGGAACTGAAGCAGCGCTGCATCGTAATCGCGAGCAACATATTGCGACTCGCCCAGCCAGTACTGGGCATTCGCTGCCAGGCGACTTGACGGATACTGCTGCAAGAATCGGCTGAATGCTTCGGTCGCTTGGGGATAGCGCCCTTCTTTCAGAAAATTGAACGCCACATCATAGCTGGCCTGTTCACCAGCCACCGGCGGCGGTGATGCGATCGGAACAGGCGCCGGAGCGTCCAATGGTTGGGCTTGCTGGGCATGATCGCCTGCCAATGGGGGTTGGCCCGCAGGCTCACCCGAGGCGTATCCGGTCTGGGCTGACATGGCTTGGCTCGACAGCTGGTTCAGCCGCTGCTCGTGGCTCTGCAACTGGAAGGCCTGCTGCTCGACTTGCCCTTTGAGTTGACGCATGTCTTCCTGGAGCTGCTGCTGACTCGATACGGCATCGATCGCGCGGCTGTTCTGCTGACCCTGCTCGAGTTTTTCGATGCGGCTCTCGATCTGATTCAGGCGATAGACGATCGGATCTTCCTGGGGTTGCGGTGGCACCGGGGCACAGCCCACCAAGGTTGTCATGCCTGCCATCAGTCCCCATATCCCGAACTTTCTCATTGGCTGGATCCCCGGCTTCGTATAGATCCGCCGGGCACAGCGGGCACATACCCGCCAGCGCCCCGAGCGGTCGGTCACTGCGCGTAACGCACCTCGACACGGCGATTCTTCGCCCAGGCGTCTTCACCGCTACCATACACAGCCGGCTTTTCTTCCCCGAAGCTGACAGACGACAGCTGACTGGGGGAAACACCTTGAGCGATCAACAACTGCATGACAGCATCGCTGCGTCGCTGGCCCAGAGCGATGTTGTACTCACGCGAGCCACGTTCGTCGGTGTGGCCTTCGAGATTGGCGCGGGCGTTAGGGTTCTTTTTCAAGTACTCACCGTGAGCACGAACCACTTCGAGATATTGGGGCGCGACCACACTGCTGTCGTACTCGAAGTAAAT
Source organism: Candidatus Acidiferrales bacterium (assembly GCA_035573755.1). GTDB lineage: Bacteria > Pseudomonadota > Gammaproteobacteria > UBA5335 > UBA5335 > Macondimonas. The sequence goes on from DATLZY010000091.1 coordinate 3,463, forward strand.
CACCTGCGACTGCAGAGCAGCAGCACGTGGATCACTGGGAGAGCCGTAAGCACTGTTGCCAGCGTTGACCCCTTCCACGGCGCCCCACTCGTCGCCGCGCAGTCCACCGCCTTCGCCGAGAGGGCTCGTTTCCGCGCCGCCAGCACCCGCGGCCCATTCACCACCCGTGCCTGCCTTGGCGTTCTTTTTGGCACTGCCGGCGCATCCCGCCAAGGCCAGCACGGCCAACCCGACAATCACCCACTTCGAAAAACGCCCCATGATCCCTTTACTCCATGAGATTGTTGATCTTTGTTCCCAGTGGCCTCAGCGTGGCCGGAACGGCGACCAGGCCGCCTCACGGATATCACCGGTCCCCGCCACCCGCTGTCGCACCTTGCCGTCGAAGGACACCGTCGACAGGACGCCGTTGCCGCCGTATTGGCTGGCATAGATTATCATGGCCCCGTTGGGAGCAAAGCTGGGAGATTCGTCCTCCGGTCCACTGCTCAGGACACGCACCGCGCCGCTCTGCAGATCCTGCACGGCGATTCTGAACGACGATCCGCCCTGGATCATGACGATGGACTTGCCGTCCGGACTGTAACGCGGACGAGCATTGTAGTTGCCTTGGTAGGTGACGCGTCGGATCTGCCCGCTCCCCAGGTCCATTTCATAGATCTGCGGCCGGCCACCGCGATCGGAGGTGAATGCGAGCTTGCTGCCATCGGGCGACCAGGTGGGCTCCGTATCGATGGCCGCACCCTGCGTGATCTGGCGCATACTGTCCGTCTCGAGGTCAAGGAGATGAATGTGCGTGTTGGGCCCATCTGAAAGCGCGATTGCCATACGCCGACCGTCCGGTGACCAACTTGGCGCCCCGTTGATGCCTGGCCGGGACGAGAGCAGGCGACGCTTGCCGGTGGCGAGGTCCTGCGAAAAGATCTGCGAGCGTCCAGACTCGAAACTCACATAGGCCAGCTGCCGACCGTCCGGCGACCACACAGGCGACATCAGCGGTTCTTTGGATTTGAGCACGATGCGACCGTTCTCGCCATCGGCATCCGACACCATGAGCAGATACTCGGCTGGCTGACCGACGCGCGGGCGATTGGGCACACTGACGTAAGCGATGCGCGTGTTGAAGGCGCCGCGTTCCCCCAGCAGCTGTTCATAGATCAGGTCGCTGACGCGATGGGCAGCGCTGCGCATGTCATCGGCGCTCGCGGGAACCTGAAATGCAGCGATCTGCTGACCCCGTGGGATATCCACGATCTGGAAGCGGATCATGTAGTTGCCGCTGCCCTGCGGAATCACCTGACCGACCGCGGCGTAATTGACCCCCGTCGTGCGCCAGGCCGGGATGTTCATCTGGTCGAGGCTGCTCGGCTGCTGCGGCATCTCGTTCGTGGCCAGGGTATCGAATCGGCCGCTGCGGGCCAGATCGGCGTTCACGATGGCATGCACCGGAGCACCCGGCGCCTGCTCCGCGCCGGCGAACGGCACGATCGCCACCGGCAAGGCGCTGCTCACCCCCTCGGTGATCTCAATGCGCAAGGGTTCGGCCAGCGCCTGCAGCGAAACCACCAGCAACCCCAACATCCACAAGGCGCGCCGTTTCATCATGCTCATCGATTCCCCTCAGGGTTTGAAGTCAAACAGCAGGTCCCGCGCTTGATCCACGAGTTCAGGCGGCGGCGGCGGCAAGGGCGAAGCGCGGAAGACCGCCTGCTCGATGGATCGATCGAGAATCGGATCCCCGCAACTCTTGACGACGCGCGCAGACGTCACCTGCCCGGACGGCGTCTGCGACACCCGCAGCTCGCATCGGAAACTGCCCAGCGTATCGGCAACGGGCGGCCTTAGCCAGTTCCGTTTGACCGCCTGGGATACGGCGCCGACATAGCGCGACAGCAAGTCGGCACGCAGCGCCGCGTCGCGGGCCGCCTGTTCCGCAGCCAGCTCGGCGCGCAGCGCAGCTTCCCGCGCCGCCTGCTCGGCCTTGGCACGGGCATCGGCTTCGGCTTTCGCCTTGGCTTCCGCGTCCGCCTTCGCCTTGGCTTCCGCGTCCGCCTTCGCCTTGGCTTCCGCGTCCGCCTTCGCCTTCGCTTCTGCCTCGGCCTTCTTGCGTGCCGCCTCGGCCTCTGCCTTCGCCTTCGCTTCTGCCTCGGCCTGCCGTTTGGCCTCCGCAGCCGCTTTGGCGGCTTCTGCGGCTGCTTCCGCACGCGCACGCGCCTCACGCTCCTGCTCGGCGCGCTCGCGCTCCGCTTCCTGTCGTCTGCGCTCGGCCAACAATTGCTCGCGCTTGCGTTCAGCCTGGCGATTGGCTTCGCGCGTGTCGACGAGATTGGCCTGAATAATGGTGCCGCCGCTGGGCTGAACCGGCCGCGACCGGGGCCACAAAGCCGCCAGCGCGAGGATCAGCACGAGCACCAGATGCAGGCCGATGGAGAATCCCAGATAGCGGGCGCGCGAGGAAGCCTCGGTCGTTTGAGATGCGTTGCTATCCGCCATCAGTGCCGCCGACGATCCGAGTCGGGAGGGGGATCGGTCATGAGACCCACGTTAGGCGCGCCGGCCTGTTGCAGAATCACCATCGCTTCGACGACTCGCCCATAGTCGACGGAGTGGTCGCCCTGCACGAGCACGGGGTTATCCTTCCGCTGCGCCAGCACCGCGCCGACCTCGCTCAGGATCGTGTCCGCGTCGACTTCACGGTCGCCACCGTCCACCAGGTTGAGGTACATCCGCCCTTGAGCATCGACGCTCAGAATGACAGGTTTCTTGTCCTCCAGATCCTCCAGCGTCAAAGGCTTGGCATCAGCCTTGGGCAGGTCGACCTGCACGCCGCGCGACAGCAGCGGCGTCGTGGCCATGAAGATGATCAGCAGAACGAGCATGACGTCGATGTAGGGAACGACGTTCATTTCGCCGATGAGCCCGCGCTTAGCCGTTACTTGCGCCATGAGCAATCTCCGCGTGCACAGGGTCAGGGCATGTCGGCCGCAGCCACCTTGCGACCGCTCTCGCCGCCGGAAAACACGTTGCGCTGCAGGATGTTCGAAAACTCGTCCCGAAAGCCGTCCATCTGGGCGACGAGTACCGCAATCTGCGATGCGTAGCGGTTGTAGGCGATTACCGCAGGGATGGCGGCGAAAAGCCCCATCGCCGTGGCGATGAGCGCCTCCGAAATGCCCGGCGCCACCATGCTCAGGGTGGCCTGCTGCACTTTCGCCAGGCCCTGGAAGGAATGCATGATGCCCCACACGGTGCCGAACAGGCCCACATAAGGCGTCACCGATCCAATGGTGGCCAGCGTGGGCAGATGCTCCTCCAGGCGCTCGGTCTCGCGTAACTGGGCCGCACGCATGGCCCGATTGGCTGCCTCGACGCACTCCTCCGGGCTGGGATTGGGCTGCTGGCGCAAGCGCACGTATTCTCCGAACCCTGCGACGAAGACGCTTGCCAGACCTTCGCGAATGCGATCACGGCTGGCTTGACGGAACAACTCGCCGAGTTCCATGCCAGACCAGAAACGATCCTCGAAGCTCCGGCTCAGCTTGCGCGCATTGGCGAGCTGCGCCCGCTTCTGGAAAATCACATACCAGGAGAAAACCGACGCCAACAGCAGAATTCCCATGATCGCCTGGACCAGCAGACTGGCGTGCAGAATCAGCGAAACGATCGACATTTCGGGGCTAGGGGTGTCCATGGGACCATTCCTCAGTCAAGAAGCGGGGCAAGCGAACGGGTTTGAGATCGGATGCGCGAGCGCAAACGATGATCACTTCGGCACGACAGTAAACGGTTTCGGAGAGATCGCGGATCTCCTGAAGCAAGGGCAGCCGGGCCCCATCCGCCGCGGCCGCGGTCACGGTGGCGCGAAGTTCTTGATTGAACCGGGCGGGACGGAGGTAATCGATGGCCAACCGAGCGACGAGAAAAACCACTCCTTGTTCGGCGATCATCCGATCCTGCTCAACGCCAAAGGTCCGCAGCCATTCAGTCCGCGCCCGCTCGAGAAAATGCAGGTAGCGCGCATGGTACACCACGCCGCCCGCGTCGGTATCCTCGTAATACACGCGAATCGGCCATGCAAACTCGATCAAATGTCCCATCCGTCTGCCGCGGGCCACGACGCTAAAAACTGGGCAAATATAAACAGAATCAAGCTACTTGTCATCGTTCCATGAACATGAACGCTGGCTTCTCGACAAAAAAAAGCCCCCGCGAACGAGGGCCAAAATAAGGGGGAGTCTGAAAAAACCCGCTTTGGCCAAACCAAAAGCAGGATCGGCGATGACCAGGGACTTTCCGGCACCCAGCCACCGATAAAGAAATCACAAGAATCGGGCCAATCCACAACCAGCTCTTATTATCAACTACTTATGCGAAATAATGCATCTTTGGCTGCCCACAGGACCTATCCAGGCAAACGTGGCGTTGTCGCCTGGCGACAGCGCCGTGGCCATGGACGAGCCAGGCCTTTGATGCAGAAGAAAAACCGCCTGTCTCTCACTGACGACAGGCTAATCCTTGAACTGGGCGGGATCGAGCGAGTGCCGATGCAGAAGCTTGTAGAACTCGGTGCGATTGCGACCGGCGAGACGAGCTGCCTGGGTGACATTCCCGCGGGTCATCTGCAGCAGGCCGCTCAGATAGTCGAACTCGAATTGCCGCCGGGCATCGGCAAAGGGGACGATGCCTTCGACGCGGCCCTTGATGGCATCTTGCAAGACGCTTGCCTGGATCTGCGGCCCCGTACTCAAGGCAACTGCCTGCTCCACGACGTTGTAGAGCTGACGGACATTACCGGTCCAATCGGCAGCCATCAGCAGTTCCATCGCGCTCCGGGAGAATGCAGCGACCGGCTTCTGGTAGCGCTGTGCCAGTTCGGCCCGGAAGTATTCCGCTAGCAGGGGAATGTCGTCCCGACGCTGGTTCAGCGGCGGCAAGGACAGTGTGACGACATTGAGGCGGTAGAACAGATCCTCCCGGAACCGGCCTGCCTTCATTTCCTCTTCGAGGTCGCGGTGAGTCGCCGAGATCACGCGCACGTCCACCGGCACCGACCGGGTCGCGCCGATGGGCCGCACCTCTCGCTCCTGCAGCACCCGCAGCAACTTGACCTGCAAAGGCAGCGGCATATCGCCGATTTCATCGAGGAACAGGGTCCCTCCGCTGGCCGAGACGAACAGCCCCTGATGGTCTTGAATGGCGCCCGTGAAGGCGCCGCGCCGATGTCCGAAAAGCTCGGATTCAAGCAGATTCTCAGGAATGGCACCACAGTTCACCGCAATGAACGGGGCTTGTGCCCGCCGGCTGGCGCGATGGATCGCCTTGGCCAGCAGTTCCTTCCCGGTACCGCTTTCCCCTTCGATGAACACGCTCGCATCACCGCTCGCCACGCGATAGGCACGGCCCAACAATTCCTCCATCGCTGCGTTGCGGGTGATGATTTCGGCGCGCCACTGCGAATCGTCGCCGGAAACCGACAAGGCCTCGCTCAGGCGCGACTGATCCAGTGCCTGGCGGATCTGCTCCAGCAAGTCGCGACTCTCGAACGGCTTGGTCAGGAAGCTGAACACCCCCTGCTTGGTGGCATGCACGGCATCGGGAATGGTGCCGTGCGCCGTGAGGATAATGGTTGGGAGGAAGGGATGGCGGCGATGGACCTGCTCGAACAAGGTCATGCCGTCCATGCCGTCCATGCGCAGGTCCGTGATCAGAAGATCGGGCCGAAAGCCCGGCAGTCGGTCCAGGGCCAGTCGACCACTTTCGACAGGCAGCACTTCGAAACCAGCCGCTTCGAGCCGCAGGGACAGCAATCGCAGGAGGCTCAAGTCGTCGTCGACGAGCAAGATTCGGGCAGAGGAAGACATGGGCTTCAGGGTCCTGTATCCGGTTGGCGGGAAAGCTCAGCGTTGGAGCGAGCGCTCGACTTCCTTGAGCGCCTGGACTTGGCGGCGCAGTTCTGTCAATTCTTGATTGATGGCGCGCTCACGGACAACTTGTCTTTTGATCTGGGCTATTCGCTTAAGCAATAAAGGGGCCAAGACAGCGATATCCGATTCGGCCCAGCCGGGCTTGGCATCGCACCCGCTGAGCAGGGTCTCGTTCTCGGCGAATTCAGAATCACTGGCGAAATCGGGTCGCGTCAGCAACATCAGAATTTCGATCGCCCCCTCGCCACATTCGTAGGTTTCTATTTCCTTGCGCCGCTGCTTGTATTGCTGGCGCGCATCGCGCAAGGGCATCGCGGTCAATTCAGCATAGCGCTCGACCCACGCACGCATGGACTTCTGGGCGCCCCCCACGACCACCGGTACGACGATTGGCGCGGCGTAATCGTTTCGCGACACCGCCGTGCAACCTGCAACAGTGACCATGAGCACCAGACACCCGATCCGCAACATCTGTTTCCTCATGCCATGGCCCCGCCGGGCAAGCGCAATCTGACCCACGCGCCGCGCTCGGCCGGTAACACCTCGATGTCGCCGCCATGAGCCCGCGCGAATTCGCGCGCGATCGCAAGACCGATGCCGGAGCCCTTCACCACACTGCCTCCCGGGATCGCCGCCTTGCCCTGGAAAAAAGCCTCGAATATCCGCTCCCGCTCATCGGCGGGAATGCCCGGACCTTCATCGCGCACGTCGATCCAGACCTCCTTGGTCTGCAGAGCACAACTGACGAACAGACGCCCTCCACGCGGCGAAAATTTCGCGGCGTTCGACAGCATGTTGTCGATGATGGTTCTCAACTTGCCTTCGTCGGCCACCACACTGACCGCTTCGATCCGCGTCTCCAAGACCAGCGCCTTGCTGAGCAGCGCCGGCTTGTGATCCTGCAGCAGGCTGTCGATCAGCCGTTTCAGATCCACCGGGCGGGGATTCAGAGCCGGACGGTGACTTTGCGACATGTTGAAATTGAGCATGTCCTCGATCAATTGCTGTAACTGGATGGCGTTGCGCGACAGGATCTCGAGGATCTCCTGCTGGGCGGGATTCAACGGTCCGGCGACATCGTCGAACAAAAGCTGCGCTCCCTCGCGGATGGCGCTCAGCGGTGTCTTCAGTTCGTGGGACACCTGACGCAGAAACTGGGCCTTCTGCTCCTCCAGATCGATGAGCCGCTGCCGCAGCCAGTCGAGCCGTTGCCCCACCATGGTGATGTCGCGCGGGCCGCGCAAGCGGATCGGACGCGTGAACAAGCCATCGCCCAGCCCTTCGATCGCTCGGCGCAGTTCGCGCAGCGGCCGACCGATGAGCAACGTAAAAACGATCGCTGCCAGCACGGCCAATGGGATTTGTACGGCTGCAATGCCGATGATGGCCCATCGAGCGCGTTCGCTGCGTCGCTGGATCGACAACACTTCCTGATTGATCACCACCCTGCTCTGGTCGAGGACGCCTTGGGCATCCTCGCGCAACACGTCGAATTCATGGGCAATGGCGGCGATGTCGTCAGCCGACGCGTCCGGTGACCGGAGTCGCTTGGCGATATCGATCTCGTGGCCCTGAAACGCAGCGAGCCGGGCCGCGAATTCAGGCGATCTCGTCAGCGGCGACAGTGCATCGACACTCGCAAGCAGCGCCTCGCGGGTGCGCAGATAAGACTGCATGAACACCGGATCGCCGACGGCGAGAAACTGCAGGGCGCCACGCTCCATAATCGCCACCTGTTCGATCAGCGCGCGACCGTTCTGCGCAGCGCGCACCGAGTCGAAGACGGCGGTTCGTCCTTGCGCAAAAAGCACCTCGAGCGATGCGATCGCGATAAATATGGCGAGGATCGGCGGAATCAGAACGACGACATAACTGACCAGGATCAGCCGCAGGATGGATCGGGGCTGGTAACGAAGCCAGCGCTTCAAGCGTCGTCGCCCGGTATGCCGAAGGGCAACTCCTCGCTCCTGGGTCTTGCAGGCTTGCCCAAATGTTGCAGCGCGCGCGGGGCGGCGACGCGCCCGCGGGCGGTGCGCTGCAGAAAACCTTCCTGGATGAGGTAAGGCTCGATGACCTCCTCCAGCGTGCCCTTGTCCTCGCCCAATGCAGCCGCCAGGCTCTCGATGCCGACCGGCCCACCGTCGTAGCGCTCGATCAGGCACCCCAAGAGCTTGCGGTCCTGCACATCGAGGCCGTAGGCATCGACCGCGAGCATGTCGAGCGCCTCGCGCGCGCTGGCCAGATCCACTGTCCCGTCGCCTCGCACCTGGGCGTAATCGCGCACCCGCCGCAGCAGACGGTTGGCAATGCGCGGGGTGCCGCGAGAACGGCGCGCGATTTCGGCGGCGCCCTCGGGCAGGACCGGGACACCGGAGAGCTGCGCCGAGCGCATCACGATGCGGGTCAGATCCTCGACATTGTAGTATTCGAGCCGCTGCACGATGCCGAAACGATCGCGCAGGGGCGCGCTCAGCAGGCCTGCCCGCGTCGTCGCGCCGACGAGCGTGAACGGCGGCAGATCGAGCTTGATCGAACGCGCAGCCGGCCCCTCGCCGATGACAATGTCAAGCTGATAATCCTCCAGCGCCGGATAGAGGATCTCCTCCACGGCCACGGGCAGCCGGTGGATTTCATCGACGAACAGCACATCACCGGCTTCCAGATGGGTGAGCAGCGCCGCCAGATCGCCTGGTCGTTCCAGCACGGGACCCGCAGTCTGACGCAGCCGGGCGCCCATCTCGTGGGCGATGATGTGCGCCAGCGTGGTCTTTCCCAACCCCGGCGGACCGAACAGCAGCACATGATCCAATGCCTCGCCGCGTCCCCGGGCTGCGGCAATGAAGATTTCCATCTGGCTGCGCACAGCGGCCTGACCGACATAATCGGCCAACTGACGCGGACGCAGGGCGCGATCGATCGACTCCTCGCCGCCCTGCAGCGCCGGCGTCACCAGACGATCGCGTTCAATCGGCATGGCGGCTCATTGAAAGGCCGAGCGCAGCGCGAGACGGATCAACGTCTCGCTATCGGTGATCGCGGGATCGAGCGATTGCAGCAGATCGCGTGCCTCATTGGCGCGATAACCCAAGGCCACGAGCGCGGCATAAGCCTCATCGAAGGCCCCGCGCGGCAGCGGGGTCGTGCCCGAGTCGCCGGCGAGTGGAGTCAGCGGGACCGCACCCACACGGTCGCGCAGTTCCATCACCAGCCGCTCGGCCGTCTTGCGGCCCACACCGGAAACGCGGGTCAGCGCCGCAACATCGCCGCGCATCAGGCAGTCCTGCAGGTGCGCAGCCGGCATGGCCGACAGCAGTGCCAAGGCCAGTTTGGCCCCCACACCGTTCACGCGCAGCAACTCGCGGAACAGCGCCCGTTCGGCCCGGTGCCCGAAGCCATAGAGCTGCAGGGCGTCCTCGCGCGGGATCAGATGCGTCCACAAGAGCGCCACCTGCCCCAATTCCGCCGCCTCCAGCAGTCCCACCGGCACCTCGACCTCGTAGCCGACACCGGCGACGTCGATCACGAGGAGCGGCGGCGCTACCTCGATCACCTCGCCGCGCAAACAGCCGATCATCCCCAGCCTCCCTCCGCCTGCCCGGCTGTGAGGCGATGGCGCTGATGGGCATGGCAGATCGCCAGCGCCAGTGCGTCGGCCGCATCGGCCGCCGGCGTGCCATCGAGGTTCAGCAATTGACGCACCATGTGCTGGATCTGCTCCTTGGTCGCCGCCCCGGTCCCGGTGACGGTCTGTTTCACCAAGCGCGGGGCATATTCGGCCAGCGGCAGCGCCGCCCGGCCGATCGCGCACAGAACCACGCCGCGCGCCTGCCCCAGCTTCAGCGCGCTATCGACATTGCGCATCACGAACACCCGCTCCAAGCTGACCTCCTGCGGCCGCCACTGCGCGATCAACTGCGCCAGCGCGCCGTCGAGTTCTGCCAGACGCGCCGCCATGTCGGCCTTGCCCAGACGGATGCAGCCGCTGTCGACATAGCTCAGCCGGCCGCCTGCCTGCCGTTCCAGCACGCCGAATCCGGTGACGCGCGAGCCCGGATCAATCCCCAGAATGCGCAAGGGCGCCCCGCCGGCACCGGCATTCAGGCCAGCAGCTCCTCGGGGAAATCGGCGTTGGAATAGACGTTCTGGACATCGTCCAGATCTTCCAGCCGCTCGAGCAGCTTGAGCACATTCGTCGCCACCTCGCCTTCCAGGCTCACCAGCGTGGCCGCCCGCTCCGTGACTTCCGCCGCCGCCGGCTCGAAGCCCGCCGCGCGCAGGCGCGACAAAGCCGCCTCGAAATGTTCGGGCGCGACCAGCACATCTACGGAATCGTCGGCGTTGCGCACGATGTCATCGGCGCCGGCCTCGAGCGCCGCTTCCATCAGTGCGTCATCGTCCGTCCCGGGTGCGTAGGTCAGCACACCGGTGCGGGTGAACAGATAGCCCACCGAACCGTCGGCACCAAGATTGCCGCCATGCTTGGTGAAGGCATGCCGGACCTCGGCGACGGTGCGATTGCGGTTGTCGGTCATGCATTCGACGAGAACCGCGACACCGCCGGGACCATAGCCTTCATACCGTACTTCCTCCAACGCCACGCCATCCATGTCGCCGCTGCCACGCTTGATGGCGCGCTCCACGGTGTCGCGCGCCATGTTGGCCGCGAAGGCCTTGTCCACGGCGAGGCGCAGCCGGGGATTACTGGCCACATCCGCCCCGCCCGTCCGGGCCGCGATGGTGATTTCCCGGATCAGCTTGGTGAAAAGTTTGCCTCGCCGAGCATCCTGAGCATTCTTGCGATGCTGGATGTTGGCCCATTTGCTATGTCCTGCCATCGATCGACCACTGTTGCCGTAAAACACACGCCGGGGCACACAGAGCGACCCCGGGCGACCTCAGAATGCGATGTTCAGTCCGAGTTGAGCGCCTTTCTGGAGGTCCTGATCGCCGGCATTTTCCAACTCGACCCGTGTCAGGCGATAGCCGAGGTAAATACGCGTCTCGTTCAGGACCTCGTATTCGATACGGGCAGCGGTATCGAGCAGCGATTTGCCCTCGCCGAAGGTGAGCACTTCCGGCGCGTAGCTGACGCCAAATGCCAGGCGAGCGCGGTTGAAGTCCTGCGGCGTCACGTAAAGCTCGCCCGTCAACGCAGCTGCGCTCACGTCCTCGTCGGGGTCATCCACCGAAGCGCCGTACAGGCTCGCGCCCAGCGCGACTTCCACGCCTGTCGTGTAGCCACCGGCGTCGCCGCGAACTTTCAGCCCGAGATGAATCAAATCGCCTTCGTCCGTGTTGTGCAGCGCGCCGACCTCGGCCTTGAGCATACCGCCCGCTGCAGGCGCCACATCGCCCTCATAGGCGGCGCGAAAGGCGTCTTCGCCAACCGCCAGATCGACGGTATGGGCGGATACGGCCATAGGCACCAACAAGGCAATCCATGTGGAACAGGAAAACAAACGCATGAAAACACTCCCTTACCATTTACCAAAGACGCGGCTAGCGCGCAAACCAAATCGCCAAATGCCGTTTATCATACCCGGATTGAACACCCGCCCACATCCGAAGGCGCAGGCACGATGACGGCATCTCCCCTTCCGCCGCCGACCACGGCCGCTGCTGCCGAGGCCTATCTCGCCCAGTTCCCGTCGCAAGCCGCCCGTGCCCTGCAAGCCGGCCACATGGTGCAGGAACTGGGTCTCGGACAGGACGCCGTGGTCGCGGCGATGCTCTATCCGTTGCTCGAAGCCGGAACCCTACCGCAAGACTGGATCGAGCCGCCGCATCCGGACTTGCCGTGGCGCCTGCTGAAAGGACTGGACCGGCTGCGCATCATGGATGATCTCGCGCCGAGTCAGGCCGCCATGGCGCCCGACGTCCAGCTCGAGCGGCTGCGCAAGATGCTGCTGGCCATGGTCGAGGACGCCCGGATCGTCGTCATCAAGCTTTGCTACCGGCTGCACACGTTGGAGTCGGCCAAGACCCTGCCGGCAGAGGAACAGCGGCGCCTCGCTCAGCAGACGCTCGACCTCTTTGCACCGCTAGCCAACCGGCTGGGCATCTGGCAGCTCAAATGGCAGCTCGAGGACTGGTCGCTGCGCTACCTGCACCCGGATGCCTACCACAAAATCGCCCGCTGGCTGGATGAGCGACGCGCCGATCGCGAACGCTACATCCGCGACACCATCGCCGCGGTCCAGACCGAGCTCGAGCGCCATCACATCCGGGCTACGGTCACGGGTCGCCCCAAGCATCTCTACAGCATCTGGCGCAAGCTGGAGCGCAAGGGCATGAGCTTCAGTGGTCTGTTCGACGCGCGCGCGATCCGCGTGCTGGTAGACGACATCCCCGCCTGCTACACCGTGTTGGGCCTGATTCACGGCCGCTGGCAGCCGATTCCGGGGCAATTCGACGACTACATCGCCTCCCCCAAGGAAAACAACTACCAGTCTCTGCACACCGCCGTGATCGGCCCGGCCGGCAAGACACTGGAAATCCAGATCCGCACGCACCGCATGCACGAACAGGCCGAACTGGGTGTGGCCGCACACTGGCGCTACAAGGAAAGTGGCGTGCCCCCGGACGCCGGCCTGGAGCGCCGCATCAACTGGCTGCGCAAGCTGCTCGAAAGCAGTGGTGAGGATGGCGACGCCGAGGAATTCATGGACCGTTTTCGCGCCGAGATCGGCGAGGAGCGGGTCTACGTCATCACCCCGCGCGGGGACATCCAGGACCTGCCCGCCGGCGCCACCGCGCTCGACTTCGCCTATGCGGTCCACACCGATGTGGGCCACCGCTGCCGCGGCGCGCGCATCAACGGCGCCATTGCGCCCCTGACCCGCCCCCTGCAGAACGGCGACCGGGTGGAAATCCTCACCGCCAAGGAGCCGCGCCCCAGTCGCGACTGGCTCATCCCGCAATTCGGCTACCTGACCACCAGTCGCGCGCGTGCCAAGGTGCGCCAGTGGTTCAAGCACGAAGACTACAATCAGAACGTCGCCACCGGACGCGACCTCCTGGAACGTGAGCTTGGTCGTCTGAGCATGGGCGATGAACCCTACGACGCGCTCGCCGCCCAGTTCAATTTCAGCAAGGTCAACGATTTCCTTGCGGCCATCGGCGCCGGCGACATCACCACTGCCCAGATCGCTGGGCGGCTGCAGCCGATCGCGCCCAAGGAACTCGCCACGCTGCCCGCCACCGGTCGGGAGCGGCCCGCGGCCGAGCGCAGCGGCATCCACGTCCATGGCGTCGGCCGCATGCTCACCACCCTGGCCCGTTGCTGCAGTCCGGTACCGCCCGAACCCATCATCGGCTACATCACCAAAGGACGCGGCATCACCGTCCACCGCCGCGACTGCCGCAACGCCCTGCGCCTCGAAAGCGGCGCAGCCGGGCGCATGGTCGAGGTGAGCTGGGGCGACACCACGGCCCAGACCTACCCCGTTACCATCCGGGTAGAAGCCTACGACCGCCCCGGATTGCTGCGCGACATCACCATGCTGCTGGCCAGCCAACGCATCAACGTGCTCGGCGCCAACACCCACACCGACAAGGAATCGGGCCACGCCGTCATGGACCTCACCCTCGAGATCACCGGCATCGCCCAGCTCAGCAGCGTGCTTGCACGCATCAGCCGCTTCCCCAACATCACCAGCGCCCGCCGCCACGACTGACGCGCGCCGGGGCGATGCGGGATCTGGACGGTGGCGGCATCGTGGGCCAGTTCGATGACGGTCGCTATGGCGAGCGGCGCCAGTGCAGCGGGACCGTGCTCCCCGAGCGCGGCTACGCCGGCATGTTCCGCCACGCCGACTCGGGGCTTTACCTCACCCACTACCGCGCCTACAGTCCCATCCATGGCCGCTGGCTCAGCCGCGATCCAATCCACGAGGTCGGCGGATTCCAGCCCTCCGCTTACCCTCAGCGATTGCGAATGTGGATGGCGCGCTTGTCGACGGCCAACGCGGCTTCGTGCACCGCCTCGGCCAGCGTGGGATGCGCATGGACGGTGCGTGCCAGATCCTCGCTGCTGGCGCCGAAACTCATGGCGACCACGGCCTCGGCGATGAGTTCGGATGCACTCGGCCCGAGAATGTGTACGCCGAGAATGCGATCGGTGTGGGCATCGGCGATGATCTTGACCATGCCTTCGCTCGCCCCCACGGCGAGCGCGCGTCCGCTGGCCGCAAAGGGGAAGGCACCCACCCGATAATCCACGCCGGCGGCCTTGATCGCGGCTTCACTGCGGCCGACCCAGGCCATTTCGGGGTGGGTGTAGAGGACGGATGGAATCAAATCGTAATCGACATGGCCGGCCTTGCCGGCGATACGCTCGGCCACCGCCACCCCTTCCTCCGAGCCCTTGTGCGCCAACATGGGGCCGCGCACGACATCCCCGATGGCGTAGACGTTGGGCAGATTGGTACGGCAGTGCTCGTCGATGTCGACATAGCCCTTCTCGTCGAGCTGCAGTCGGGCTCCGGCCGCGGCCAGCCCGTCGGTATTGGGTCGCCGACCGACGGCGACCACCAACCGATCGACCTTCAATTCTTGCTCCTCGCCATCCGCACCCTGATAGGCCACCTGCACCTGCCGGCGGGCGGTCTTGACGCCCGTGACGCGGCAACCGAGCCGGATGTCCAGCCCCTGGCTCGTAAAGATCTTCAGTGCCTGCCGCGCGAGATCGGCGTCGGCCATGGACAGGAATTCCTTCTGCGCCTCGAGCAGCACGACCTCGGAACCCAGGCGCCGCCAGACGCTGCCCAGTTCCAGACCAATCACGCCGGCGCCGATGATACCGAGCCGCTTGGGCACCTCGCTGAAGGCCAGGGCCCCGCTGGAATCGACCACCAGATCGCCATCCAGCGGCGCGACACCCAAGGTCACAGGGCGTGAGCCGGGGGCGAGGATGATGTGTTGCGCGCTGATCACTTCCTGCTCTTCGCTGCCAACCGGCGTATAGCCCACGCGCCCGGCTTCCAGCAACTGGCCCTTGCCCGCGAGCGCCGTAATGCGGTTGGTCTTGAACAGCCCGGCGATGCCTTGGGTCAGTGAGGAGACGACCTTGGCCTTGCGCGCTTGCATGGCCGCAAGATCGAGCCGGACGCCGGTGGTCACGATGCCATGCTCGGCAAGGCCGGACTTGATCTCGTGGTAGCGTTCCGAGGATTCGAGCAAGACTTTTGAGGGAATGCAGCCGGCGTTGAGACAGGTGCCACCCAGGGAGGGCTTACCGGCAGCGTCGACCCAGTCGTCGATACAGGCTGTCTCGAGCCCCAACTGCGCACAACGGATCGCCGCCACGTAGCCCGCCGGGCCCGCGCCGATCACCACCACATCGAATGACTTTGCCATCTGGAGTCCCTGTTCGTTGGATATCGCGCGAGGATGTCGCCTCGAGGTTCAGACCTGCAGCAGGAGCCGCGCGGGATCTTCCAGCAGATCCTTGACCGTTACCAGGAACTGCACCGCCTCGCGGCCGTCGATCAGGCGATGGTCGTAGGACAGCGCCAGGTACATCATCGGGCGCACCACGATCTGGCCGTCGACGACCACGGGGCGCTCCTGAATCTTGTGCATCCCCAGGATGGCGCTCTGGGGCGGATTGAGGATGGGGGTCGACAGCAGGGAGCCGAAAACACCGCCGTTGGTGATGCTGAAGGTACCGCCGGTGAGGTCTTCGATGCTGAGCCCCCCGTCGCGGGCCTTCTCGCCGTAGGCCTGTACCTGCTTTTCGAGTTCGGCGAAGCCGAGCTGGTCGGCATCGCGCACGATCGGTACCACCAGACCGCGCGGCGAGGCAACCGCGATGCCGATGTCGAAATAGCCGTGGTAGACGATGTCGGTGCCGTCGACCGAGGCGTTGATCACGGGAAAACGCTTGAGCGCCTCGACGCAGGCCTTGATGAAGAAGGACATGTAGCCCAGCCGCACGCCGTGCGCCTTTTCGAAGCTGTCGCGGTAGTGCCGGCGCAGTTCATTCACCGCCGAGAGATCGACCTCGTTGAAGGTGGTGAGAATCGCCGCCGTCTGCTGCGCCTGCACCAGCCGTTCGGCCACGCGCGCGCGCAGGCGCGTCATGGCGACGCGCTGCTCCAGCCGGCCGCGATCAGCCGGCTCGGCAGCCGGCTCACGGGCGCTTGCCGCAGGCGCCGCGGCCGGCGCCGGGGATGCCGCAGGAGCCGGCGCACTCGGCTTGCCCTGCGCCATGAACGCGAGCACGTCTTCCTTGGTCAGCCGACCGTCGCGGCCGGACGCCGGAATGGCCTTGGCATCCAGATTGTTTTCCACGATCAGCCGCCGCACGGCCGGCGACAGGGCCTGCTCGGCATCGGCTTCCGGGGTCGCCGGCGCCGACGCCTCGATCGGCGCAGCGGACGCAGGCGCGGCCTGCTTGCCCGGGGTCGCGGCAGCGGCCCCCTCGCCGCTCCCTTCCGTCAGGATCGCCACCACATCACCGGACTTGACCACATCGCCCTGCTTGACGAGGACCTCGGCCAGCACGCCAGGACCCGGCGCGGGCACTTCCAGAACGACCTTGTCGGTTTCCAAATCGAGCAGGTTGTCCGCACGATCGACCGTCTCGCCAGGCTGCTTGTGCCAGGCCATGACCGTGGCGTCTTCGACGGATTCCGGTAGTTGAGGAACCTTGACCTCGATACGCATGATGATCGTCTCTCTCCAGAATGTTCAATGAGCGGCGGCGTTGACGGGGGCATCCGCGACGGGCAGTCCGAAAGCGGCTTCGAGCAATTGCTTCTGCTGCTGGATGTGCAGATCGTGATACCCGGTTGCGGTGGAAGCCGATGCCGGGCGTCCGGCGTAGCGCAGCGTCTGGTTGGTTTTCAGGACCTTGCGGATGCGGTGCTCGATGTAATACCAAGCGCCCTGATTCTTGGGCTCGTCCTGGCACCAGACCACCTCGCGCAAACGCGGGTAGGCGCCCAGCGCGACTTCGAATGCCGCATGCGGGAACGGATAGAGCTGCTCAATGCGCACGAGCGCCGTGTCATCGATACCGCGTTCTTGACGGGTTTCGAGGAGATCGTAGTACACCCGCCCACTGCACAGAATGACCCGCCGCACCTTGTTTTTCGCCAAGGACTCGACTTCCGACAGGACTGGCTGAAAACCGCCGTGCGTCAACTCATCCAGTGAGGACATGGCGCTGCGGCGGCGCAACAGACTCTTGGGTGTCATGACGATCAGCGGCTTGCGGTAGGCGCGCAGCATCTGCCGGCGCAGCATGTGGAACATCTGGGCCGGTGTCGAAGGCACGCAGACTTGTATGTTGTATTCGGCGCACAGTTGCAGATAGCGCTCCAGACGTGCCGAGGAATGCTCAGGACCCTGCCCCTCATAGCCGTGCGGCAGAAACATCACGAGGCCACACAGGCGACGCCACTTGGCTTCCCCTGAGCTGATGAACTGATCGATCACCACCTGCGCACCGTTGGCGAAATCGCCGAACTGCGCTTCCCAGATCACCAGCGTGCGTGGATCGGCGGTGGCATAGCCATACTCGAAGCCAAGCACGGCCTCCTCGGACAGGAGCGAGTCGATAATGGTGACCGAAGCCTTGCCATACTCTGCCAGAGGCACATAGGATGTCGCGTCCTGCTGATTGTGAAACACGGCATGACGGTGGAAGAAGGTGCCGCGACCGCTATCCTGACCGCTGAGACGCACCGAATAGCCATCCTCCGCCAGAGCGCCATAGGCCAGAAGCTCCGCGAAGCCCCAGTCCACGGCCAAGGCCCCGGCGGCCATCTTGCGCCGATCGTCGACGATGCGCTCGACGCGTGGGTGCAGACGGAAATTGTCCGGGAAGCGGTTCATCGCCTCGGCGATGCGCTGGATACGCGCCCTCGTCAAAGCGGTCTCGACATTCTGGTCCCAGTCCCCTTGGCGATAGTCGTCCCATTTCACCGTGAACTGGTTGCCGATCATCCCAGCCCACTCGCGCACGATGTTACGTCCCTCGTCCAGCCCCTGCCGGTAGGCTTCCACGAACGCTTCGGCATCCGTCGGCGCCAGCACGCCGCCGCGCGCGAGCTGCTCGGCGTAGAGTGCGCGGCAGGTGGGGCGCTGCTTGATGCGCTGATACATCAGGGGCTGGGTCACGGCCGGCTCGTCGGCCTCGTTGTGACCCTGGCGGCGATAGCAGACCAGATCGATCACCACGTCCTCATGGAACTCCATGCGGTATTCCAGCGCCAGCCGAGTGACGAACAGCACAGCCTCGGGGTCGTCGGCATTCACATGGAAAATCGGCGCCTGCACCATCTTGGCGACATCCGTGCAGTACATGGTCGAGCGCGCATCGGCCGGATTGCTGGTGGTGAAGCCAATCTGGTTGTTGACGACGATGTGCACCGACCCGCCGACGCGATAGCCGCGGGTCTGGGACATGTTGAACATTTCCATCACCACGCCTTGGCCGGCGAAGGACGCATCGCCGTGGATCAGCACCGGCAGCACGCGATCGCCCGTCCTATCGCCGCGGCGATCCTGACGCGAACGTACCGAACCCAGCACCACGGGATTGACGATTTCCAGATGCGAGGGGTTGAAGGCCAGCACCAAGTGCACGAGCCGGTCGTCCACGCCGACGTCCGATGAAAAGCCCATGTGGTACTTCACATCGCCCGAGTAGAAGGGATCGGACAGGTCGTGCTTGCCCTCGAATTCCTCGAACAATTCGCGCGGCGACTTGCCGAGGATGTTGACCAGTACGTTGAGCCGCCCGCGGTGGGCCATGCCGATCACCACCTCGTCGACCCCGCGCCGCCCGGCCTGGCGAATCAGGTCGTCGAGCTGCGGGATGAGCGCATCGCCCCCTTCGAGCGAGAAGCGCTTCTGGCCCACATAGCGCGTGTGCAGGTATTTCTCGATGCCCTCGGCAGCCGTCAACTGCATCAGCACATGGCGCCGATCCTCGGCAGAGAGCTGCAGACGAGCCAAACTGCCTTCCAGGCGCTGCTGGATCCAGCGCTTGCGGCGGGTATCGACGATGTGCATGTATTCCGAGCCGATGGTGCCCGTATAGACGGTGCGCACCAGTTCCAGGATGCGTCTCAGGGGCAAGCGTTCCTCGGCGAATAGCGAGCCGGTATTGAACACCGTGTCCATGTCGCTTTCGCCCAGGCCGTGAAAGCCGGGATCGAGATCGGCGACCTGCGGACGCTGCCACAGTCCCAAGGGATCGAGCTGCGCCACCTCGTGACCACGCACACGATAGGCGTTGATGAGGCGCAACACCGCTGCCTGCTGCTGGGCCGCCGCTGCTACCATGCCGCCGCTCGCGGCCGTACCCGGCGCTACGAGACCGCCGCTCCCCTTGCGCTGCACGTAGTGGGCGAACGAGCGCTGGATGGGGCCGTGCGGCACGTCCCGTGACTGGCCAGATGCCTCGCTCAATCCTTGGAAATAGGCGCGCCAGCGTGGGTCGGTCACACTGTCGGGGTTGCGCAGGAATTCCTCGTAGTGGCTTTCGATGAACGCGGCATTGCCGCCATAGAGCGGCGTGCTGCGGTATTTGTCCCGCAAGTCTTGGCTCATGGTTCGTCACCCTGCTGTGGCGGAGGGGAAGTTAGACTCAATGGACAGATGCGCTGCGCGAACATGCGGCGGGGCACGATGCCCACGAAGGGAGAAGATGCGGTGGATGACAGCGGCGAAGAAGCGTGGGCGGGAAAACGCTCGATGCGGGCGGAACGGTTAGGTTGGGATATGGGCACCGGGGCCGACCGCCGCCGCAAGGCGTGGAAGTCTCCGGGGCCATGTATCCTCAACCAAACGCGCAGCATGCGTATCCTTCATCGACCACGAGTCCCAGCCGGCCCTGCAGAGAGTGCAAGGCGCACGCCAGAACCGGGAGCCTGCCGAGGCGGCGGGGGATCCGTCAAACGGGGCTGTATCTTAACGCAGTTTGGTGTCAATCGGTACCGCCCGGAGCGAGCTTGGTGAGGCAGGCCGGCAAAGAACGCGCGACTGCCACAACTGCGCCCGAGCGCACACAACTCTTCAGCGGCAGCCCCGGCAGCGCCATTCCGGATCGACACCTGACCCGTCCGTCGACTCAGACACGATCGGCGCCCAAGTACTCGCAGAGCAATTCGCGGTCGGCATCGCCCAAGTCGAGGAAGCACACGCTGATGCAATGGCATCCGTCCCGTTGCAGCTCATCACAGTGCACCACGCGACCCAGGGTGCGGATCCCGATACCGGTGCCCGGCAGCAAAAACCGCAGGTCAAGGACGCTCCCCCGCGCCAAGCCCTGCTCATGCTGAAAGCTCAAGCCGTCCGGACGCAGATCCACCTTGCGCCAAAGGTTTTCGGTAGCGCCCCCCAATTCGCGGAGCATCAGGGCCTCGAGCAGCCGGCCGAGATGGCGGTCCACCGCCTGGACGTAGGCAGACGTGGCCGGCGCCTCGTGCGCCGACAGTTCACGCCAGACGTTGATCTCGCGACGGATGAGATTGAATTCGGCGGCCAAAAACAGCAGATCGCTCTGAGTTGCCACGACTTCCGGCGCCGCGCTCAGCGCTTGGTCGACGACGGCGAATCGCAGCGGCATCAGGCCGGATCCAGGATCGCGCGGGACAGCCTCGACCCATCCTGTCTGTGCCCGGGCATCGACCCTTGACGGATCGGCTGGCCTGGCAGTGCAGGTCGAACGTGCTCCGCGGGCACCTGAAACGCCGCGCGCGGGATGGGATCGATGCATCATTCACTCTCCGGGCGCGTCGTACCCCTCCATCGGGACTGCAGGCGCCTCACGCTGGCTATCGTCCGGGCGCGAGCCTCCTGAACCCCCGGTGAGTCCAACCTGACGAACGGCGTGTGCGGCGCCTGTCAAAGTCCTTCGGGCGGCGTTGTCTCATACGCCGCAATCCGGTCCTTCAGCCACTCAGGGACCGGCACCGGGCGCTGGGCAGCGAAGTCGAACCACACCAGCACACTGCGTGAGCTGGCGACCAGCTCCCCGCTCGCTTGCAGAATCACTTGCTCCATGGTCATGCTGGTTCGCCCGATCCGGGATGTGCGGTTCAGGACCACAATGTCGCTGGGGTAATGCAATTGGCGCCGAAAGCTGCACTGGGTGTCGGCGAGGATGACATTTTCACCGGTCGGCCCCACGGGATGGCTATACACATCGTGCGCATAGGCGACACGGCCGCTTTCCAGATAGCGCAGGAAATTCACGTTATTGACATGGCCGTAGGCATCCAGGTCGCCCCAACGCACCGCGAGCGGAAATCGATGAACAAAGCCTTGGGAATGGTCTGTCGTGTCCGACATCTTGTTGTGCTCCACGAGAAAGTAGAGCGGTCATTTTACGTGTCCGAACCGGGGCCGGAGGCATGAATCGGCCGGCTCCTCATGCCGTGCCAGCCGGCTTCGCCCAGGCCGAGGGATACGTGCTGATCCAGATTCGCCTGGCCCGCCTGGCTCAGCTGTTTCACAGCCTCGACCCGGCGCCGTTTCGTGAAAAGGATCTCGATCCGGCTGCCGACGCCTATCTGGTCGAATCGGCCGAAGAAATCGGTCTCGAGTTACCCATCGCGCTCGTCTTCGAGTTGCCTGCGACGGAGATCCCCGCAGCCCGGGCGCTGCTGCCCGAGGCCTTGCGCAACTATTTCACGGCGCGCGCCTTGAGCACCCGCCGCGCGCTCAACCGGCTCCTGCGCGAAGGTCGCACAGCGCTGGTGATCGGTCTAGTGTTCCTCGGGCTGTGCCTCATCGCAAGCCAAGCGGTGAACCAATGGGCCCCCGGGCTCGCGACACGGCTGCTCGGCGAAGGGCTGCTGATCGTGGGTTGGGTCGCACTCTGGCGGCCGCTGGAGATCTTTCTTTACGAATGGTGGCCCATACACCGCCGCTTGCGGGTGCATCAACGGCTCGCTGCGGCACCGGTCTGGATCCGCGCCGCGCCGGAAGTCGCTTTGTCGCAACCCGAAGCCAGCCGCTAAGATGAGCCGCCCTTGCGACACGAACCGAGCCTGCCGCCCATGTCCGCCCCCCTTCTCGAAGCCCGCGCACTGATCAAGGACTACGGCGCCAAACGCGCCGTGAACGGTGTCAGCTTCTGCGTTGAGCCGGGCCGCTGCTTCGGTCTGCTGGGCCCCAACGGCGCCGGCAAGACCACGACGGTGGAGATGCTAGAGGGCATCACGGCGCCCAGCGGCGGCGCGATCCTGTTCCGCGGGGCGCCGGTGGGCCCGGATTATCGCCAGGAAATCGGCCTCATGTTCCAGAGCACGGCACTGCAGGATTTCCTGACCGTGCGC
The DNA here is from genome assembly GCA_035573755.1 of Candidatus Acidiferrales bacterium. Classification (GTDB taxonomy): domain Bacteria; phylum Pseudomonadota; class Gammaproteobacteria; order UBA5335; family UBA5335; genus Macondimonas. Next base: position 25,682 of record DATLZY010000091.1, read on the forward strand.
GAGGCGCTGGACACCTTCGGCCACCTCTATCGCCGCCGCGCCGCGTTCGACGAACTGGTCCGGCAATGCGCCCTGGAAGACTTTCTGGACCAGTACGTCAACACGCTCTCCGGCGGCCAGCGCCAGCGCGTTCTGCTCGCCATCGCGCTGGCCAACCGACCGGCGCTGTTGTTCCTCGACGAACCCACCACCGGCCTCGATCCGCAGGCCCGGCGCCGATTCTGGGAGCTGATCCGCGACATCAAGGCTAGCGGCAGCACCATCGTGCTCACCACGCATTATCTGGAGGAGGCGCACGCCTTGTGCGACGAGATCGCCATCATGGACCACGGCCGCATCATCGCCCAGGGTCGTCCCGCTGCGCTCCTGGCCAATCATTTCGATGAATCGATCCTGATCCTGCCGCCCGATCAGGCGCCCGCGCTGGCGCGCGCGGGTCTCGCCGCTCAGGAAACCCTGCATGGCCTCGAGATCGCCACGCGCGAGGTCAATGCCACGCTGCGCCGCCTGCTCGAGGCCGATGCCGATCTATCGGGTCTGCGCATCCGTACCGCCACGCTCGAAGACCTGTTTCTGGAACTCACCGGCCGGGAGCTGCGGGGATGAACGGCCTGACCCGCTTCTGGGTGGTGTGGAAGGCGCGCAACCGCGAATTTCTGCGTGACCGGGCCTCGATGGCCTGGAACATCCTGCTGCCGCTCCTGATCGTGTTCGGCTTCAGCATGGCCTACACCGGCGACGGTCCGGCCCAGTACCGCGTCGGGCTGTATGGGAGCATGGCCGAGGGCAGCGACCCGCTGGGCGATTTGCCGCACATCCGCCGCGTGCCGGTCACGGATCTGGAGGCAGCCATCGTGAAAGTCGAGCGCCATCAGCTCGATCTGCTGCTCGACGTGCCCGGTGGCCGTTACTGGGTGAACCGCGACTCGCCCCATGGCGAGATGCTGGCGCGGGCGCTGGAGGCGGTGCGCCAGCCGCCGCCGGTGCGCCAGCAGGTGAGCGGCGCAGCGGTGCGCTATGCCCACTGGCTGCTACCCGGCATCCTCGCCATGAACATGATGTTCAGCTGCCTGTTCGGGGTCGGCTATGTGGTGGTGCGCTATCGCAAGAACGGCGTGCTCAAGCGCTTCAAAGCCACCCCGCTCACCGCTTTCGAGTTCCTCACCGCGCAATTGCTCTCGCGCCTGTGGCTGACCTTGAGCATCACCACGGGTGTGTTCACGCTTGCCTGGTTCCTGCTGGGCGTGCCGCTGCGCGGCAATCCGCTCGCCCTGTTCGCCGTGTATGCCTGTGGCGCGATCGCGCTCATCTGCTTGGGGTTGATCGTAGCGGCGCGGCTGTCCAGCCAGGAACTCGCCGACGGCCTGCTCAACCTCATCACCTGGCCGATGATGTTTCTCTCCGGGGTCTGGTTTTCCAACGAGGGGCTGCATCCCTGGCTGCAGCGACTGGCCGAGTTGCTGCCCTTGACGCACGTCACCGAGGCGGCGCGGGCCATCATGTTCGATGGGGCGGGATTCATGGCGGTGGCTCCGCATCTGGCCGCACTGCTGGCGATGGCAGCGGTGTTCCTGCTGGTGGGCGCGCGCAGCTTCCGCTGGGAGTGAACCGGCTACTCGTGTTCATCGCGCCAGGGGTGGCGCGGTGGCGGGATCAGCGGCGGCTTGTGCGCGCGGCGGCGAATCCAGTTCAGGCCCTTGAGCACAGCCGGACGCCGGATGATCGCGCCCTCCAGGTGATACTTGCCCGGAAAATCCATCACCATGAGCCCGGCAAGGATGGTCAGCACGCCCTGACCCGGCAAGGCCAGCATGGCGACGCCGGCCAGCACCATGACGAAGCCCAGGGCATTCTTGCCGAGCACCAGCGCAACATGCAGCGCCCAATGGCGTTCGCGCCGCGCCAGCGGATGGCGATGGCCCTTGACGAAGTAGTCCGGCGGGATCTGAATGATCAGCCACGGCAGCAGCACCGTGCTGCCAATCATCACGGCAATGCTCAGCGGCAGGACCCACCAGACGTCGAGGGCATTGCGGTAGAGCGCATCGGCGGCGGCGAAAACATCCGGCATGGGGAGTGATGACTGGCGATGTCGGCAGAGCGATCCGGGGCGGATCGCCGGCCATTGTAGGCGCCTGCCCGGATCGGCGCCACAAGATCGAAAACCTATCGGCAATCCGGGGCCCGAGCCACGCATCCACTCCGCCCGGCTGGCCAAGGCAAGGCGTCCGATGGCCGGACGCCTTGCAGGGATCCTCAACGAGAGGACGCGGCAGCAGCATCCTTCATCACCCCGGCCACCAGATTGTAGGTCTTCGCCCACGCCTGCCGGGTTTCGGGCGTGAAGGCGGACCCCAGGCCCTGTTCCAACGTCCAGAGCAGGGCCGCACCGACCGTGTCGTAATGCGGCGCCTGTACGCCGTAGCCCACGTGGCGACGTCCCAGATCCTGTACCGCCGGCAGGATCGTGTCCGGCTGCGTCAAGCCGCTGACCACCGTTCCGATCATGGCCATGAGCTTCTGGCCCTGCGCCTTCATGTCGCCCTTGAACAAGGTCTTGAGCGACGGATCCAGCACGAACAGCCGGCCGTAGAACAACTCCGCGGCCTGCTCCTGGATCGGCACGACCTGGGCCCAGGTCGATTGCACCAGCTTGATTTCCTCAGGCGTCATCGGCGGTTTCCTCCCTCGCAGATGGATCGCAATCGATACTCTCTCACCGAGGCTCCACACAGCAAGGATCTCGAGTAATGGACGCCATGGGCCGCGCGCGCTAGCCTAGCGCGATACCGAAACCGCCCGCCTGCCTGAGCGGCCGGATGCCACCTACGCCCGCTTTCTTGCCGACGCCCTTCATGAACCCAGCGCCTCCCGCCACGCCGCCCGCCCCGCTCGATCGCCACACGCCCATGATGCAGCAGTACCTGCGCATCAAGGCCGAGCACCCGGATCACCTGCTGTTCTATCGCATGGGCGATTTCTACGAGCTGTTCTTCGAAGACGCGCGGCGCGCAGCGGCCCTGCTCGATCTCACCCTCACCCACCGCGGCGAATCGGCCGGCATGCCCATCCCCATGGCCGGGGTGCCGCACCACACGCTGGAAAGCTATCTCGCGCGGCTCCTGCGGCTCGGCGAATCGGCGGTGATCTGCGAGCAGGTCGGTACGCCCACACCGGGCAAGGGGCCGGTCGAGCGCAGCGTCAGCCGCATCGTCACCCCCGGCACGGTCACCGACGACGCACTGCTGGAATCACATCGCGACAACCTGCTCGCCGCGCTGTACCGGAGCAGCGCGCGTTACGCGCTGGCCTGGCTGGATCTCTCCGGCGGGCGGTTCTGCGTCCTCGAAACCCCGCACGAGGCCGATTGGCTGGCAGAACTGGAACGGCTGCGCCCGGCCGAGCTGCTCATCCCTGAGGATTTCGTCCCGCCGCCGCCGTGGGCTGCGCACCGCGCCCTGCGCCGCCGCCCGGTCTGGCATTTCGACGCGGCCAGCGCGCGCGCCCGGCTCTGTCAGCAATTCCAGACCCACGACCTCGGCGGCTTCGGGGCCGAGGCACTGGACGCCGGCATCGCCGCCGCCGGGGCGCTGCTCAGCTATGTCGAGGACACCCAGCGCGGTGCCCTGCCCCACCTGCGCGCCCTGCACGTCGAACAGCCCGAGGACAGCCTGCTGCTCGATGCCGCCACGCGGCGCAATCTGGAACTCGAGACCAATCTGCGCGGCGGCAGCGATCACACGCTGGCCGCCGTGCTGGACCGCGCCCAGACGCCGATGGGCAGCCGGCTGCTGCGACGCTGGATGCAGCGCCCGCTGCGCGACCAGCACGCGCTGCGCCGCCGCTATCAGGCCGTCACGACGCTGCGCGAGACCCCCGCACGCGCATCCTTGCAGCAGGCCTTGCGCGGCATGGGCGATCTGGAGCGCATCCTCACCCGCATCGCGCTCGCCACCGCCCGGCCGCGCGATCTCACCACCCTGCGCAGCGGTCTGGCGCGCCTGCCCGCGCTGCGCGCGCTGCTCGCGGACCTCGACAGTCCGCTGCTCCAAGCCTTAGGCACGGCGCTGCATGATCACACCGCGATCCATGATCGGCTGCAGCGGGCGCTGGTCGCAGAACCCCCGGCGCTGCTGCGCGACGGCGGCGTGATCGCAACCGGCTTCGATGCCGAGCTCGACCGCCTGCGCACCCTGTCCGAGAACGCCGACGGCTTTCTGCTCGATCTGGAACGGCGCGAGCGCGAACGCACCGGCATCGCCACACTGAAAGTGGGCTACAACCGCGTGCACGGCTACTACATCGAGCTGGGGCGCAGCCACGCCGAGCGCATTCCGCCCGAGTACACCCGGCGCCAGACGCTCAAGGGCGCCGAGCGCTACATCACCGAAGAGCTGAAACGCTTCGAGGATCAGGTGCTGGGCGCGCGCGAGCGGGCGCTGATGCGGGAGAAGGCGCTCTTCGAGGCGCTGATCGCGGAACTCGCCGGCGAGTTAGGCGCGTTGCAGGAAACCGTGACCGCGCTGGCCACGCTGGACGTGCTCGCCTGTCTCGCCGAACGGGCCTCGACACTCGACTGGAGCGAGCCGGAGCTGACCGGTGAGGCACGGCTCGAAATCGAAGCAGGCCGCCACCCTGTGGTCGAACAGGCGCTGGACGGGCCCTTCGTCCCCAACGACCTGTCACTCGACCCCGACCGGCGGCTGCTCATCATCACCGGCCCCAACATGGGCGGCAAGTCGACCTACATGCGCCAGGTCGCGCTGATCGTGCTGCTCGCCCACATGGGCAGCCACGTGCCCGCCCGCGCCGCACGCATCGGCCCAGTAGATCGCATCTTCACCCGCATCGGCGCCGCCGACGAGCTGGCCTCGGGCCGCTCCACCTTCATGGTGGAAATGACCGAAACCGCCAACATCCTGCACCACGCCACGGCCCGCAGCCTGGTGCTGATGGACGAGATCGGCCGCGGCACCGGCACCTACGATGGCCTTGCGCTGGCGCGCGCCTGCGCCGAGGATCTGGCCACACGCATCGGCGCCTTCACCCTGTTCGCGACGCACTACTTCGAGCTGACCGAGCTGGCGCAAAGCCTCGCCGGAGTGGCCAACGTGCACCTGCAGGTCGCCGAGCACGGCGAGTCGCTGATCTTTCTGCACAGCGTGCAGGACGGCCCCGCCAGCCGCAGCTACGGCCTGCAGGTTGCCGCGCTCGCCGGCGTCCCGCGCCAGGTCGTCGCCGCCGCTCGGCGCCATCTGGAAGCGCTCGAAGCCTTGCCCCCTATGCCCCCACCCGCCGCCTCGCCCCAGCTTCCGCTGTTCGCGCCGCCCGAACCCGAGGCGCTGACGATGCTGCGCGCGCTAGACCCCGACCGCCTCAGCCCGCGCGAGGCGCTGGACCTGCTCTATCGGCTGCGCGCGCTCATCGATAAAAGCTTGTGACAACCTCATGAAGTGGCACGCCCCGCCCAACATTTCTTCGTCGCCTTGGAAAGGCCTGAACAATTCCCCCGTTTTTGGAGAAAATCAATCATTGGTTGAAGATCGATTCAAGGGGGACGTCGGCCCCCAGCAGCGTTTCACTGCGGGTAACCCAGAGACAAATCTTGGCCGAGTCTGGAAATTCGAAAACGGCAGATTAACCGCCTGACGCCATCGCCGATGCCCAGCCTCGGGTGCGCGAGACGGCTTCTCGCCAGTGGGCAAGGCGCACGGCCGCTTCATCCCGAGAGATCGCGGGCTCGAAGCGGCGCGCGGCCTGCCAGTAAGCGCCGACATCCGCTGCCGAGCGCCACACGCCGGCCTCAAGGCCGGCGAGGTAGGCCGCGCCCAATGCGGTCGTTTCCTGCACCGCCGCGACGAGGACCGGGATACCGATCAGGTCGGCCTGGATCTGCATCAGCAGCGCGTTGGCGGTCGCGCCGCCGTCGACGCGCAGCGTCTCGATCGGCTGGCCGGCGTCGGCCTGCATGGCCTGGAGCAGTTCGGCGGACTGAAAGGCGATGGCCTCCAGCGCGGCGCGCGCGATGTGGGCGCGGTTGGCGCCGCGCGTGAGGCCGAACAGGGCGCCGCGCGCATCGGCGTCCCAATACGGCGAGCCGAGCCCGGCGAAGGCCGGGACGAGGTACACCCCGGCGGTGTCGGGTACCGAGGCGGCGAGCGCCTCGACCTCGGCCGCACTGCGAATGAGGCCCAGTTCATCGCGCAGCCACTGCACCACCGCGCCGGCCACGAAGATGCTGCCCTCCAGCGCATAACCCGGCTCCGAGCCGACTTGAGCAACCGGCGTGGTCAAAAGGCCATGGCGCGAGGCGACCGACGTCGGCCCCGTATGCAGCAGCATGAAGCAGCCGGTGCCGTAGGTGTTCTTGACCATGCCGGGCGCGGTGCAGGCCTGCCCGAACAGCGCCGCCTGCTGGTCCCCAGCCACCCCGCCGATGCGCACCGGTACGCCCAGAAGATCGGCCTGCGTGGTACCGAAGTCGTCGGCTGACGCCCGCACGTCCGGCAGCAGCGCGCGGGGGATGCGCAGGTGGCCGAGCAGTTCCTCGTCCCAGCAGCGGCGGTGGATGTCGAACATCAGCGTGCGCGCGGCGTTGGTCACGTCGGTGAGATGCGCCCGCCCGCCGGTGAGACGCCAGATGAGATAGCTGTCCACGGTGCCGAAGGCCAGTTCGCCGCGCTCGGCGCGCGCCCGTGCGCCGGGGATGTGCTCCAGCAGCCAGGCGAGCTTGGTGCCCGAGAAATAGGGGTCGAGCAAGAGGCCCGTGCGCTCGCGGAAAAGCGGCTCCAGCCCCTGTGCCTTGAGGGCGGCGCAGGCGGCGGCGGTGCGCCGATCCTGCCAGACGATGGCGCGCGCCAGCGGCCGGCCGCTGGCGCGTTCCCACAGCAGCGTGGTCTCGCGCTGGTTGGTGATGCCCAGCGCCAGCAGCGCATCGGCACGGATGCCGGCCTGCGCGAGCGCCGCGCGCGCGGTCGCGAGCTGCGTTTGCCAGATGTCCTCGGGATCGTGCTCCACCCAGCCGGGCTGCGGGTAGTGCTGGGTGAATTCGCGCTGCGCGACGGTGACCAGCCGGCCGTCCGTGTCGAACACCAGCGCGCGGGAGCTGGTCGTGCCCTGGTCCAGCGCCAAGAGATAGCCCATGATCCGCCTCCTTGCTCGTTTTCAGATCGCGCGCTGTGTCCCGGAACGGGCCGATTGCAGCCACACCTCGAGCCGCGCCACATCCTCCGGCGGCACGATAAGACCCAAGTGGCTGCGCCGCCACAGGATGTCCTCGGCCGTGCGCGCAAATTCATGCTGCACGAGGTAGTGCAGCTCACAAGGGTACAGGTCCGCCACCACCGGCGCGCCGCTGTCGATACCGTCCAGGATGCGCAGCGCCCGCGTGCCGTAGCTACCCACCAGACGCCGGGCCAAGGATGGCGCGAGAAACGGGTATTGCCGGCGCAGCCGTGCCTCGAACGCCGCCGGGTCGCCGTCCGCGATGTCGCCGCCCGGCAGCACCGCGCCGGCGGTCCAGGCCGCCCCGCCGCCCAGCAGCGGCGCGATGCGATCCAACGCCTGTTCGGCCAACTTGCGGTAAGTGGTGAGCTTGCCGCCGAACACCGACAGCACCGGCGCACCCACCTCGTCCAGCGTCAGGCGGTAATCACGCGTCACGCGGGCGGCGTCGTGCGCCGTGTCATCCAGCAGCGGGCGCACGCCGGCGAAGGTCCACACCACCTGCGCCGGGCTGATCGGACGGGCCAGATAGCGGTTCACCGTGTCGCACAGGTAGTCGATTTCCGCGCTTGAGATGGCCGCCTGCGCCGGATCGCCGTCGTAGTCGACGTCGGTGGTGCCGATCAGGGTGAAGCGCTCCTCGAACGGCAGCGCGAACACCACCCGCCCGTCCGGATGCTGGAAGAGATAACCGAAATCATGCGCGAACAACCGCGGCACCACGATGTGGCTGCCCTTGACGAGGCGCAGGCGGTGCCCGCCGACAACCCCGAGTGCACCGCTCAGCAGCGTGCCGGCCCAAGGCCCCGCGGCGTTGACGACCAGACGTGCTTGCACGCTGCGCATCGTGCCGTCCTCGACGCACAGGTCCAGCGACCACGCATCCGCCCCGCGGCGTGCACCGACCAGCGCCGTGCGGGTGGCGATGTGCGCCCCGCGCTCGCTGGCATCGAGCGCGTTCAGCACCACCAGCCGGGCATCGTGAGTCCAGGCGTCGGAATAGACGAAACCGCGCCGGAACGCAGGCTTGAGCCCGTCGCCGGCCGGATGTCGGCGCAGATCCACGCCGCCGGAAGCCGGCAGCCGCCCGCGACGCGCCAGATGGTCGTACAGGAACAGCCCCAACCGGATCAGCCAAATTGGCCGCTGACCGGCATCGTGCGGCAGCACCAGACGCAGCGGACGGATGAGGTGCGGCGCGGCCGCCAGCAGGACCTCGCGCTCCTGCAGCGCCTTGCGCACCAGGCCGAACTCGCGGTGTTCCAGATAGCGCAGGCCGCCGTGGATCAGCTTGCTGCTGGCGCTCGAGGTGTGGGCGGCCAGATCGTGCTGTTCCACCAGCAGCACCGAGAGACCGCGACCGGCGGCGTCGCGGGCAATGCCGGCGCCGTTGATGCCGCCGCCGATCACCACCACGTCATAGCCTGATCGCCACACGGCCCCTCCTTGGTTCCCGCATGAGTTGCGCCGGATCAGTCGCCGCCCGGGGCGCAGGCCATTGGACAGGGCTGGCTGATCCAGGCAGCCGCGTCCTCAGGGGCGGCATCGAGCCGCAGTGCCGTCAGGCTGCCACCCCAGACACAGCCGGTGTCGAGACCATAGGCCCCGCCCCGGGCCACTGCGCCGAGAGTGGACCAGTGCCCGAACACCACCTTCAGCCCCAGGGAGGCCGGCGGATGCACTTCGAACCAGGGCTGCAGCGGCGGGGCGACCGCGTTTGGCGCCCCCTTGGCGCGCAGGTCGATGCGCCCGTCGGGCGTGCAGTAGCGCATGCGGGTCAGGGCATTGATGGTGAAGCGCCAGCGCGCAAGGCCGGTGAGCGCGCCCGACCAGCGATCGGGCTGATCGCCGTACATGTCATGCAAGAACGCAGCGCCGTCGTTGCCCGTCAGCACGGCCGCGACTTCCGCGGCGCAGTCCTGCGCGATGGCGAGATCCCAGGGCGGCGGCAGGCCGGCATGGACGAGGGTGTAGCCCAGGGCGGCGTCGTGATGGAGCAGCGGACGACGCAGCAGCCAGTCCATGAGCTCGTCGCGATCCGGGGCCCGCAACACGGGAAGCAGCGTGGGATCGGCTTTCGCACTTCCGGCCACGCCGCGCGCGTGCAGCGACAGCAGATGCAGGTCGTGGTTGCCCAGCACCGTCACCGCCGAGCGGCCCAACGCGCGCACGAAGCGCAGGCATTCCAGGCTCTGCGGGCCGCGATTGACCAGATCGCCGGTCAGCCACAAAGCATCCGCGCCGGGATCGAAACGCAGCCGCTCGAGCAACCGCTGCAGCGGATCGAGGCAGCCTTGCAGATCACCGACGGCGTAGCTGGCCATGGCGCGCGCTAGTGCAACTGGCTGCGCACGGCGAGGGTGAACACGGGGATCTCGGCCTCGAAGTGGGCGCCGTCCTCGGCCACCATCTGGTAGCTGCCGCGCATCGAGCCGACCGGCGTTTCCAGCATGGCGCCGCTGCTGTAGGTGTAGGTGCCGCCCGGCTCCAGCACCGGCTGCTCGCCCACCACGCCCTCGCCGCGGACTTCCTGCACATGTCCTTCGCCGTCGGTGATGTACCAGTGCCGCGACAACAACCGCGCCGTCACCGTGCCGGTATTGCGCAGGGTCACGGTGTAGGAAAACACGAAGCGTTCGGTCGCCGCGTCAGATTCCAGCGGCAGGTATTCGCTGACCACCGAGACCTCGATGCTGTAAACAGGGCGGGAGTCTTCTGTCTTGGATGATGCCATCTGCTCGATCCTGAAAAGAGGGGTTGCATCCGCAAGCAGGCGGGCGGGAGCCAGTGCCGGTTGCGAGGTCAAGGTGATATCCCATGCGAAGGGGTCTCGTCACACAGCACGCCCGCAAGGGCTGCATAGCCAGCGGGCTCGATGGTTTCGGGGCGAGCGCCCGGATCGAGGCTGGCGGCACGAATCTGCCCCTCAGCCGCCAGCCCCTTGAGCGCGTTGCGCAGCGTCTTGCGGCGCTGGCTGAACGCCGCGCTCACCAGCTTGGCGTAAAGCGCGAGGTCGGGCAAGACGAACGGTGGCGCGGCATGTGGTATCAGGCGCACGAAGGCCGATTCCACCTGCGGCGCCGGCGTGAAACAGCCCGGCGCGATGTGAAACAGCGGCGTCACCTCGACCTGCGCCGCCAGCATCACGGTCAGCCGGCCGTAATCGCCGCCGCCCGGCGCGGCCGCCATGCGCTCGACCACCTCGCGCTGCAGCATGAAATGCATGTCGGCGATGGCGTCGATCTGGTCGAGCAGATGAAAAATCAGGGGTGTGGAAATGTTGTAGGGCAGGTTGCCGACCACCCGCAGGCGCTGCCCACGCTCACGCGCCAGGGCGCGAAAGTCGAAGCGCAGCACATCGCCTTCATGCACCGTGAGGCCAGCGAGGCCCGTACCCGGATCGCGCAGCAGCGCAATGAGATCGCGGTCGATTTCCACCGCGTCCAAGTGGCCGCACGCCGCCAGCAGCGGGCGGGTGATGGCGCCGCGGCCAGGACCGATCTCGACTACGGTCTCGCCGGGCTGCGGCGCGACCGATTGCACGATGCGGCGAATGACACCTTGATCGTGCAGGAAATTCTGGCCGAAGCGCTTGCGGGCTAGCATCACCGGGCCGCCACCAGACGCAGCGCCTCATGGACCGCCGCGCGCAGACTGCTCACCTCCGCCCGGCCGGTGCCGGCCAGCGCGAAGGCGGTGCCGTGATCGACCGAAGTGCGCACGATGGGCAATCCCAGCGTCACATTCACCGCCGCGCCGAAACCGCGCGCTTTCAAAACCGGCAGGCCCTGGTCGTGGTACATGGCGAGCACGACATCGACCTCACGAAGCCGCTCGGTCGTGAAAGCGGTGTCTGCCGGCACCGGGCCGACCAGATCGAACCCCTGGCCGCGCAGCGCCTCCAGCACCGGCATGATGACGCGCAGTTCCTCGTCCCCCAGATGCCCGCCTTCGCCGGCATGGGGGTTGAGGCCGCAGACCAGCACACGTGGGGCCGCCAGACCGTAGCGCCGGCGCAGGTCGCGCTCAAGCACCGTCAGCACCTGGGTCAGGCTCTCGCGTGTGATCGCATCGGGCACGGCTCGCAGCGGCAGGTGGGTGGTCGCCAGCGCGACGCGCAGTCCCGGCGCCACCAGCATCATCACCGGCAGGGCTGCGCCGGTGCGCTCGGCGAGCCATTCGGTATGCCCGCTGAAGGCGATGCCGGCTTCGTTGATGAGGGCCTTGTGGATCGGCCCCGTCACCAGTGCGTCGAATTCGCCAGCCAGACAGCCGGCCGTGGCGCGTTCCAATGTCGCAAGCACATGGGACGCTTGCGCCGGATCACCTTGGCCACAGCGCACCTTTGTCCCGAGCGGAACCGGCTCGACGCACAAGCGCCCGGCCTGGTGCGGCTGCGGCGGGGCGTCGGCATCGAAGAAATACGGGGTCAGCGGCAAGCCGAGCTGACGGGCCCGGGCTTCGAGCAGCCCGGGATCGCTGATCACGACGAGTTCCGCCGGCAAGGCTTCCTGCGCCAGTTGCACCATAAGGTCCGGGCCGATGCCGGCCGGCTCACCCGGCGTCAGGGCCAGACGGGGCAGGCGCATGAGGCGGTTCAAGTCCCTGGGTCGAGGCGAATCTCCACATAGGCCTCTTCACGCAGCCGCCGTTGCCAGGCCTGGGTCGCCTCTTCCAGCTTGCGCTGAAACACCGCCTTACGTGCCCGCTCGCGCAGCGTTTCGTCCGTGGCGTCCCGCTCACGGCGCTCCATCACCTGCACGATGTGCCAACCGAAGCGCGAACGGAACGGCTCGCTGATCTGCCCCGGCTCGAGGCTGTCCATCACCTGCTGGAATTCGGGTACGACAGCGCCGCGCGCCACCCAACCCAGATCGCCGCCCTGATCGGCTGTGGCGTCATCGGAATACTGCTTGGCCAGGGCTGCGAAATCGCCGCCAGCCACCAGCTCGCCGCGCACTGCGGTCAGGGTGGCGCGAATCTTGGCATCGTTCATGATCACGCTCGGACGCATCAGAATATGCCGCGCACGGGTTTCCTTGATCAGCATCTTGCCGTCTCTTACCCCGAACTTGGATTCGTTGGCATTGAAGGATTCGATCTGATTCTCTATCTCCCGATCCGTCACCACGATGCGGCGCGCGACCTCACGCTGACGCAGCTGATCAATGGCAAGATCCTTGCGGATGTCCTCCCGCAGCGCCTGATAGCGCTGGCCCTGCGCTTCCACTGCGGGGATGAACTCATCGAGGGTCATGTTGTTGCGCCGCGCGATCGCAGCAACGGCTTGATTCACCGCGTCGTCGGATACCCGAATGCCGGTCCGTTCAGCGAGCTGGAGCTGAATCTCGTTCTGGATCATCTGCTCCAGCACCTGCTTGCGCAGCGTTGCCTCGGGCGGAAGCCGTACCTCGCCCTGACTGGCGGTATGGTCTTGGATCTCCCGGACCTGAGCTTCCAACTCGCTGCGCAGGATCACCCCGTTGTTTACCACCGCGACCACCTGATCGAGTTCGGCCGCAGTTCCGGGGAGAGCCAGGCTCAACAACAACAATCCAATGATCCAGCTCACCGGGCGCAGCGGAACAGTTCGCTCATGGCATCGTTTCATCATCCACCATCATGCGGTTCAAAAAACTCCGGACTCCATCGCCAAGCCGCCCCAGCCCGGTCAGCTCAAGCTGCAGATAAATGCCTTGATCGACTTCATCCAAATTGCGCACATACCGACGAGCGGCCAGCTGGGCTGCCCAGCAGCAACTGCGGTACTCCACGCCGAGGAGTGATTCCAGATCCTGGTCATCGCGCAAGGAGTAGTTCCAGCGGCCGACCGCAGACCATTCCCGCGTCACGGGCCAGCTGACCATCAGATCCACCTGCTCGAGCGGTTCGCCCAAGTCGCGTCGCAACCTATAGGCCGTGCTGACCAGCTTGCGCGATTCCGGCTGAAAGCGGACTTCGGCGACCTGCTGGATCGCCGTCTGATCGGCATCGTCCCATTCTAGCTGAAAGCGTGCGCGAAGGTCCGGCCGGACATAAGCAGCCGCTTCGCCCAAGGTAGATGAATCGCCGATGGTGCTGCCCGTCTCCTCAGGCAGAAGCGCGTCTGCGGAGGTAAAACGTGTGATCCTTCCGATCGTTCCCTCGAACCGGAGTGCTCCCGTCTGCTCGTCGCGCACGGCCGAGGTCAGCGCGGTCGTCACCTGGTTGGCGCTGCTCTGCCGATCGGCGCCGACGTAGCGGTTGGTGTCGAACAGGCGCAGGAAGTCGAATTCCGGCAAGCGGGTGTCGAAGACCGGCAGGTCGGCTTGATTCCGCTCCGGGACATAGAGATAGAAGATCCGCGGCTCGAGCGTTTGCAGCAGCGGATGCCCGGCGAGGGCCAGATCGCGTTCGAAGCGCAGCCCGGTATCGAACGAGGCGATCGGCAGCGTGCGCTTGGGCTTCTCCTCGCCGGCGATGGCGACGGTCTCGATGAGGTTGTACTGAGTCTGGCGGTACGCCAGACGCGGTTTGGCAAAATAGCTGCCGCGATCCCACGGGATACCCAATCCGAACTCGCCGTCCCAGCGCTCGGCCTGACGATTGCCGTCACGTCCGAAACGTACCACTTCGGCGTTGAAATCGTAGGCGACCGGCCCGAACAGCGGATGGGGATTGCGCGTCCGCGCCAACATTTGGGGCAAACGCTGATAGGGTTCAGGTTCGCCACGCCGGCGCGGGTCGATGAGTTGGAAATCCTGAACGCGCACCAGGAAATCCCATTGCGGTCCACCGTAGGCCAGCAGCGCCTGCCGGGGCAGATAGCGCGAACTGGCGCGACGCAGCGTGGTGCTGAGATCCTCGAAGTAGTCGATGTCGCTCACCGAGCCGTAATCGACCTTGGCTTCCCAATCGGGCGCGGGGTTCGCCTGGTGGCGATAGAGCCAAAAGGTCCGGTCTTCGCCGAGCACCTGATCGTTGGGCAGGTATTCGTTGTAGAGCAGGCCGCGCCCGTAGTCGCCGAGATAGCGATACTCGCTCTGCAACTGCAGGCCGCGCTTGCTCATCAGCCGCGGCGTGACGGTCGCGTCGCGCTCCGGCGCAATGTTCCAGTAGTAGGGGGTGGAGATGTCCAGGCCGCGATCGTTGGAACTGCCGAGCCGGGGCGCGAGAAAACCGCTCATGCGCTCGTCGCTGATCGGGAAGGCCATCCAGGGCGTGTAGATCAAAGGCACGCCCTTGAATACGATCTGCGCGTTGCGCGCCGTGCCCTGGCCGCGCTCGAAATCCAGCTGTAGATCCTGGGCGCGCAGAAACCAGTCGCCGTCGCCCTGATCGGCGGGACAGGTGGTGAAGCGCACTTCCCTCAGCCGCGAACTGCCGCCCTCGTCGGTGCGGATGGTGCTGGCCACACCCCGCCCCGGTCGCTTGCGCAGATAGAACCGCGCATCCTCGAAGCGCCCCTCGCCGCCCACCGTCGCCAGACGGCCGATCCGCGCCTGCAGGTCCAGGGCGTCGCTGAGTACGGTCAATCCTGACTCGCCCGCCAACACCTCCCGGCCGCGGTCGTAGCGGAGTTCCGGGGCGAGCAGCAGCGTGCTGCCGCGCCTGGCAACCACACCGCCCTGCAACAGACTCACCCCTTGCGCCGCAACGGACGCCTGGGCGGCCTCGACGTGCAAGCGCGGATCGTGTGGATCCCCCGGCGGATAGGGTTTGCGCAGGTCCTCCAGCACGTTGACCGGCCCGCAGACGGCGCCCAGTTCATCACTCGCCAACCCTATGGCCGGCAGCAGGCCCGCCGCGAGTGCCATGCCCCACTGGCCAAACCGACATCGCTGACGGACTTTGCGCTTTTTCGTTACCATCGCGGGCATTCGCCATTCCTGTGCCAGGGCCGCCTTGCACCGGCTGCCCGCCAAACGGCGCCCAGCATATCAATCTCGCCTTTCACGGAGAACCGCCCATGCCCTCTACGGCCGGCGCGAGCGACACCGAAATCGACCGATGGGCGCGCCGGGAGGCCGGCGCCGATGTCCTGCACTGGCAGCCGATTCCCGGCGACGCCAGCCCGCGGCGCTACCACCGTCTCGTCTTCAATGGCTGCACACGTGTATTGATGGACGCGAGCGCCGAACCCGCAAGCTGCGCGCCTTTCGCCCAAGTGGCGGCGCTGCTGCGCGCGGCCGGGGTGCACGCCCCCGAGGTGCTGGCCTGGGAGCCGTCCCGCGGCTGGATGCTGCTCGAGGATTTGGGTGAGCGCGGCTACCTCGAAGCGCTGCGCCAGGAGCCGCCCGATGCCCTGATCGAGGCGGCGCTGACGGCGCTGATCCGCTGGCAAGCCAGCAGCCGCCCCGGCGTGCTCCCGCCCTACGACCGGACGCGCCTGGCCGCCGAACTGGCCCTGTTTCCCGACTGGTACGTGGCCCGTCATCTCGGCCGCGCGCTGACGCCGGCCCAGCGGCAAACCTGGAATGACCTCGCCGAAGCGCTGGTGAGTGCCGCTCTTGCGCAAACGCAGGTGTTCGTGCACCGGGATTTCATGGCGCGCAACCTGCTCGTGGGTGCGACTGGTCCCGGCGTCATCGACTTTCAGGACGCAGTGTACGGCCCCGTGACCTACGATGTCGCCTCGCTGCTGCGCGATGCCTTCATCAGCTGGCCGGATGACCAGACCGAGGCCTGGGCGCTGTTCTACTGGGACGCCGCGCGCCGCGCCGGCATTGCGGTGCCGGCACGGCCGGAGGACTTCCTGCGTGATCTGGACTGGATGGGCACGCAGCGCCACCTGAAAGTGCTGGGCATCTTCGCCCGCCTCAAGCATCGCGACGGCAAGCCGCGCTATCTGGAGGAGGCGCCGCGTTTCCTCGGCTACCTCGACGCCGCCGTCCACCGTCGCGCTGATCTCGCCCCCCTGGGTGCGCTGCTGGCCGAACTGCATGCCGAGGCGAGTGCGGCGTGAAACTCATGATCCTCGCGGCCGGCCGGGGCACCCGCATGCGCCCACTGACCGACCATACGCCCAAGCCGCTGCTGCCGGTGGACGGCAAGCCGCTGCTCTTTCATCATCTGGAGCGTGCCGCCGCGGCCGGTGTGCGCGAGGTGGTGATCAATCTGGCGCACCTGGGGCCGATGATCCGCGCCGCGGTCGGCGACGGCTCGGCATTCGGTCTTGCCGTGCGCTATTCCGATGAGGGCGATCAGGCGCTGGAAACCGGCGGCGGTATCGCCCGCGCCCTGCCGCTGCTGGGCACGGGCGCGTTCATCGTGCTCAATGGCGACGTCTGGACCGACTACCCTCTGGGCGCACTGAGCCTGCCCCCGGGGGATCTCGCACATCTGGTGCTGGTCGACAATCCGGCTCATAACCCCCAAGGCGATTTTCATCTGGACGCATCAGGCCGCGTGCAAGCCGAAGGCAACCATCGCCTCACCTTCGCCGGGCTCGGCGTTTACCATCCGGCGCTTTTCGATCACGCGCCAGCCGGGGCTTTTCCGCTCGCGCCGCTGCTGCGCGCCGCCATGGCGGCGGGGCGCGTCGGCGGCACGCATCACCACGGCATCTGGGTGGACGTCGGCACGCCCGAGCGACTCACGGCGCTCGATCAGTCGCTGCGGGATCGAGCGCTGCATTGAGCACCCATGCGAGACGCCAGCCGGCCTTGCGCAACTGCGTTTCGACGACCGGCCGATTGCCCGCGATTTCGGCTTCATCAATCACACCGTCCGCGGCCTGTGGATAGACCCAGCTCTCCGTCAGGCGAAAGCTCTCCATGGCCCAATCCGCCGCATCGCCCTGCGACCACAGCCGCCGCTCGCGCACCCCGATACCACGGGCCAGCGCGCGGCTCGTCGACTGCCAATCCTTTGTCCACGCCTCGAGCAGCAGATCATCCCAAACGACGTGCAGGCTGACCGGCTCGTCGCGACCGGCATAGCGCACCATTCGCTGGGTACCGCCCCGATCCTCCGCATAACCCACGTGCAGCGGCTGATGGACATCGCCCACGAAATGGCCCAGCAGCTTGAGCGCCTGCAGCCGTTCCTGAGGCGGGCGCGGCGCATCGCCCAGTTCGGATCGCAGCGTCTCGATGGCGCGCACCACGCAACCCTGGCGCGGGCAATCGCGATCGGTATAACGCGTCGTGCCGGACGGCAGGTTCAGGTAATGCCAGGGCGCGAGAAAATCGTAGCGGGCATCGCTCCGGACGCGGTCGGCCCAGGTGCAGCTTTCGCTGAAGCGATGCGAGCCGCGCTCGAGACGCAGCAGTGCCTGTACCTCGCTGCGCGCCACCGGCGTCAGGTGCTGCCAGGCGATCTCGCAGATCATGCGATGCCCCACGCCGCCCCAGCCCCAGGCGGGCAGCGCCACGAGATTCATCGCGAGCGCCAGCAGGACGCGTCGCCAGAGCCTGCGACAATTTGCCGCATCCATGCCGGCGCTGCGATTGATTACCATCTGCCATTTGCGCCCACCCCGCATGCCCATGCCTTCGAGTCCTCATGCTCATCATTGAACGCAGCGCCGGTCCGATCATTCCTCCGCGCAAGTCGAACCCCAGGCTCGACATCGGCCGCCTGCACCACTGGCACATGCAGGCGGGACTGTGGATCGCGCTGGCCGTGATCCTATGGGCCCTGAGCGGGCTTGGCCATCCCCTCATCTCCCGCCTGAATCCCAAGCCCGCGGCCATGGTGTTTCCGTTCGAATCCCTGGACGGTGCCGGCCTGATCACCCCGGGCGATGCGCTCGCTGCCGCGGGGATCGAGCGGTTCGACGCCCTGCGCCTGTGGCAGCCCGCTGGTGAAGGCCCCTCTTATCGCGCGGAGGCGCAGGGCCAAGCCTACTGGATCGACGCCCGCACCGGGGCCGTGCGCGCGGACGGCGACCGGCAGTGGGCGGAACGGCTGGCTCGCTTTTACGCCGGAGATGCCAAAAGCCCCATCCGTGACGCAAGACTTCTTTTATCATTTAACAATGA
Source organism: Candidatus Acidiferrales bacterium (assembly GCA_035573755.1). Taxonomy (GTDB): domain Bacteria; phylum Pseudomonadota; class Gammaproteobacteria; order UBA5335; family UBA5335; genus Macondimonas. Next base: position 43,870 of record DATLZY010000091.1, read on the forward strand.
TTATCATTACATCGACCGCCTGCTGCCGGTCTGGGAAATCGCCTTCGATCGACCGGACGGCCTGCGGGCCTATGTCGATCCGGCCTCGGGGCGGCTTGCCACCCTAACCGACCGCCATAAGGACTGGACCGGAAAATTGTTTCGCTGGATGCATTCCTGGAGCCCCATCCAGTCCTCGCGCTGGGTCCAGGGGTTGATGCTGACCCTGCTGCTCGCCACGGCCAGTGTCGCGGCGGCGGGGCTTGCCGTCTATGTCCGGCTCTGGCGCCGGGGCGCCCTGAGCGCGGCAAGGCCCGGGGCTGTGCGCTGGCATCGTCGCCTGGCCGTGCCGGCGGCCGTGGTGGCCTTGGCATTGCCGCTATCCGGGGCGCTGCATCTGGCGGTCAAAGCCTGGCAAGGCGATCCGACAGCGCCGGCGCCAGCACAATCCTTTGCGATCACGGAACTGTCTGCACCGGTGCCGCCGTTGCTGCGCGCACTCGGCACCGACGGGCCGGTTGCGACCCTCGCGTTGACCCGGCTCGACGGCGCCGCCGCGTGGATCGCGCTGCCGCCGCCCGCCGCACCCGCGAGCACCGTGCATCATGGCGGCCACGAAAGTCCGCCGCCGCCCGCGGATCGGTATGTGGACGCGCGCACGGGCGAGCCTATTCCCGATGGATTCAAGCGCCATGCCGTGGCGCTGGCTCGCATCCATGCCGGACTCCCCCCCGGGAACGGCGAGGCAAAACCCGTGCATCAGTTCGGTGGCGACTACGGCTTTGCCTTCAAGCGCCTACCCGTCATGGCGGTCGAACTCCCCGAGCGCCCCCGGGAAACCTGGTACGTCGAGACGCGCACCGGCGCACTGGCGGCCCACTTGACGCCGCTGAACCGCTTCGAAGGCTGGGTCTTCGGCATGATCCACAAGTGGGCCTTTCTGGACGACCTCACGGGCAAGGCGGGACGCGAACTCCTGCAATCCACGGCAGCGCTCATCCTGGTGCTGACCGTCGGACTCGGGTTGACCCGTCATCTCGCGCAGCGACGGCAGGCAGCATGAGCGCGCCGTCCCTACCGCTGACGCTGCCGCTTGCGCGCGAACGGCGCAGTGCGCCGGTATCCAAGCCTGTCCTGCCGGTCCTCGGTCGAGCATCGGCGCCGGATGTCTTCGTTCGCCTCGCCGTCCTTTCGCTCGGCTTGCACGCCCTCGCCGTTGCAGGAGCCTGGCTGTGGCCGGCCGGACCGGCAGTGACCCCGGCCGAACCCGAGCCGATCACGCTGGTTGCACTGCCGCCCATGGCGGCGCCGCGCCCGCCTGTCGCGTTACCTGTGGCCGCGCCGCAACCGCCCCGACCGGTGCCACCCAAGCCGGTACCCAAGCCCATCGTCAAACCGGTCGCGAAACCCGCGCCGACGCCCCAGCCGGCTCCGAGACCGCTTGCGCCTGCGGACAACGAACCGGCGCCGTCACTGAACAGCCATGCATCTGCCGAATCGGCGCCCACCATCAACCGCGGGCCGCCGAGTACGGAGTCGACTGAATCGGCCCCAGTGGCCATCGATCTCGGCGCGGCCTACCGTCTCAACCCGGCGCCCGAGTATCCGCCGCTGGCGCTGCGCCGCGGCTGGCAGGGAACGGTGCGGCTGCGCGTGGCGCTCGATCCCGAAGGCCATCCCACCCAAGTGAACCTCGCCGCCTCCTCCGGCTACCCCATGCTGGACGAAGCCGCCCTCGCGGCGGTGCGGCACTGGCATTTCCGGCCCGCCACGCGCCTGGGCAAGCCGGTCGCGGCGACCGTGGAAGTGCCCATCGTCTTCAGGATCAATCGCTGAATCGCTGCTATATCATCCGGAAGGGTGCCCCCCCCGATTTCCGATCAATCCCAAGGAGTGCTCCATGGAACCCTCTTCTCCCCTCTGGCTCGGCTGGTGGACGCATGCCGATCCGGTGATCCGGGGCGTTTTCCTGACACTGGTGATCATGTCGGTCCTGAGCTGGGCCGTGATCCTGGAGAAGTTCTGGCAATTGCGGCGCTGGCATCGCCTCGAGCGGCAGGCCGCGGACTGCATCGAACGGGGCGATCTCGGCGGCCTCGAGAGCCTGCCTGCCGACTGCCCGACCGCCCGCCTGCGGCAGGCGGCGGCGCGACTGCTCGCCCGGCGCGACGTCGACGCGCCGGAACTGGAAGCCCGGCTAGCCGATGCCCAGGCTCCCATCCGCAGCGATCAGGAGCGCCGCCTCATCGTGCTGGCCACGGTCGGCAGCACGGCCCCGTTCGTGGGTCTCCTGGGTACGGTCTGGGGCATCATGCACGCCCTGCAGACACTCACCGGCAAGGCATTGACGCTGGACGCCGTCGCCGGCCCGGTCGGCGAGGCATTGATCGCCACGGCCGTCGGTCTGTTCGCCGCCATTCCCGCGCTGATCGGCTACAACATGGTGGTGCGCGCCCTAAGCCGGCTCGCCACCCTGACCGCCGACAACGGCCGGCATTTGGTCGACCTGCTCTACGCCCGAGCGGACTCGGGTTCTTCCTGACCACCTGTCCAGCCAGGCTTGCCATGCCGATCCCAATCAGCACGGTCCCGCCCCCACAGCACTGTCGCCGCCTCGCCGATACAGCGCCGTCCTTAAACCGCTAGGCGCGTCGATTTGTCGCATCCTCTTTTTCTGCTGTCGCCACGATAATCACAATGTTGCAGCAGCGGCGAGCCGGCGAGAACCACGGTGCTGCGATTGACCCGCAGGCCAACCCACCCAAAACATCCACGCGAACCCACGCGTTTTACAACCACAGGAAGAGACATGTTCGGCAAGTTGTTCGGCAAGAAACCCACCGGTCCCTACCAGGTGCGGATCGATGGCGTCGCCAAATCCGTGGAATGCGACGAAAAAACATTCATTCTGTCGGCCGCGCTGCGCGACGGGATTG
>DATLZY010000092.1:0-15488 GCA_035573755.1 Candidatus Acidiferrales bacterium
CGTAAGCCTTGAACTCACCCCCAAACCTCTCCGACAACACCTTCGTCAGCGCCGCCGTCAACGTCGTCTTCCCATGGTCCACATGACCAATCGTCCCCACATTCACATGCGGCTTCGTACGCTCAAACTTGCCCTTGGCCACGACTCGTTATCCTCGCAACAATTCGATTGGGATCAGGATGCTTTCTTGATGATCGCTTCGGCCACGCTGCTGGGTGCTTCGGCATAGCGGGAAAATTCCATGCTGTAGCCCGCCCGCCCCTGGGTCTGCGAGCGCAGGTCCGTTGCATAACCAAACATTTCCGCCAGCGGCACCTCTGCACGCACGATCTTGCCGGAGGGGCTGTCCTCCATACCTTGGACCAGGCCGCGACGGCGATTGAGATCGCCGATGACGTCACCCATGTAGTCCTCCGGAGTGACGACCTCAACTTTCATTATGGGCTCGAGCAGCACAGGATCCGCCTTGCGGGCACCTTCCTTGACCCCCATGGAGGCGGCGATTTTGAACGCCATTTCCGAAGAGTCGACGTCGTGATAGGAGCCATCGAAGAGCGTCACACGGACGTCGACCATGGGAAAGCCGGCGATGACGCCATTGTCGAGCTGTTCCTTGGCGCCCTTATCCACCGCAGGGATGTACTCGCGAGGCACCACGCCACCCACGATGGCATTGACAAATTCGTAACCTGCGCCGCGCTCGCGCGGCTCGAGGCGCAGCCACACGTGACCATACTGGCCCCGCCCGCCGGATTGCCGCACAAACTTGCCTTCCTGCTCCACCGTCTTGCGCAGACTTTCGCGATAGGCGACCTGCGGCTTGCCGACGTTGGCTTCAACCTTGAATTCCCGACGCATACGGTCGACCAGAATCTCGAGATGCAGCTCGCCCATGCCCGAAATGATGGTCTGACCGGACTCTTCGTCCGTGCGCACGCGGAAAGAGGGGTCTTCCTGCGCCAGCTTCTGCAGCGCGATACCCATCTTTTCTTGGTCGGCCTTGGTCTTAGGCTCCACGGCCACGGAAATCACCGGCTCGGGGAATTCCATCTTCTCCAGGACCACCGGCTTATCGAGCGCCGATAGAGTGGTCCCGGTAATGACATCCTTGAGCCCCACACAGGCCCCGATGTCGCCGGCACGCAACTCCTTGATTTCCTCGCGCTGATTGGCGTGCATCTGGAGAATTCGACCAATCCTCTCCTTGCCGCCACTCTGCGAATTGTAAACGGCGTCGCCGGAGGACAGCACACCAGAATAGACACGAACGAAGGTCAAAGTCCCGACGAACGGATCCGTCATGATCTTGAAGGCCAAAGCCGAGAAGGGCTCATCGTCCGACGCGTGGCGCTCGATGGGGGCTTCAGTGTTTGCATCAATACCGCGGATTGCAGGCACCTCGTTGGGCGCAGGCAGGTACTCGATGACAGCATCGAGCATGGCTTGAACGCCTTTGTTCTTAAAGGCGCTGCCGCACAACATCGGAACGATTTCGAGATTGATGGTGCGCTTACGCAACCCGCCCTTGATCTCCTCCTCAGTCAATTCACCGCCGTCGAGATACTTCTCCATCAACTCGTCGGATGACTCGGCGGCTGCCTCGATCATCTTTTCGCGCCACTCGGTCGCGACATCTTGAAGCTCGGAGGGGACCTCCACATAGCGGAAAGTGGTACCCTTGTTGTCCTCATCCCACAAGATGGCCTTCATCTTGACCAAGTCGATGACACCCTTGAAGGATTCCTCAGCCCCGATCGGCACCTGAATAGGCACCGGATTCGCGCGCAGACGATCACGCATCTGCTCGTAGACCTTGAAGAAATCGGCGCCGGCGCGGTCCATCTTGTTGACGAATGCGATGCGCGGCACGCCGTACTTGGTCGCCTGACGCCAGACTGTCTCGGACTGCGGCTGCACCCCTCCTACCGCACAGTACACCATGCACGCGCCGTCGAGCACGCGCATCGAGCGCTCCACCTCAATCGTGAAATCCACGTGCCCAGGGGTATCTATGATGTTGATGCGATGCTCGGGAAAGTTCGCACCCATCCCGCTCCAGAAGCAGGTAGTAGCCGCCGAGGTGATGGTAATCCCGCGCTCCTGCTCCTGCTCCATCCAGTCCATGGTGGCGGCGCCATCGTGTACCTCGCCAATCTTGTGACTGACGCCGGTGTAGAACAGGATGCGCTCCGTGGTCGTGGTCTTTCCTGCATCGATGTGCGCGGAAATGCCAATGTTACGGTAGCGTTCGATCGGGGTCTTGCGAGCCACCTTGAATTCCTCTCGTCTTAAAGAACGCGAGCCGGCTTACCAGCGGAAATGCGAGAAGGCCTTATTAGCCTCCGCCATGCGATGGGTTTCTTCCCGCTTCTTGACGGCGGCACCACGATTGTCGGCAGCATCCATTAACTCACCGGCCAAGCGGCGCACCATGGACTTCTCACTGCGCGACCGGGCTGCATCAATGATCCACCGCATGGCCAGCGCCGTGCGGCGCGCGGGGCGCACCTCGGTCGGCACCTGATAGGTGGCGCCACCGACACGGCGCGACTTCACTTCAACCGCGGGACGCACGGCCTCAAGCGCCGCGTCCAGCACGGATAGCGGATCGCCGCCACGCTTGTTGCCGACCTCGTCAAGCGCCTTGTAGACGATGCTCTCGGCAATCGACTTCTTGCCGTCACACATGACCATGTTGATGAATTTCGCCAGCTGCTCGCTTCCGAACTTGGGATCCGGAAGAATCACACGCTTGGCCGCTACCTTTCTTCTTGCCATCTTCTCATCTCCGCCGTTTGGGCGATCAGGCCCGGACGATCAACCCTTCGGGCGCTTGGCGCCGTACTTGGAACGCCCCTGACGGCGCTTGGTCACCCCCGCCGTATCCAGGCTGCCACGGACGATGTGGTAACGAACGCCCGGCAAGTCCTTGACGCGACCGCCGCGGATCAGCACCACCGAGTGCTCTTGCAGGTTGTGCCCCTCACCACCGATGTAGCCCGTCACCTCGAAACCATTGGTCAATCGAACACGAGCCACCTTCCGCAGCGCCGAGTTCGGCTTCTTGGGCGTCGTGGTGTACACGCGGGTGCAGACACCGCGCCGCTGCGGGCACTGCTCCAGCGCAGGCACGTCGCTCTTGGCGTCCTTGTTGCGACGCGGCTTGCGAACCAACTGATTGATCGTTGCCATGAACCACTCGTCGTATCGAAGATTAAGGTGGGCGGACCGCTCGAAAGGGCCCTTCCGGACAGGAAAGAGGCGCAATTCTAGAGAGGCGCCTGGAAGCTGTCAACCCAATCGAAGGCAGCTAAAAAGTAAAGAGGGGAGACTTGCTCCCCTCCCTGGTCGCGCGCGCGACGGATCAGCGGTCCTCGAACACGTCTTCGGGTCGCGGGGCCGATGAGACCGCGAGTGCTGCCTGTTCGGCCTCCAACAGGCCCACCCCGGTACCTCGCATCTGGCGGCGATGGTTGTGGTAGGCGAGCCCGGTTCCCGCAGGAATCAGTCGACCGACGATGACGTTTTCCTTGAGTCCTCTGAGATCGTCCTTTACGCCGCGCACCGCCGCATCTGTGAGAACGCGAGTCGTCTCCTGGAAGGATGCTGCCGAAATAAACGATTCCGTCGCCAGAGACGCCTTGGTAATACCAAGGAGCAACGGCTCCCACCGGGCGGGGAGCTTGTTGTTGGCGACCGCTTCGTCGTTTTCCTCCAGCAGGCGGGAACGATCCACCTGCTCCCCGCGCAGGAAGCGCGTCTCGCCCGGATCTGTGATTTCCACCTTGCGCAGCATCTGACGAATGATGACCTCGATGTGCTTGTCGTTGATGCGCACCCCCTGCAGGCGATACACGTCCTGGATTTCCTTGACCAGATACTCGGCGAGGGCTTCGACACCCAGCAGCCGCAGAATGTCATGCGGATTGGGCTCGCCATCGGCAATCACATCGCCACGCTCGACGAACTCCCCCTCGAACACTGTGACGTTGCGCCACTTCGGCACCAGCACTTCATGCTGAATGCCCTCGCCGTCGGTGAGAATCAAGCGCTGCTTGCCCTTGGTGTCCTTACCGAAGGAAACGGTCCCGGCTACCTCGGCCAGAATTGCGGGCTCCTTCGGCTTGCGGGCCTCGAACAGGTCGGCGACTCGCGGTAGACCACCGGTGATGTCACGTGTCTTGCTCGACTCCTGCGGGATACGGGCCAAAACGTCACCCACCCGCACCTCCGCGCCATCCTCCACCAGCACAATGGCTCCTGGCGGCAGGAAGTAAGCGGCCGGGATGCTGGTGCCGGGGAAATGGAGATCCTCTCCACGCTCATCCACCATCTTGATCATGGGACGCATGTCCCGGCCCGTGCCGGTGCGCTGTTTCGGATCCAGGATGACGACTTGCGAAAGACCCGTCGTTTCATCCACCTGTCGCTGGATCGACTGCCCTTCCACCATCTGCACGAAACGCAGACGACCCGCGATCTCCGTCACCACCGGGTGGGTGTGCGGATCCCATTCGGCCACGATTTGACCAGCTTCGACGGTATCCCCGTCGTTCACCAGCAAGGTGGCGCCGTAAGGGATTTTGTAACGCTCGCGCTCGCGCCCGAATTCATCACTCAAAGCAATCTCGCCCGAGCGCGACACCGTGACCAGAGATCCTCTCTGGTTGCGGACCGATTTCGCGTTGTGCAGCCGCAGTACCCCTTTGCGCTTGACCTGGACATTGTTAACCGACGCAGCGCGCGATGCGGCCCCACCGATGTGGAAGGTACGCATGGTGAGCTGGGTACCCGGCTCGCCGATCGACTGGGCCGCGATGACGCCGACCGCCTCGCCTTCGTTGACCAAGTGTCCGCGCGCCAGATCGCGACCGTAACAGGCCGCGCAGATCCCGTAGCGGGATTCGCAGGTGATGGGCGAACGCACCAGCACCCGGTCCACGCTCAGTTCTTCCAGGATATCGACCAGATGCTCATCAAGCAGGGTATTGACCTCGATGACGACTTCTCCAGTCGCCGGATCAGTCACGGGCTCGGCCAAGACGCGTCCAAGCACCCGTTCACGCAGAGGCTCAAGCACATCGCCCCCTTCGACGATAGGAGACATGGGCAGACCACGACTGGTCCCGCAATCGGGCTCCAAAATCACGACGTCCTGCGACACGTCGACCAAGCGGCGGGTGAGATAGCCCGAGTTGGCGGTCTTGAGCGCCGTATCGGCCAGGCCTTTGCGCGCACCATGGGTTGAAATGAAGAACTGCAGAACGTTCAGTCCCTCGCGGAAATTGGCGGTGATAGGGGTCTCGATAATCGACCCGTCCGGCTTGGCCATCAGGCCGCGCATGCCTGCCAGCTGCCTGATCTGGGCAGCCGAGCCTCGAGCCCCAGAATCGGCCATCATAAAGATGGAGTTGAACGAGGGCTGGCGAATCGTATTGCCGTCCTTGTCCAGGACGTCTTCGCTGCCGAGCTTGTCCATCATCGCCCGAGCGACCTGGTCGTTGGTGCGCGACCAGATGTCCACCACCTTGTTGTAACGTTCGCCGTTGGTCACCAGACCAGATGCGTATTGCTCCTCGATCTCCTTCACCTCGGCCTCGGCCTGCTTCAAGATGGCACCCTTTTCCTCGGGCACGACCATATCGTCGGCACAGATGGAAATGCCGGCCAGCGTGGCATAGTGGAAGCCCGTATACATCAACTGGTCGGCGAAGACCACCGTTTCCTTCAGACCGACACGGCGATAGCAGGCATTCAACACGGCGCCGATGGATTTCTTGGTCAGGTCCCGATTGATCATCTCGAACGGCAAACCAGACGGCAGGATTTGCGACAGCAAGGCCCGACCCACCGTGGTTTGCACCAAGCGGGTACGCTGCAGTGCCCCGCCGTTTTCGTCCAGTTCCGTATCGGAGAGCCGGACCTTGACGCGCGCCTGCAGATCCACGATACCACAGCGGTAGGCCCGGTCAGCCTCCGCCACATCGGCGAACACCATACCTTCTCCAAGGGCCCCGACGCGTTCACGGGTCATCCAGTACAACCCCAGCACCACGTCCTGGGTCGGCACCACGATGGGCTCACCCGACGCGGGCGACAGGATGTTGTTGGTCGACATCATCAGCGCGCGCGCTTCAAGCTGGGCCTCGAGCGACAACGGCACGTGCACCGCCATCTGGTCGCCGTCGAAGTCGGCGTTGAAGGCCGTACACACCAGCGGATGCAACTGGATCGCCTTGCCTTCGATCAGCACCGGCTCGAAGGCCTGGATGCCGAGACGGTGCAGAGTGGGCGCCCGGTTGAGCAGCACGGGGTGCTCGCGGATCACTTCCTCGAGCATGTCCCAGACCTGCGGCTCCTCGCGTTCCACCATGCGCTTGGCGGCTTTGATGGTGGTCGCAATACCGAGACGCTGCAGGCGAGAGAACACGAAGGGCTTGAACAATTCCAGCGCCATGCGCTTGGGCAGCCCGCACTGATGCAGACGCAAGGTCGGGCCCACCACGATCACGGAGCGCCCCGAATAGTCGACGCGCTTGCCGAGCAGGTTCTGACGGAAGCGGCCCTGCTTGCCCTTGATCATGTCGGCTAGGGACTTGAGCGGTCGCTTGTTCGAGCCGGTGATGGCGCGACCGCGACGGCCGTTGTCGAGCAGCGCGTCCACCGCCTCCTGCAGCATGCGCTTTTCGTTGCGCACGATGATGTCGGGCGCCGCCAGCTCGAGCAGCCGCTTCAAGCGGTTGTTGCGGTTGATGACGCGCCGATAGAGGTCATTCAGGTCGGAGGTCGCGAATCGTCCGCCATCGAGCGGCACCAGTGGCCGCAATTCCGGCGGCAGCACCGGCAGCACCTTGAGAATCATCCATTCGGGCCGGTTGCCCGACTCGATGAAGGACTCGATCAGCTTGAGGCGCTTGGCCAGGCGCTTGATCTTGGTCTCGGACTGCGTGCCGGCCATTTCCTCGCGCAGGCGCACCGCTTCTTTCTGCAGGTCGATGCTCTTGAGCATCTGGTCGATGGCCTCGGCGCCCATGCGGGCATCGAACTCATCGCCATGCTCTTCGATCGCGTCGAGATAGGCTTCTTCCGAAAGAATCTGTCCCCGCTCGAGCGGTGTCATGCCCGGATCGATGACGAGATAGGATTCGAAGTACAACACCCGTTCGATATCGCGCAGGGTCATGTCGAGCATGAGGCCGATGCGCGAAGGCAGCGATTTCAGAAACCAGATGTGCGCCACAGGGCTGGCCAGTTCGATGTGACCCATGCGCTCGCGACGCACCTTGGCTTGGGTGACCTCGACACCGCATTTCTCGCAGACCACACCGCGATGTTTGAGGCGTTTGTACTTGCCACAAAGGCACTCGTAGTCCTTGATCGGCCCGAAAATCTTGGCACAGAAAAGACCATCCCGCTCCGGTTTGAAGGTCCGGTAATTGATGGTTTCGGGCTTCTTGACCTCCCCGAATGACCACGAGCGGATCTTCTCCGGTGAGGCCAGCCCGATGCGGATGTTGTCGAAATCGGACAATTGGTCCTGTTGCTTGATGAAGCTCAGCAGATCTTTCATCGTCACTCCTGCGGCTTGGCGCGTGGTTCAGGGCAGTGAACGGCGCGTGCCGCTCACTCCTGCTCCAGTTCGATATTGATGCCCAGGGACCGGATTTCCTTCACCAGCACGTTGAAGGACTCCGGCATGCCGGCTTCCATACGGTGATCGTTGTCCACGATGTTTTTGTACATGCGTGTGCGGCCCTGCACATCGTCGGACTTGACTGTGAGCATCTCCTGCAGGGTGTAAGACGCGCCATAGGCTTCCAGCGCCCAGACCTCCATTTCCCCGAAGCGCTGGCCACCGAATTGCGCCTTGCCGCCCAAAGGCTGCTGAGTCACCAGGCTGTAGGGCCCGGTCGAGCGTGCGTGCACCTTGTCATCTACCAGGTGATTGAGTTTCAGCATATACATGTAGCCCACGGTCACCGGACGGGCAAATGCATCCCCGGTACGGCCATCGAACAGCTGCAGCTGACCAGATTCCGGCAGATCGGCGAGGCGCAGCATGGCCTTGATCTCCGATTCCTCGGCTCCATCGAAAACCGGCGTGGCCATGGGTACACCGGCGCGGAGATTCCGCGACAGCTCAAGCACCTCGGCATCGTCGAGCTCATCCAGCGCAACACGTTGCCGTCCGCTGCCGACCCGGTTGTACACCTGATCCAGGAAAACGCGCAGTTCGCCCGCCGTGCGCTGGGCATCGAGCATGCGGCCGATCTTGAGCCCCAGCCCCTTGGCCGCGAAGCCGAGGTGGGTTTCGAGCACCTGACCGATGTTCATGCGTGAGGGCACGCCCAGCGGATTCAGCACGATGTCCACCGGCGTGCCGTCGGCCATGTAGGGCATGTCTTCCACCGGCACGATCTGGGAAATGACGCCCTTGTTTCCATGGCGTCCGGCCATCTTGTCGCCCGGCTGGATGCGGCGCTTCACGGCCAGGAAAACCTTCACCATCTTGAGCACGCCCGGGGCGAGATCATCGCCGGCGGTGATCTTGCGACGCTTTTCCTCGAAAAGCTGATCGAAAGCCTCGCGCTGCAGCCGCAGCTGCTCGGCCATGCGCTCGAGACTGCGATTGGCCTCTTCGTCCTGCAGGCGAATTTCGAACCATTTTTCGCGCACCAGTTCGTCGAGATACTTCTCGTTAAGGACGCTCCCCTTGCGCAAACCCTTGGGTCCACCGTCGACAGTCTTGCCCAGCAGCAAGCGGCGCATGCGCGCGTAGGTGTCATCCTCGAGAATACGCAACTGGTCGTTCAGGTCCTTGCGCACGACCGCAAGCTCGGCTTTTTCAGTCGCGAGCGCCCGTTCGTCCTTCTCGACGCCGTCGCGCGTGAAGACATGCACGTCGATCACGTGACCATCCATGCCCGGCGGCACGCGCAGGGAGGTGTCCTTCACATCCGATGCCTTCTCGCCAAAGATGGCGCGCAGCAGCTTTTCCTCCGGCGTGAGCTGGGTTTCACCCTTCGGCGTTACCTTGCCCACCAGGATATCGCCCGCCTTCACCTCGGCGCCGATGAACGCGATACCGGAATGATCCAGCTTGGCGAGCGCAGCTTCACTGACGTTCGGGATGTCGGCGGTAATTTCTTCCGAACCAAGCTTGGTGTCGCGAGCGACGCAGGTCAGCTCTTCGATGTGGATGGTCGTGAACCGGTCTTCCTGCACCAGACGCTCCGAGATGAGGATGGAGTCCTCGAAGTTGTAGCCGTTCCAAGGCATGAAAGCGACGAGACAGTTCTGTCCCAGCGCCAATTCGCCCAGATCGGTCGAGGGTCCATCAGCGAGGACATCTCCACGGCTGATGACGTCACCCGGCTTCACCAGCGGGCGCTGGTTGATGCAGGTGTTCTGGTTGGAGCGCACGTATTTGATGAGGTTGTAGATGTCGACGCCGGGCTCGCCCGCCTCGGTTTCCTCGTCGTTCACCCGCACCACGATGCGCGCCGCGTCGACCTTGTCGACTACACCGCCGCGCCGCGCCTTGACCACGACGCCCGAATCGATGGCCACGGTGCGCTCCATCCCGGTCCCCACCAGCGGTTTTTCGGCACGCAGGGTCGGGACCGCCTGGCGCTGCATGTTGGAGCCCATGAGTGCCCGGTTGGCGTCGTCGTGCTCCAGGAAGGGGATCAGGGAAGCCGCGACCGAGACCACCTGCCTCGGCGACACATCCATGAAGTTCACACGCGCCTTGGGCATCAGCGTGAATTCGTTCTGATACCTGCAGGACACCAGATCGTCGACCAAGCAGTTGTTTTCATCCAGCCGCGCGTTGGCCTGCGCAATCACATACCGGCCGTCTTCGATGGCCGACAGGTATTCCACCTCGTCGGTGACCCGCCCATCGATCACCTTGCGGCAGGGCGTTTCCAGGAAACCATAGGCGTTGGTGCGTGCGTAAACGGCGAGAGAGTTGATCAAGCCAATGTTCGGACCTTCCGGCGTTTCGATCGGACAGACGCGGCCATAGTGCGTCGGGTGCACGTCGCGCACTTCGAATCCGGCGCGCTCGCGGGTCAGACCGCCCGGCCCCAACGCCGACACACGACGCTTATGGGTAACCTCGGAGAGCGGATTGTTCTGATCCATGAACTGTGAGAGCTGCGAGGATCCGAAGAATTCTTTGATCGCAGCGGCCACCGGCTTCGCGTTGATCAGCTCCTGCGGCATCAGGCCCTCGCTTTCCGCCATGGAAAGGCGTTCCTTGACCGCCCGCTCCACTCGGACGAGGCCGATGCGAAACACGTTTTCAGTCATTTCACCGACCGAGCGCACTCGCCGGTTACCCAGGTGATCGATGTCGTCGACCTGACCGTTGCCGTTGCGGATGTCGATCAGCATGCGGACGACATCGACGATGTCGTCCTGGCTCAGCGTACCCGGCCCCGTGATTTCCTCCCGGCCCAGACGCCGGTTGAACTTCATCCGGCCAACGGCCGACAGATCGTAACGGTCAAAGGAGAAAAAGAGATTCTGGAACAGCGTTTCCGCTGCTTCCTTCGTAGGCGGCTCACCGGGGCGCATCATCCGGTAGATTTCCACCAAGGCCTCGAGCTGGCTCGTCGTGGGATCTGCGCGCAGCGTGCTGGAAATGTAGGGACCACGATCCAGGTCGTTGACGTAGAGGGTGCGCAGTTCCGCGACGCCCGCAGCGCGCAGCGCCGATACCTGTGCGGCTGTGAGTTCGTCATTGGCGCGGACCAGCAGCTCCCCGGTCTCGGTATCAACGACATCATGCGCCGCGATCTTGCCGACCAGGTATTCTGCCGGCACCACGAGACGATCAAGACCAGCCTTCTCCAACTCGCGGATGTGCCGCGCGGTGACGCGCCGACCTTCTTCCACCAGCACCTGATCCCCGATACGGATGTCAAAGCTGGCCAGTTCGCCGCGCAGGCGTTCGGGCACGAGATCGAGCATGATCTCATCGCCCGACAGGCGAAAGACGTTGTGATCGAAGAAGATCTCCAGCATCTGCCGAGGCTCCATACCCAGCGCCCGCAGCAGGATGGTCACCGGCAGCTTGCGGCGCCGGTCGATGCGCGCGTAGAGCAGGTCCTTGGCGTCGAATTCGAAATCGAGCCACGATCCCCGATAGGGGATGATGCGGGCAGAGTACAGCACTTTACCGGAAGAATGCGTTTTGCCGCGATCGTGATCGAAGAAGACCCCAGGCGAGCGATGCATCTGTGAGACGATGACCCGTTCCGTGCCATTGATCACGAAGGTGCCGTTCTCGGTCATGAGCGGCAATTCGCCCATGTACACTTCCTGTTCCTTGATCTCCTTAGGGAGCCTGTTGGCAGCGGGGCTGTCCTTGTCGAACAGAACCAGCCGCACCTTGACCCGCAACGGCGCAGAATAAGTAATACCGCGCTGCTGACACTCCTTGATGTCGAAGGCCGGCTCGCCGAGACGGTAATCGACATACTCCAGACGCGCGTTACCGGAATAACTCTCGATCGGAAAAACGGAATTCAGCGCCGCATGAATCCCCCGATCCTGACGCTCAGTCGCTGGAACATCGAGTTGCAGGAAATCGCGATAGGAATCAAGCTGGATCGACAGCAAATACGGCACGTCTTGCACCGTCGGCAGCTTGGCGAAGTCCTTGCGGAAGCGCTTTTTTTCGGTGAACGTATAAGGCATGGAGTTATCCCTCGGCGTCTCTACCGGCCTGCTGGGAAAGCCGGCGTATCCCTAAGGTACGAAAGGCCCGCCCGTGGGCGGCACCGGCAAGCAAAAGAAGGCCGGCGGCCAAGCCGCCAGCCCTACATCATTTGTATCTGCCGTCTTGGAACGACAAGGCGATTACTTGATCTCGGCGGAAGCGCCGGCTTCTTCCAACTGCTTCTTGATGTCCTCGGCCTCGGCCTTGGGAACCGATTCCTTGATGGTAGCCGGAACGGCTTCCACCAGATCCTTGGCTTCCTTGAGACCCAAGCCGGTGATTGCGCGCACGACCTTAATCACGTTGACCTTGTTGGCACCGAAGCTGGTCATGATCACGTTGAACTCGGTCTGCTCCTCGACGGCTTCCGTAGCAGCGCTGGTGGCAGCGCCGGCCATGGGCACGGCGGCAACTGCAGCGGCAGCTGAGACGCCAAATTTTTCTTCCATCGCGGAAATGAGGTCCACGATTTCGAGCACCGTCATGTTGCTGATGGTGTCGAGAATTTCCTCTTTGGAAACGGCCATTTAAGTACTCCTAAAAATAACGTCTATCCCGCGAGCGGGCCCTGTCCAGGTGAATTGGATGAATCAGGCAGCCTGCTTCTGATCGCGAACCGCCGCCAAGGTCCGGGCCAGCTTGGCCACGGGCTCGTTGACGGTGCGGACAAATTTCTCGATCGGTGCCTTTATGACACCCATGAGCATGGCGATCGCCTGATCACGGGTCGGCAGGTTGGCGACACGATCCACGTCGGCCGCATCAAGCACTTGCCCCGCGATGGCGACTGCCTTGATCTGAAACTTGTCGTGCGACTTGGCAAAATCCTTGAAAAGGCGCGCGGCGGCGCCGGGATCCTGCATGGAAAAGCCCAGAACCAGCGGCCCAACAAGCCGGTCACCCAAGGGTGCGAAATTCGTCCCCTCCAGTGCGCGGCGTGCGAGCGTGTTCTTGACCACACGCAGGTAAACCTGATCCTTGCGCGCCTTGGTGCGCAAATCATCCAGTTCCGCAACCTTGAGCCCCCGATACTCGGCGGCGATCACGGAATGGGCCTGGGCAGCCACTCCATTGACCTCGGAAACCAAGGCCACCTTGCCTTCCAGCTTGAGCGGCATACTCACCTCCTGACTCGGGCACACGTGCCCGGCATATCACCGACGAACCGGCGTCCCTACCGATCCGCATCCTCTACGATGCCCCAACCAGGTGGTCCTGTACGGGATCATCGTCTGCGCAGGCCGGTTTCCCATTAAGACGCACGCCCTCCAGAGCATGAGCCACCTGCGGTCTTTGACGTCCGCCTTGCAGCGGTTGACAAAATCGATAGCGGTCTCTGACCTCAAACGGCCAGGCTAGCCTGATCCACGCTCACTCCGGGACCCATGGTCGACGACACGGTAATGCGTTTCAGATAAACACCCTTGGCGGTAGCGGGCTTGGCCTTTTGCAGATCTGCCAGAAGCGCCTGAAGATTTTCGCGCAGCGCCTGCACCTCGAAATTGGTCTTGCCGATACTGCAATGGATGATGCCGGTTTTGTCGGTCCGGTAGCGCACCTGACCGCCCTTGGCATTGCGCACAGCACCGGCCACATCCGGGGTTACCGTGCCGACTTTGGGGTTAGGCATCAGCCCGCGCGGACCCAGCATGGGGCCCAGCTGCCCCACGACGCGCATGGCATCAGGGCTCGCGATCACCACATCGAAATCCATTTGTCCGGCCTTGACCCGTTCAGCGAGATCCTCGAAGCCGACCACATCCGCCCCGGCTTCGCGTGCCGCATCGGCATTGGCGCCCTGCGCGAACACCGCTACGCGCACCACCTTGCCGGTACCGTTGGGCAGCACCGTCGCGCCACGGACAACTTGGTCTGACTTGCGCGGGTCGACGCCCAGATTCACGGCAACATCGACCGACTCCAGGAACTTGGCGCTGGCGCATTCCTTGACGAGCGCGAGAGCCTCATCGATCGCATAGAATTTGCCGGGCTGGATCTTGGCCTTGATTGCCTGCATCCGCTTGCCTACGTTCGCCATGTCAGAGCCCCTCCACTTCCAGGCCCATGCTGCGCGCGCTGCCCGCGATGGTCCGGATGGCGGCGTCCAAGCTGGCAGCGGTGAGATCAGGGCTCTTGGCCTTGGCAATCTCCTCGAGCTGCTCGCGCGTGACCTTGCCGACCTTGTTGGTGTGCGGGACGGCGCTGCCCTTGGGGATGCCGGCGGCTTTCTTGAGCAACACGCTCGCGGGCGGCGTCTTGGTGATGAAGGTGAAACTGCGATCGGAATAAACTGTGATTACCACGGGCAACGGCAGACCCGGCTCGACATTCTGGGTCTGCGCATTAAAGGCCTTGCAAAATTCCATGATGTTGACGCCGCGCTGACCCAGCGCGGGGCCGATCGGAGGGCTCGGATTGGCTTTGCCCGCCGGCACCTGCAGCTTGATATAAGAATCGATCTTTTTAGCCATGATTGCCTCTCGGGTTCAAACGCCTTACGGCTCCCCGTTCATACCCAAGACGTAACTCAAGTTTTTTCGACTTGGGAAAACTCCAGATCCACCGGAGTGGATCGACCAAAAATCGTCACGCTCACGCGCAAACGATTTTTCTCATAGTTAACATCTTCGACCGTACCATTGAAATCGTTGAATGGCCCATCGATCACCCGCACCAACTCGCCAGGTTCGAATAGGATCTTGGGGCGCGGCTTTTCAGCCCCTTCCTTGATGCGATCCAAAATGCGGTCGGCTTCCCGATCGGTGATCGGCGCCGGGCGGTCCTTGGTCCCCCCGATGAAGCCCAGCACCTTGGGTACTTCCTTCACGAGATGCCAGGTGGCGTCATCGAGCTCCATCTGCACCAACACATAACCCGGGAAAAACTTGCGCTCGCTGCGGCGCTTCTGTCCTTCGCGCATCTCGATGACCTCCTCGGTCGGCACCAGGATCTCGCCGAAGCGATCCTGCAAGCCGCCGCGGCGGACGTGCTCCTCGAGCGAGCGCTTGACCTGATGCTCGAAGCCCGAGTAGGTTTGCACGACATACCAACGCATCGCCATGCTCATGCCCCCATGCCGGTTAGGCGCCGCAGAATAAAGCCGAGCAACCAATCCACCATCCACAGCATGACGCCCATGAGCAACACCATACCTATGACGACTAGCGTGGTTTGCATGGTTTCGGCACGCGTCGGCCACACCACCTTGCGAGCCTCGCGAACGGCATCGGCGACACCAGACACCAGGCGGCCGCCCAGATGCGTCCGGCTGCCAACGAACAACGCCCCGCCAACGAAGACCATAAAAATAAGAATGCGAAGAATCAGCAGCCACTGCGAAAAGTAGTAGAACCCCACCATGCCGACGCCCACCAGAGCGGCGACTGCCAACCATTTGACAGATTCCACCACGCGATTGGGCGATTCCACTTCGACGTTCATCGAATGACTCGACATGCTTCGGGCACCATGACGTCCACGACTGCAATCAAAAATGGCAGGCCAGGAGGGACTCGAACCCCCAACCCCCGGTTTTGGAGACCGGTGCTCTACCAATTGAACTACTGGCCTAAATTCATGGAAGGCGGACTTGCCGCCTCCCGAAGACTTCTAAGGTCTTATTTCAACACCTTGGATACGACACCAGCGCCGACGGTACGACCGCCTTCGCGAATCGCGAAGCGCAGCCCTTCTTCCATCGCAATCGGACTGATCAACTGCACCGTCACCTTGACGTTATCCCCCGGCATCACCATCT
>DATLZY010000093.1:0-6778 GCA_035573755.1 Candidatus Acidiferrales bacterium
CTTCCACCTGTATCTGGCTGAGGTTGGCTACCGGTTCAATCACCGGCACGAAGACCTGCAACCCTTGCTGTACAAGCTTCTCAGGCAGATCTCGATCCAGGAACTACGTCCCCTTCTGGTCCGGAAAGGCTAGGAATTACCTTTACTTTTGGGCAAGCGCTCGTCTCGGCTGCGCATGGGCCGCGGTGCTGTTAAGATGCGGCGCCATGCACGTCGCCGATTTCGACTTCGATCTCCCGCCTGAACGGATTGCCCAGTCGCCGCTGCCGGATCGTGCGGCGGCCCGATTGCTGTGCCTGGACGGCGTTTCCGGACGTCTGCAGGATCGGTGCGTCCGGGATTTGCCGAGGTTGGTGAAGCCTGGCGATCTGTTTGTCTTGAACGACACCCGCGTCGTTCCCGCCCGGCTGTTCGGCACCAAACCCACCGGGGGCGCTGTGGAGATTCTCATCGAGCGGGTCATTGATGAGCATCTGGCTCATGCTCATCTGCGCGCCAGCAAGTTTCCGCAGCCAGGAACCCGCATCGCATTGACCGGGGGTGGCGCGCTTATCATCGGCGAGCGACGGGACGGATTGGTCGAGGTGTCCAGCGATGGCGCCGAAACCCTGCCGGCGCTGCTCGATCGCGTTGGGCACATGCCCTTGCCGCCTTACATCGACCGGCCGGATACCGATTTGGATCGTGAGCGCTATCAGACTGTGTTCGCCGCGCGCCCGGGTGCGGTCGCCGCGCCGACTGCGGGATTGCATTTCGATCAGGCGCTGCTGGATGAATTGGTGGCCGCTGGTGTTCGGCTGGGTCGACTGACCTTGCATGTGGGTGCCGGCACCTTTCAGCCGGTGCGTGCCGAGCAGCTCGCGGAGCATCGTTTGCACGCCGAACAGGTCGAGGTCGGGGCCGATCTGTGCGCGCAGATCGCTGAGACCCGCGCCCGTGGCGGGCGGGTGGTTGCGGTGGGGACCACGGTGGTGCGCGCACTGGAAACGGCGGCAGCATCCGGCGAACTGCAGCCCTACGCGGGAGAAACCCGGCTGTTCATTCATCCGGGACGCGATTTCCGCTTCAAGGTCGTGGATGCGCTGATGACCAATTTTCATCTGCCGCGTTCGACCTTGCTGATGTTGGTGTGCACCTTTGCTGGGCGGGAGCCGGTGCTCGCGGCCTACGCCCACGCCATCGCGGCCGGCTACCGCTTCTACAGCTACGGCGACGCAATGTGGATCACACCGGCCAGCGGCGCGCGCGCATGAAGTTCGAGCTGCTGGGACAGAGCGGCGCGGCGCGGCGCGGGCGTTTAACGCTGGCCCATGGTGTGGTCGAAACGCCGGCGTTCATGCCGGTCGGCACCTATGGCACGGTCAAGGCGCTGACCCCTGAGGAAGTCGCGGCCTGCGGCGCCCAGATCGTGCTGGGTAACACCTTCCATCTGTGGTTGCGTCCTGGCCTGGATGTCATCGCGGCTCATGGGGGTCTGCACGGCTTCATGAACTGGCCGGGGCCGATCCTGACCGACTCGGGGGGATTTCAGGTGTTCAGCCTGGCGGAGCTGCGGCGGGTCACGGAGGAGGGCGTGCATTTCCGCTCGCCGATCGACGGGGATGCCGTGTTCCTCAGCCCGGAGCGCTCGATGGAGATCCAGCGCGTGCTGAACTCGGACATCGTGATGGTGTTCGATGAATGCACGCCCTATCCGGCGGACCGCGATCAGGCAGCCCAATCGATGGAACTGTCCTTGCGCTGGGCGGCGCGCAGCCGGGCGGCGCACGAGGGCAATCCCAACGCGCTGTTCGGCATCGTGCAAGGCGGTATGTATCCTGAGCTGCGCAACCGGTCCCTGCAGGGACTGCAGGCCATCGGCTTCGACGGCTACGCCATCGGTGGCCTGTCGGTGGGAGAGCCCTTGGCGGATCGACTGGCCGTGCTCGCGGCGCTCTTGCCCGAGATGCCGGCCGACAAGCCGCGCTATCTGATGGGGGTCGGCACGCCCAGCGATCTGGTCGACGCCGTCGCGCGCGGGGTGGATCTGTTCGACTGCGTGATGCCGACGCGCAACGCTCGCAACGGTCATCTGTTCACCCACGAGGGCGTGGTCCGTATCCGCAATCAGGCGTACCGGCTGGATACTGGCCCGCTCGATCCCCTGTGCGACTGCACGACCTGCCGTAATTACTCCCGTGCCTATCTGCGGCATCTGGAGCGCAGCCAGGAAATCCTGTTCGCCCGGCTGGCGAGTTACCACAACACCTATTATTACCAGAGGCTGATGGCGCGCATGCGGGCCGCGATCGCAGACGGGCGCTTTGCGGCTTTTCGCGATGAATTCATGGCGCGGGAAGGGCGCACCGCGGCGGCTGTGCCATAATGACCGCCGATTTTTTGGCCCTTTGCCAAGCAGCGTAGAAAACGGGACGACACCTCATGAGCTTTTTCATTGCCGACGCTTGGGCCCAACAGGCGCCCCAGCAGCCCAGTCTGTGGATGAACCTGTTGCCGCTCGTGGCACTGTTCGTGGTGTTCTATTTCATCCTGATCCGACCGCAGACCCAGCGCGCCAAGAAGCACCGCGACATGCTCGCCGGCTTGACCCGCGGCGATGAAGTCGTGACGACCGGCGGCATGGCCGGGCGCATCGTCGAGATCGGGGACAGCTTCGTCGATCTCGAGATTGCCGACAAGGTCGTCGTCAAGGTGCAGAAACAGGCCCTCGGGGCGATCCTGCCCAAGGGTACGCTCAAGAAAAAAGCCTGATCGGACCGGGAAAGGGTCGCTTCGATGAATCGCTATTCGTGGTGGAAGAACGCGCTGATCCTGCTGGTGCTGCTCATCGCCTGTCTGTACGCGCTGCCGAATCTCTTCGGAGAGGATCCCTCCATTCAGATCACCGGCGCGCGTAATGCGCCGGTATCCGCCGAAACCGTCCAGCGCATCGAGCAGGTGTTGCGCGACAACCAAATTCCCCCGCGTCGAATCGAATTCGAGGATGGACGCGTGCTGGTGCGCTATCTCGATACCGAAACGCAGCTGCTGGCTCGGGAGAAGTTGGCAGCTGCATTGGGCAATGACCATGTCCTGGCGCTCAACATTGCTCCGCGCACGCCGGCCTGGTTGCTGGCGATCGGCGCGCGTCCCATGAATCTCGGGCTCGACCTGCGCGGTGGCGTACATTTTCTCCTCGAAGTGGACATGAAGGCCGCCCTCAATCAGCGGCTGGAGCGCTATGAGGCTGACTTGCGGCGAGGTTTGCGCGAGATCGACATCCGCTACACCAAAATCGAACGGCACGGCGACAGCATCACCGTGACACTGCGCGAGGCCGCAGATCGGTCGAAAGCGATGGAAGCCCTGCGCAAGACTTATCCTGAGTTCGCGATCGCCACAGTCCCGGACCAGGCTGACAGCTTCATTCTTCAGTTGAACGAGACGGAGCAGGAAGCGCTGCGCAGCGCAGCCCTGCAACAAAACCTCAACACCCTGCGCAACCGGATCAACGAACTGGGTGTGGCCGAGCCGCTCATCCAGCAGCAGGGCCGGGACCGTATCGTCGTACAGCTCCCGGGCGTGCAGGATACGGCGCGCGCCAAGGAAATTCTGGGTGCTACGGCGACGCTCGAGTTTCGGTTGGTGGACATGGACACCAATGCCGCGCAGGCGGTGCGCACCGGCCAGATCCCGGCTACAAGCAAGCTCTACAAGACCCGTGAAGGCTTCCCCATTCTGTTGAAGCGCGAGGTCATCGTCACCGGCGATCAATTGGTGAGCGCCTCGTCCGGTTTCGACAGTCAGTCGGGCGGGCCGAGCGTCAACGTCACGCTGGACAGCCGCGGTGCCGGGCGCATGGGGGACACCACACGGGCCAATCTCGGCCGTCAGATGGCGGTGGTCTTCGTCGAGAATCGCACCGACTTGCGTGTCGAGAACGGCCAGACGGTGCGCGTGCGCCGCACCGTCGAGGAAGTGGTGAGCGTCGCCACCATCCAGGGTATCTTCAGCAAGAATTTCCAGATCACCGGTCTGGCGCAGCAGGAGGCGCGGGATCTGGCGCTGCTGCTGCGTGCCGGCGCCCTGGCGGCCCCGGTCGACATCGTGGAAGAGCGTACCGTCGGGCCCAGCTTGGGGCAGCAGAACATCGAGCAGGGCTGGGACGCTGCCGTGCTGGGCTTCCTGCTCGTCGTGGTCGTGGTGGGCGTGTACTACAAAGTTTTCGGGCTCATCGCCAACCTGGCGCTGCTGTTCAACGTCATCATCCTGGTGGCGCTGATGTCCATTTTGCAGGCAACGCTCACCCTGCCGGGGATCGCCGGCATCGTGTTGACGGTGGGCATGGCGGTGGACGCCAACGTGCTGATCTTCGAGCGCATCCGCGAGGAACTGCGCAACGGTAGCACGCCTCAGGCCGCCATCTACGCCGGCTATGAGAAGGCATTCGCGACCATTGCCGATTCGAACATCACCACCATCATCGCTGCCGCGCTGCTCTTCGGCCTGGGTTCGGGTCCCGTGCGCGGCTTCGCCGTGACTCTGTCGCTTGGCATCATGGCCTCGATGTTCACCGCTATCACCGGGACGCGTGCGCTGGTCAACCTGATCTATGGCAACCGGCGCGTCACCAGTCTCCCGATCTAGGAGCACGTCCATGGAACTGTTTTCGCCCAACTCCAAGATCGATTTCATGGGCCAGCGTTACGTCTGGTTCGCGATCTCCGGCGCAATGATTCTGTTGTCGATCGTTG
The DNA here is from genome assembly GCA_035573755.1 of Candidatus Acidiferrales bacterium. Taxonomy (GTDB): domain Bacteria; phylum Pseudomonadota; class Gammaproteobacteria; order UBA5335; family UBA5335; genus Macondimonas. The sequence goes on from DATLZY010000093.1 coordinate 4,734, forward strand.
GCTTGGGGGTGCGAGGGCTGAATTTCGGCATCGACTTCACCGGCGGCCTCGTGGTCGAGGTGCGCTATCCCGAGGCGGCGAACCTCGAGGTCGTGCGGGATGTGCTCGCGCGGGGGGGGTTGGCAGATGCGCAGGTGCAGCGTTTCGGCGCCGATCGCGATGTGCTGATCCGTCTGCCGCCTCAGGAGGGCGATGCCAAGCAGCAAGGTGAGCATGTGTTGGCGGTGCTCGCCGCACATGACGCCGGCGTAACCTTGCAACGGGTAGAATACGTAGGACCGCAGGTGGGCGAGGAACTCGCCGATCAGGGCGGGCTGGCGCTGCTGATTGCCGTCACGGGCATTCTGCTGTATGTCGGACTGCGCTTCGAATTCCGTCTGGCCGCCGGCGCGATCATCGCGCTCGTGCATGACGTCATCATCACCCTGGGCGTCCTTGCCTGGACGCAGGTCAGCTTCGATCTCAGTGTGCTGGCGGCGGTGTTGGGCATCATCGGTTATTCCATCAACGACTCCATCGTGATTTTCGACCGCATCCGCGAGAACTTCGTCAAGCTGCGCGGGCTGGAACCCGTAGACGTGATCAACAAATCGGTCAACCAGACCTTATCGCGCACCATCATGACCAACCTGACGGTTTTTCTGGTGTTGCTTGCTCTCCTCATTCTCGGCGGCGATACCCTGAGACCCTTCTCCATCGCCATGGTCGTGGGTTCCATCGTCGGGACCTATTCGACGATCTACGTCGCCAGCAGCCTGGCCCTGCAGATGGGAGTGCGCCGGGAGCATCTCCTGCCCGCCATGCGCGAGGGGCCTAAGAATCAACTCTGAGGCCGCCGGCTTGCGCGGCGGCGCAGCAAAGCGGAGCTGATTGCGTGAACGCTGCGGTAAGAGGCCGGTCGGTCAGGGGCGGGACTGGACACGCAGGGTAGGGGTGAGGTAAGGCGCGACCTCGCGTACCAGTGCGGCAAACAGGCGCGGATTGCCGCAGACGAGATTTCCCGATTCCATGAACCCCTCGGGTTCGCCTGACAGGCTGCCCACGATCCCGCCGGCCTCCTGCACCAGGACCACGCCGGCCGCGATATCCCAAGGCTTCAGTCCAAGTTCCCAGTAGCCATCGAGTCGGCCGCTGGCCACGTAGGCCAAGTCCAGCGCGGCTGACCCCGCCCGGCGAATGCCAGCGGTCTTGGCTGCAATGGCCTGCAACATGCCGTAATAGGCTTGGGCATGGCTGAAATCCCGAAAGGGTAACCCCGTCCCAATCAAGCTGCCTTCCAGGCCCCGCGCCGTCGCCACGCGGATGCGACGGTCGTTCAAAAATGCTCCGGAACCGCGCGTGGCGGTATAGATCTCTCCGCGCGTCGGGTCATGGATCACGCCATGCTCGAGCCGTCCACGGATGCGGATGCCGATCGATACGGCGTAGTGCGGCAGACCGTGGATGAAGTTGGTGGTGCCATCCAAGGGATCGATGATCCATGTGACCTCGTGTTCGCCGATTTGACCGCCTTCTTCCCCCAGAATTGCGTGGTCGGGATAGGCGCGGCGGATGATCTGGATGATCTCCTGTTCGGCTTGCCGGTCGATTTCAGTCACGAAGTCGTTGCGCTGCTTGGCCTCGATGGTCAGCGTGTCGCTCTGGTTGGTGGCGCGCAGGATCACATCGCCCGCGCGACGGGCTGCCCGAACGGCGATGGTCAGCAGAGGATGCATAGCCGGGTCCGCCTATGATGATCGTGAAAGCGGGCCGACCTGAACGGCCGGGGGCGTGAGCATAGCAAAACTACGGCGCCCCAGCGTAGTTCGGCCTCCCGCACTGCGCTCTCATGTCTATCTGAAGCGCGAAGTCTTGAATAACCAAAGTCAGGAGTCGACGCGCACGTCTCTGGTGCCAGAAAACCCCGACGTCCCCCCGGTTTTGAGTAGATGGGGGTTTGGAGTCTGATCCCCGAAGGCAAGGGGATGGGAGGTGAAGAAGCGGTTTACCGAAGAGCAGATGATAGGCTTTCTGCGTGAGGCGGAGGCTGGCGTGCCGGTCAAGGA
>DATLZY010000094.1:0-19453 GCA_035573755.1 Candidatus Acidiferrales bacterium
CCTCTTCGAGGCATATTCCAGCTCGGAAAAACTCGCTTGCATCGCTTCAGCCACCAGTCACGTCGCAGTGCGTCCAGCATCACAGATCGATCGAAAAACCTTTGGGATGCGAATAAATCAGCGTGTCCTTAGGTATCCTTCACCCTCCCGGTGCCTGAAGCGGAGTACCTCATGTCCTTCGATCCCGTCCTGCTGGCGCGGCTGCAATTCGCGCTCACCATCAGCTTCCACATCCTGTTTCCCACGCTCACCATCGGCCTGGGGCTGTTCCTCGCAATCGTCGAGGGGCTGTGGCTGCGCACCGGGCGCGCGGTCTATCTCACGCTGTACCGTTTCTGGCTCCGGATCTTCGCGCTCTCCTTCGGCATGGGCGTGGTCTCGGGTGTCGTGCTGTCCTACCAGTTCGGCACCAACTTCGCGCGCTTTTCCGAGGCCACGGGCAACATTCTCGGTCCGCTGTTGGGTTATGAGGTGATGACGGCGTTCTTTCTCGAGGCGAGCTTTCTGGGCGTGATGCTGTTCGGCATGAACCGGGTGCCGCCGCGGCTGCATTTCGCCGCCACCTGCATCGTCTCGGTCGGCACCATGATCTCGGCGTTCTGGATTCTGGCGGCGAGTTCGTGGATGCACACGCCGGCCGGCTATCGCGTGGTCGACGGCATCTTCTTCGTCGAGCGCTGGGTGGACGTGATCTTCAATCCTTCGTTCTTCTATCGCTTTCCGCACATGCTGCTGGCGTCTTTCCTCACCACCTCGCTGGTGGTGGCCGCGGTTTCGGCCTGGCATCTGCAGGACATCCGCACCGCCACTGTCGCGCGACCGGCCTTTTCGCTGGCCACGCTCGCGCTGGCGGTGCTGGCGCCGCTGCAGATCGTGATGGGCGACCTGCACGGCCTGCAGGTGCAGCGCGATCAGCCCATGAAGGTGGCGGCGATGGAGGGCCTGTGGGAGACCACGGCCGGCGCGCCCATGCTGATCCTGGCCTGGCCCGACCGGGAGGCCGAAGACAATCGCTTTGAAATCGCGATCCCCAAGCTGGCTAGCCTGATTCTGCAGCATGATCCCAACGGCGTCGTGCGGGGGTTGAAGGAGGTGCCGCCGGCCGATCGGCCGGTGGTGCCGGTGGTGTTCTTCAGTTTCCGCATCATGGTGGGGCTGGGTTTCTGGTTTCTGGCGCTCGGCGCGCTGGGGCTGCTGCTGCGCTGGCGCGGCACGCTGTACAGCAACCGGCCTTATGCGCTGCTCTGCATGGTCAGCGCGCCGCTGGGCTTCGTCGCCACCCTGGCGGGGTGGATCGTCACCGAAACCGGCCGCCAGCCGTGGATCGTGCAAGGCCTGATGCGGACTTCGGAAGCGGTTTCGGACGTGCCGGCGCGGGCCATCGTCACGACGCTGTCGCTGTTTTTCGCGGTCTACGGAACGCTGCTCGTGGCCTACCTCTATTACCTGTCGAAGCTGGTGCGAAAAGGGCCCGACGCCCTGCCCGAACCGCCGCAGGGCGAGCCGCGCCGCACCGCCTGGATGTAATGCCTGGATGTAATGGGGGAGATGCCGCCGATGGACGCGAGTTTCTGGATTCCGCTGATCTGGGCCGGTGTGCTGTGCCTGGGGCTGATGCTCTATGTGATCCTGGACGGCTTCGATCTGGGCATCGGCATCCTGTTCCCCTGGGGGCGCAACGACGCGGAACGTGACCTGATGATGAACAGCATCGCGCCGCACTGGGACGGCAACGAGACCTGGCTGGTGCTGGCCGGCGGCGGGCTGTTCGCCGCCTTTCCCAAGGCCTATGGTCTGCTCATGACGGCGCTGTACATCCCCATCCTGTTCATGCTGTTCGCGCTGGTGTTTCGCGGCGTGGCCTTCGAGTTCCGCTTCAAGGCCGAACGCAGCCGGGGCGTGTGGGACGTGGCCTTCAACCTGGGCTCGGTCGCGGCCGCGTTTTTCCAGGGCGTGGTGCTGGGCGCGTTCATCCAGGGCTTCGAGATCACGGACGGGCGCTTCACCGGCAACGTCATGGCCTGGATCAGCCCGTTCAGCCTGATGACTGGCTTTGCGCTGGTGTGCGGTTATGCCCTGCTCGGGGCCTGTTGGCTGGCGCTCAAGACCGACGGCGAGTTGCAGCGCTGGGCCTTCCACGCGGGGCAGGTGTTGCTGTTCGTGGTGCTGGCGTGGATCGCGATGGTGAGCGTCGCCACGCCGCTCATGTCGGCCGAGGTGGCCCGGCGCTGGTTCAGCCTGCCCAATCTGCTCTGGCTGATGCCGGTGCCGATCCTCACCGCAATCGTGGGCTGGATGCTGTGGCGCGCGCTGCGCCGGGAGGCGAGCCGGGCGCCCTTCGTGCTCACCATCACGCTGTTCGCGCTCGGCGGCTTCGGTCTGGCCGTGAGCCTGTGGCCTTACACCGTGCCGCGGGTGTACACGCTCTGGGAAACCGCCGCGCCGCCCGAATCGCAGGGTTTCCTGCTCATCGGCGCCCTGCCCCTGCTGCCGCTGATTCTGGCTTACACGGCTTACAACTACTGGGTGTTTCGCGGCAAGGTCCGCTCCGGCGCCGGCTATCACTGACGGGAATCCGGCTGATCGCCGGCGCCGAACGGACTAGGCGCCCGTCAAACGCCGGCGGCGGGTTTCGAACAGCACGACGCCGGCGGCGACCGACACGTTCAGGCTCTCGGCAGCGGCGTCCAGCGGGATGGTGACGCGCTGGTCGCAGGATTCCTGCGTCAGCCGCCGCAGGCCCGTGCCTTCGGCGCCGAGCACCCAGACGAGCGGCCCGGACAGATCGGCCTGATACAGGCTCTGGCCGGCATGGGCATCGGCGCCGAGGATGCGGAAACCGGCGTCCCCGAGCATGCGCAGCGTCCGCGCCAGATTGGTGACCTGGAACAGCGGCACGTGCTCGGCCGCGCCGACCGCCACCTTGCGCACCACCGGCGTCAAACCGGCGGCGCGGTCGACGGGCACGATCACCCCGCGCGCGCCGACGGCCCACGCGGTGCGCAGACAGGCGCCGAGGTTGTGCGGGTCCTGCACGCCGTCGAGCGCCAGCAGCACGGGATCAGCGTCCCACGCGCCGAGACGCGCCTTCAGATCCGCTTCGCCGAGGCGCTCGGCCGGCAAGGCCCAGGCGGCCAGACCCTGATGACGCTGCCCCGGAAGGCGCGCGTCGAGCTCGCGTCGCGCCATCGGGATCACGGCGATCCCGCTGCGCGCAGCCAGTTCGATCAGCGTCGCGACGCGGTCCTCGCGGCGGTTGTCCTGCACCCACACGGCCTGCACGCGGCCGGGTTCGGTTTCCAGCAAGGCCGTCACGGCGTGCAGACCGAACACGGGCTCGGTGCTCGGCGGCGGCGTGCCGTTCGTCGGAGCTGCGTCAGTCCTTGGTCTTGGCTTTGGCCTTGCGCCGCTTGCGGGGCCGTCGGCGCTTGCCCTTGTCGGCTTCGTCGCCGCGCTGGGCCGGGGCTTCGTCCGGTTTCTGGACGGATCGGCCGCCGGTCCGGTTTTCGGCGGGGCCGGCTTTCGGGCTGCTTTCCGCCGGGGCGAGTTCGAAGTCGATTTTGCGTTCATCGAGGTTCACATTGATCAGGCGCACCCGCAGCCGGTCTCCGAGACGGTAGACGTGGCCGGAGCGCTCGCCGCGCAGGCGATGGTGGATGGGATCGTGCTGGTAATAGTCGTTGGACAGCGAGGTGACGTGCACCAGCCCCTCGACGTAGACCTCGTCCAGCAACACGAACAGGCCAAAGCCCGTGACGGCGTTGATGCGGCCCTCGAACACCTCGCCGATGCGCTCGAGCATGAATTCGCACTTGAGCCAGTCGACGACATCGCGCGTCGCCTCGTCGGCGCGCCGTTCGGTGAGCGAGCATTGCTCGGCAATGCGTTCGAGCTGCGCGGGCGTGAGCGGGTAGTTCTCCGCCGTTCCACCGCGCAGCACATGGCGGATGCCGCGGTGCACGACGAGGTCGGGATAGCGGCGAATCGGCGAGGTGAAGTGGGTGTAGGCGGCGAGCGCAAGGCCGAAGTGGCCATCGTTGGAAACGGTGTATTCGGCCCGGCTCAGGGAACGCAGCAGCACTGGCTCGATGAGGTGGCGGTCCTCGCGCGCCTCCAGCGCGGCGAGCACCTTCGCGTAATCCTGCGGCGCCGGTTTGTCACCGCCACCCAGGAAAAGGCCGAAGCCACCGAGAAACGCGCGCAGTTCCTCCAGGCGCTCGGCCGATGGCGGCGCATGCACGCGATAAAGCGTCGGAATGCGGTGCTCGCTGAGGAAACGGGCCGCCGCGACGTTGGCGGCGATCATGCATTCCTCGATCATGCGGTGGGCGTCATGCCGCAGGAAGGGCTTGATGCGCGCGATCTTGCGGTCGGGACCGAACTCGATCACCGTTTCGGCGCTGCTGAAATCGAGCGCGCCGCGACGTTCCCGCGCCGCCCGCAAGCACTGATAGAGGCCGAGCAAATCGTCGAGGTGGCCCACCAGATCCTTGAGCCGCTCGCGTGCCGCCGCTTCACGCGCGATCACCGCTTGCGCGAATTCATCGTAGGTCAGCCGCTGCGCCGAGCGCATCACGCCTTCGAAGAAGCGGAAGCGCCGGATCTCGCCGTCCGGATCGATCTCCAGCGCGCAGACCATGCACAGCCGGTCAACCTTGGGGTTGATGGAGCACAGGCCGTTGGACAGCACCTCGGGCAGCATGGGCACCACCTGCTGCGGGAAGTACACCGAGTTGCCCCGTTCGGCCGCCTCGATGTCCAAGGGGTCGCCCGGCTGCACGTAATGCCCGACATCGGCGATGGCGACCAGCAGCCGCCAGCCGCCCTGCTCGTCCGGCTCGCAGTAGACGGCGTCGTCGAAATCGCGGGCATCGGCGCCGTCGACGGTCACCAGCGGCACGCGGCGCAGATCGACCCGGCCGGCCTTGTCGCGATTCTCCACGCGCGCGCCGAACCGGGCGCAGGCCGCTTCCACCGCCTCGGGCCAGCGCGCGGGCACGCCGTAGCTGCGAATGGCGATCTCGATTTCCATGCCCGGCGCCATGTGCTCGCCCAGCACTTCGCGAATGCGGCCCAGCGGCGGGCCGCGCTTGCTCGGCGGCTCGACGATGTCGGCCACCACGATCTGGTTGTCCTGCACCTCGCCCTGCCATTCGGCGGGAATGACGATCTGATGGGTGATCCGCGGATTTTCGGGCAGGACGAAGCCGACCCCGCGCTCGCGGTAGAACCGGCCGACCACCTGCTGGGTGTTGCGTTCCAGCACCTCGACGACCACGCCTTCGCGGCGGCCACGCCGATCCTCGCCACGGATGCGCACCAGCACCCGGTCGCCGTGGAACAGTTCGCGCATCTGGCGCGCTGGCAGGAAGATGTCGTCGCTGGCGTCTTCGGGCACCAGGAAACCGAAGCCGTCGCGATGGGCGATGACGCGCCCACGCACCAGGTGCATGCGGTCGATCAGTCCATAGGCACCCTTGCGGTTGATGGCCAGTTCGCCGTCCCGGACCATGGCGGCGAGCCGCCGCTCCACGCCTTCCAGCGCCTCGACTCCCGTGATCCCGCCGCGCTCGATGATCTCTTCGCGGCTGAGCGGTTCACCGGCTTCGGTCAACAGCATCCGCAGGTATTCGCGGCTGGGCGCGGGCTGCGGATATTTCAGGCGCTCCTGTTCGTAGTGGGGATCACGGGATTGCCAATCAACTTCAGCCATTCAGGATGTCCATGAAAAAATATCGCCTCAAGGTCGCGCATTGTGCCCGTTGACAAGCGCTTTGGGGAGTCTTAAAGTTCGCAGCCCACGGGAATGACGCCTCACGCGCCACCCCGCAGGGCCGAGATGGCGGAATTGGTAGACGCGCTAGTTTCAGGTACTAGTGGGGGAAACCCCGTGGAGGTTCAAGTCCTCTTCTCGGCACCACGCTAATTCTAATGGAAGAAGGCTTTCCGGTCCGGAAAGCCTTTTTTCATTGTGCCTGCCTGCGCCATTCCGCCGCATTCAATCGAGCGGGTTGCGCAAGATGATGGTTTGGTTGCGATCCGGCCCCGTCGACACCATGGCGATCGGTACGCCGACGAGCTCTTCGATGCGCCGCAGATAATCGCGCGCGGCATCCGGCAGTTCCCCAAGGTCACGCGCGCCGACGGTGCTGCTGCGCCAGCCCGGCATTTCCTCGTAAATCGGCGCGCAATCGGCGACGGCTTCGGCGCCGATGGGCAAGGACGCCATCGCTTCGCCGTCCACCCGATAGCCGACGGCGATGCGGATGGCGTCCAGTTCGTCGAGCACGTCGAGCTTGGTGATGCACAGCGCGGTCAGGCTGTTCATGACGACACTGCGGCGCAGCGCCGGGGCGTCGAACCAGCCGCAACGGCGCGGCCGTCCCGTGGTCGATCCAAATTCATGACCGCGATGAGCCAGGTGGGCGCCGTTGTCGTCCAGCAGTTCGGTCGGGAAGGGGCCGGCCCCCACGCGCGTGGTGTAGGCCTTGACGATCCCCAGGATGTCGTCAAAGGAGGCCGGACCGACACCCGATCCGGTCGCGGCGCCGCCGGCCGTGGTGTTCGACGAGGTGACGTAGGGATAGGTCCCCATGTCGACGTCGAGCAGGGCGCCCTGAGCCCCTTCGAAGAGCACGTTGCAGCCTTCGCGATGGAGTTGGTCGATCTGGGCCGAGACGTCGATCACTAGCGGCTTGAGGGTTTCCGCCGCAGTGAGCAGGGCTTCCAGCGTGGACTGGAAATCGACCGTATCGGTCTTGTAGTAATGCTGCAGCACGAAATTGTGGTAATCGAGCAACTCGCCGAGCTTGGCGGCCAAACGCTCGCGGTGGAACAGATCGCCGACCCGCACGCCGCGCCGTGCCACCTTGTCCTCGTAGGCCGGCCCGATGCCGCGGCCGGTGGTGCCGATCGCCTGGGCCCCGCGCGCCTGCTCGCGCGCTCGGTCCAGCGCCACGTGCGAGGGCAGGACCAACGGACAGGCGGGGCTGATGCGCAGCCGCGCCAGCGCGTCCACGCCCTGCCCGGCCAGCGTGCGGATTTCCTCGAGCAGCGCCTGCGGCGAGACGACGACGCCGTTGCCGATGAGGCATTGCACACCCTCGTGCAGAATGCCCGAGGGAATGAGGTGCAGCACCGTCTTCTTGCCGTCGATGACGAGGGTATGGCCCGCATTGTGGCCGCCCTGGAAGCGCACGACCGCGGCGCAGCGCTCGGTCAGCAGATCGACGATCTTGCCCTTGCCTTCATCGCCCCATTGGGCGCCGATCACGATGACATTCTTGCCCATGATGTCCTTTTTAAGCCGGCCCGCGAGGCCGGCAATCGATTTCAGGGATTCCACGCCTCGACGCGCCATTGACCATCCCGCCAGGTGAGGCGCCGATCAATACCGAGGTCGCTCGGCGGTTCATTATCCTCGGTTAGCGCGCGCACCACCCGCTCTCCTTGATGACGCAGCGCTGCCACCGCCGCCTCGAGCGACGCATCCTCGCCTACTGCCGGCGCCCAGATGGCACCGGTCTGCGGACGGGAAGGTGTGCGGCCGGCCGCATGAAGGACGTGCAAATCGGCACTGAAGCCCGTCGCCGGACGGGCGCGGCCGAAGACCTCGCCCACGTGATCATACCGGCCGCCGCGCGCCAGATCCTGGCCGCGGCCCGGCTGGAACGCGGCGAAGACCACCCCGGTGTGGTAGTCGTAGCCCCGCAGCTCCGCGAGATCGAGATGCAAGGTCACGGCGGGATAGCGCGCCGCGACACGTTCGGCCAGTGTGGCCAGTTCGGCCAGCGCCGCCGCGACGCCGGCCCCTGCCGTGGCCAGCGCGGCCCGCGCCCGCACCATCACCTCGGGCGGGCCATTGAGATCAGGCAAGGCCCACAGCATGGCGGCAAGCTCGCGCGGCATGGAATGGGCGTCGAGAAACTGGCGCAACTCCGGCATCGCCTTGCGCTGGAGTAGCTGGAACAGCTGTTGTTCATCGGCAGCCATGAGGCCAGCCTCGCGGACCAGCGCGCGATAGATGCCGACATGCCCCAGATCGAGATGGAGATCGTCCACGCCGGCGCACACCAGCATCTCCAGCATGAGCGACATCGCCTCGAGATCGCTGCCCAGCCCGGCATCGCCAAAGAGCTCGGCGCCGATCTGCAACGGGCAACGCGATCCGCCATGCACGTCCGGGCGCGCGTGCAACACAGGACCCAGATAGCAGAGCCGCCGTGGGCCCTCGCCGTCCAGTACCTGCGCGTCGATGCGGGCGGCCTGCGGCGTGATGTCGGCACGCACCCCCATGAGCCGGCCGCTCGCTTGGTCAGTGATCTTGAAGGTATCCAGATCAAGATGTCGCCCCGTACCCGTCAGCAGCGATTCCAGATATTCGATCAAAGGCGGGTCGATGGCGTCGTAACCCCATGACCAGAAAAGGTCCATGAGGGCGCGCCCGAGCAGGTCCAGCTCCCGTGCCGCGGGCGGCAACACCTGCGTCACGGCGTCGGGCAAGAGCCAGGGATTGTGTTTGCGCATGACGGCCGGACCTTTTGTCAGCGAACTGCGCGCACGATCAGCCAGCCGGTCATCAGGCTGGCAAGGCCCAGCAGCCGAACCACCCGAACCGGCAGGACGCACAGCCTTGCCAGTCCGCGCTGCCAGAACCTGGGGGCAGCCGCCGGCAACGCCCCTTCCAGGACCATCACCAGGCCGATGGCGATCATCAGTTCATGCGGCATGCCAATCAGCGCGCTGCCGGCTGCGCGGCGCCCCGCGGCATCGACCTGAAGTAGTCGAAAAACTCGCCGTCGGTCGACAGCACCATGGTCGTGTCTCCGCTGCCCAGTGCTTCACGATAGGCCTGCAGGCTGCGGTAGAAGGCATAGAATTCGGGTGCGGTCTCATGGGCCTTGGCGAAGATCTCGGCGGCGAGCCGGTCGCCCTCGCCGCGCAGACGCTCGGCGTCGCGATAGGCCTCGGCCAGCATCACCTCGCGCTGGCGATCGGCATCGGCGCGCACACCCTCGGCCGCCTCTTCGCCCTCGGCGCGCAGTTCGCGAGCCGTGCGGGCGCGCTCGGCTTCCATGCGGGCAAAGACCGAACTGCTGACTTCGTTCGGTAGATCCATGCGCTTGATGCGGACTTCCTTGACCTCGACACCGAGTTCACTGCTCTGGCGTGAGGCCAGTCCGGTCATGGTTTCGGTGAGCGCGAAGCGATCGCCGGAAACGGCTTCCTGCACGGTGCGCCGACCGAATTCGCTGCGCAGGCCGTCCTTCACGATCTGCTCCAGCCGCTGCGCGGCGACGAATTCACTGCCGCCAGTGGCACGGTAGTAGCGTGCCACGTCGTCGATGCGCCATTTGACGTAGAAGTCGACGATGAGATTCTTTTTCTCTTGGGTCAGGAAACGTTCGGGCGGAATGTCCAGCGTCTGCAGCCGGCCGTCGAAAAGGCGCACGCTATCCAAAAAAGGGATTTTTACGTGTAGCCCCGGCGGCACGTCCGTTTTGACCATTTCGCCCAGACGCAGCAAGATGGCGCGATCCCGGACGTCCACTATATACAAGGCGCTCGAGCCAATCAGCAGCGCCACCAAAATGACCGCACCTGCGATCATGCCCCAACCTTTCATCGCCCCCCCCCGCGCTCATTGCGGCCCAATCCCGTCTGGCTTTCGCGCGCCGGGCGCCGCGTGCCAGCGTCGGACGCGGGCGTCGCAGGCGCGAGAATGTCGGACGACCGCGCCGGGGTTTCCTTCATCCACTTGTCTAGAGGCAGGTACATGACGTTGTTGCCCTTGCCGGAATCGACTATGACCTTGGGGTTGGCGCGCAGTACCTGCTCCATGGTTTCGAGGTACAGGCGCCGGCGCGTCACATCCGGCGCTTGACGATATTCCCCGGCCAGACGCAGAAAGCGATCCGCCTCGCCTTGCGCCTCGGCGACGCGCCGCTCGCGATAGCCCTGCGCCTCTTCCAGTTGTCGCGCCACGGCGCCGCGGGCCGCGGGCACGATGGCGTTGGCGTAGGCATAGGCTTCGTTGATGATGCGCTGCTTGTCTTCGCGCGCCTTGATGGCATCCTCGAACGCCGATTGGACCTGCTCTGGCGGCTGAGCATCCTGCAGGTTGACCGACGTCACGGTCAAGCCAGTGCCGTAGGTGTTCAGCGCCTTCTGCAGCAAAGCCTGGGTGCGGGCGGCGACTTCACTGCGTCCCTCGCCCAAGACGAAATCCATGGTGCTCGTGCCCACCACTTCGCGCACGGCGCTGATGGTCGCATCGCGCAGCGTGCTTTCCGGCTCCCGAACGTTGAACAGGAAATGCTCCGCGTTGCCGACCCGGTACTGCACTGCGATCTCGACGTTCACGATGTTTTCGTCGCGCGTCAGCATCAATCCTTTATGGGTACTGGTGCGGATGCTGTCGACATTGATCTTTTCCACCCGCTCGATGGGATAAGGCAAATGCCAACGCGGGCCTTCCGTCGTGATACGCGCAAACTGGCCGAAGCGCAACACGACTCCGCGTTCAGCCGGGTCGATGATGTAGAAACCAGATAGGAGCCACAGCACGATCACGCTGATCAGAACCAATCCCAGACCTGCCGGACTTGCATTCTTGCCGCCGCCAGGACCCCAGCCGGGCAAGCGCTGGCGCAGTTTCTTGAGGATCTCGTCGAGATCGGGCGGACCACCCGTATTTCGGCTCTGCCCACCCCAGGGGTCGCGTCCTCCGGGTTCGTTCCACGCCATGAAACCTTCTCCACCGTCGGTTTGGAAGTCATTGCATGCCCCAGGCACATGCCCGAGGCATTCTAGGGATGACCTACCGCAGGGGCAACCGGATCTGCATCGTCCACCTTGCGCCGTATCATCTCGGACAGGCGGTCCGATGGGCCCTCCACCTGCAGCCACCAACCGGATTCGTCACCGCGTTCCGCGCGCACGGCACCGGCGGCATGCAAACGCGCCCGAATGCCGCCTTCGGCATGGCTCAGATGGAGCCAACGACTGGCGCCACGTCCCTGGAACCGCTGCCGGATGCTCTCCCGCAACGCTGCGATACCGGCGCCGGTCTGCGCCGACACATGCACGGCCAGCGGCTGCCCGGCGTCATCGCAGCGCACGCCGGCAGTCCAGTTCGCTCGATCGATCTTGTTGAATACCAGCATGCGAGGGATGTCTTGCGCTCCGATCCTCTCCAGAACCTCTCCCACGGCGGTCTGCTGAACATCGGCTTCTGGATCCGAGGCATCGATGATTTGCAGCAACAGGTCGGCCTGCCGGGTTTCCTCCAGCGTGGCCCGAAAGGCAGCCACCAATTCGTGCGGCAGATCGCGCACGAAGCCGACCGTATCGACCAATACGATACGTAGCGTGCCCAGATCAACCTGCCGCGCTGTAGGGTCAAGGGTTGCAAACAGCTGATCAGCTGCGTAGGCACCAGCACCCGTCAAGATGTTGAACAACGTCGACTTGCCGGCATTGGTATAGCCCACCAACGCCACTGTCGGCACTGCGCTGCGTTGCCGCTTGGCCCGCCCTTGATTACGTGACTGGGCAACCCGCGCCAAGCGCCGCTCGAGTTGGGCCACCCGCGCTCGGAGCAGGCGTCGGTCGCTTTCGAGCTGGGTTTCACCCGGCCCGCGCAGTCCGATCCCCCCCTTCTGTCGCTCAAGATGCGACCAGCCGCGGACCAGGCGCGTCGCCAAGTGCCGGAGCTGGGCGAGCTCGACCTGCAGTTTGCCCTCGAACGACTGCGCACGCTGGGCGAAGATGTCGAGGATTAGCCCAGTGCGATCCAGCACCCGGCACTCGATCAAAGCTTCCAGATTACGCTCTTGACTGGGTGACAGGGGATGATTAACCAGCACCAGCCCGGCACCGGTCTGCTGCACGAGCGCACGGACTTCCTGCGCCTTGCCTGTGCCGATGAAATATTTCGGCTCCGGCCCAGCGCGATTTCCAGCCACGCGACCGACCACTTCGGCGCCGGCCGACCTGGCCAGCTCCTCGAATTCGGCATGGATGGACGCATCACGCCGGCCGATATCCAAGCTGACGAGGATGCAACGGGGATCAATGACGGGGCGATCGAACATCAGCGCCCCGCTCGAAAGGAGTCAGTCAGAATCAGAAGTTCCCATCACCCGAACCAGGCTCTGCGGCGTCCGGTTCGCTCAGCTTGACGTTTCGTGCAGGGACGATCGTCGAGATGGCATGTTTGTACACCATCTGACTTACCGTGTTCTTGAGCAGGACCACGAACTGATCGAAGGAATCGATGTGGCCTTGCAGCTTGATTCCGTTGACAAGGTAAATAGACACAGGGATGCGCTCTTTGCGCAGCGCGTTAAGGAAAGGCTCCTGCAAAGATTGTCCTTTCGCCATGGTTTCACTCCAGCATTGTTCTTATGGCCGTCTGCCTGCGGATACCCTTAGGCAGCGCAAGATCTTCGGTTGAAGACACCGCACCGCATGTGCACAATTCTGCACAGAATAGCACGCCTGACCTGGATGCGCATTCACAATCCAAGCCCCCTCACGGCAGCGTTCAAGCTATCCGCTCGAGCGGGATCAATGAATTCGACCGCAGACAAAGGCCGAAGCGCCGTGAGCTGACGCTTGGCAAACTGGCGCGTGGCGTGAAGCACGGCATCGAACAGAGACGTCTGCGTCATTTGCCCCGCAAGATACATCCAAGCCTCCCGGTATCCGACGGCGCGCATCGCGGGCAGCGTGTCGGACAGATCGGCACGCGCCCGCAAGCGCGCCACCTCGTCGAGAAAACCGGCGGCAAACATGGCCTTCAGGCGCGTGGCGATCCGTTGGTGGAGCCATTCGCGATCGCTCGGCATCAAGGCGACCGCGCGCAGGGCAACGCCCTGATGACGCGCCCGCGCCCAATGCTCGCTGAGCGGCATGCCGGTCAGTTCCCACACCTCGAGTGCGCGCTGGATGCGCTGGGCATCGTGCGGATGAACCCGCTGACCGGTAGGCGGATCGACTCGGGCCAGCTCGGCATGGAGCACGGCCCAGCCGACCTTGGCCGCGCGCGCCGCCAAGCGCTCCCGCACCGCCACATCCGCGGCAGGCAGGGGCGCCAGCCCGTCGCGCAATGCCCGGAAGTACAGCACCGTTCCGCCCACCAGCAAGGGAATGCGGCCGATCGCCTGGATGTGCTCGATCGCCGCGCGCGCATCGCGCACGAAGCGGCCCGCCGAGTAAGCCTCGGCGGGGTCCACGTGATCGAACAGATGATGCGGCACCCGGGCGCGAGCCGCTGCATCCGGCTTGGCCGTGCCGATGTCCATGCCGCGATAAACCTGGGCCGAATCCATGTTGACGATGTCGATCGGCCAGCGTTCCGCCAAAGCCAGCGCCAGATCGGTCTTGCCGCTCGCGGTCGGCCCCAGCAAGGCCAGCACGGGAGGGTGGCGTTCGGGATTCACGTCCTCAGCGGCCGCGCAGAAACAGGCGATCCAGCGCCGTCCGATCGAGCTGCACCCAGGTCGGACGCCCATGGTTGCACTGGCCGGCACGCTCGGTGCGCTCCATATCCCGCAACAGTGCATTGAGCTCCGGCAGCGTCAGGGCACGCCCGGCCCGCACCGCGCCATGACAGGCCAGCGAGGCCAGGAGCGCATGATGCTGATCTTCCGGCCGCGCGCTCGTCTCGTGGGTCATGAGATCGGACAACAGATCACGAAACAGACCGGCCGGATCCTGCAGCGGTGTCCCCGCCGGCAAGGCCCTGAGCGTCACGGTCGCAGGCCCCGTGCGATCCACCTCCAGCCCCCAATCCGCCCAACGCGGCGCCCAGCGCTCCACCCAATCTGCCTGGGTCGCGCTCAAGGAAATCTCCTCGGGGATCAGCAGCGACTGTCGCGGTACCGACGCCGCGGCGCTCAGCGTTTTCAGCCGTTCATAGAGGATCCGCTCATGCGCAGCATGGATGTCCACCACCACCAGACCGGCGGCGTTCTGGGCCAGCAGATAAATGCCGTGCAACTGGCCGAGTGCGTACCCCAGGGGCTGCGCCTCGTCCATGGCCGGCACGACGGGGCCTGCACCGGCATGAGCCCAAGCCGGGGAGGGCGCCGGATCGATTGCCATGACCGCGCCGTCACGCCCCGCCGATCCATAGGCGGCCAGGGGCTCGGCAATCCGCAGCGTCAAGTCCGCCTGCGGGTGCGGCGCGGCGCTTTGCACCGGTATCGGCGCATGGCTGATTCCGTGACCCGCAGCAGAACCCGGGCGCACGGCCGCCAGCGCCTCTTCCAGCGTACGCGCGACGAAATCATGCACCTGCCGCGCATCGCGCAGCCGGATTTCATGTTTGGCGGGATGCACGTTCACATCGACGTCCTCGGGATCGAGGGTCAGATACAACACATAGGCGGGATGACGCTGATGATGCAGCACATCGCGGTAGGCATGGCGCACCGCATGGGCCAGGTGCTTGTCGCGCACCCAGCGGCCGTTGACGTAGAGGTGCTGCACATCGCCCTGGGCGCGGGAAAACGCCGGCGCGGCAATCCATCCCGTAAGCGCGCAGGACGTGCCGCGATGCCGCACATGCAAGGCGTGGTTCAGAAAATCCTCGCCCAGAAGCATCGCCAGTCGTCGCTCCACCTGCTCCTGCGCATCGGCCGCTGGCAATTGCCACAGGCTGCGTCCGTTGTGCAGCAAGGCCAGCCCCACGTCGGGCCGGGCCAGGGCCAGTTGCAGGACGGTCCGCGCCAGATGATCGAATTCGGTGCGCTCACTGCGCAGGAATTTGCGCCGCGCCGGAACATTGTGGAACAGATCGCGCACGCTGATGCGCGTGCCCGGCGGATGCGGTGCCGGCACCGGCTCGCCCGGACGGCCGTCCGGGCAATCCACCCGCCAGGCGTGCGGGCTCTCTGGTGTGCGCGAGGTCAGGCTGAAGCGGGAAACCGCCGCGATGCTCGGCAGGGCCTCCCCGCGAAAACCCAGTGTCGTGATCCGTTCCAGATCCGCGAGGCTGCCGATCTTGCTGGTGGCGTGCCGCTCCATCGCCACGAGCAGATCCTCGCGGGCGATCCCCGCGCCGTCGTCCGTGACCCGGATCAGGCCGATTCCGCCCTGCTCCACCTCGATGCGAACGTGGCGCGCACCGGCATCGAAGCTGTTCTCGACCAGTTCCTTCACCACCGAGGCGGGCCGCGCCACCACCTCCCCAGCCGCAATCTGGTTGATCAACGCATTGGGCAGGCGGGCGATCGGCATGCTGGCGATTTTACCAGACAGGCCGGCGCGGGATGGACAGCGCGAAACGGCGGTGGGACCATTGACGGGTCAACCCCGCAGCGTGCCGCACCAGCCCATCGTCCCCATGAAATTCTGCCCCCGTTGCGCCCAGCCGGTCGTCCGCAAGATCCCCGAAGGGGACCACCTGATCCGGTTCGTGTGCGAAGCCTGCAATCTGGTGCATTACGACAATCCGCGCACCATCGTCGGCTGTATCCCGGCCTGGGAGGATCAGGTGCTGCTCTGCCGGCGGGCGATCCACCCCCGGCGCGGTTACTGGACGCTGCCGGCGGGCTTTCTCGAAAACGGCGAGACCACCCGCCAGGGCGCAGTCCGGGAGACGCTGGAAGAGGCCAATGCGCGGGTCGAGATCGATGCGCTCTACCGCCTGTTCGATCTGCCGCACATCCACCAGATCTATGTGTTTTTTCGCGCCCGACTGCTGGATCTGGATTTTTCACCCGGCACCGAATCGCTGGAAACGCGGCTCTTCACGGAAGCCGACATCCCGTGGAACGAACTGGCCTTTCATACCGTGCGCCTCACGCTTCAGGATTACTTCGCCGATCGCCGCCGCAATGATTATCCGCCGCTCGATCTCGACGTCCGGCCCGGCGCACGCTGAGTACACTCGCCAGCATGGGTCCAAAGCGCTAAAATTCCGCCCCCAGTGGTTTGCATCTCCTGCCGGGCCACGTTAGGGAGAGGGTTCATGACTTACGTCGTCACCGAAAACTGCATCAAGTGCAAATACACCGACTGCGTGGAGGTCTGCCCCGTGGACTGCTTCCACGAAGGCCCCAACATGCTGGTGATCGACCCCGAGGAATGCATCGACTGCACCTTGTGTGAACCCGAATGCCCCGCCCAGGCCATCTTCTCTGAAGACGACCTCAGCGCTGATCAGGCACCCTTCCTGGCGATCAATGCCGATCTCGCCAAGGTGTGGCCGGTGCTGACGGAGAAGAAGGACCCGCCCGCCGATGCCGCCGAATGGGACGGCAAGCCCGGCAAACGGGATCTCCTCGAACGCTGACCTGCCTCAACCGCGCGGGTGATGCGCCGCGTGCAGCGCCTTCAAGCGCGCCTGAGCGACATGGGTATAGATCTGGGTGGTCGATAGATCGCTGTGGCCCAGCAGCATCTGCACCATGCGCAGATCGGCACCATGGTTGAGCAGATGGGTAGCAAACGCATGGCGCAGGCCATGCGGCGAAAAGGCCACCCGAATCCCCGCGGCCCGACCCAGCGCCCGCACCCGGTACCAGCAGGCTTGGCGGGTCAAGGCCGCGGCGCCCCGCCCCGGAAACAGGGCATCGGATCGTCGCCCGGCGAGCAACACGGGACGAGCCTCGGCCAGATAGCGCGTGATCCAGTGCAGCGCCTCCTCCCCCATGGGGACGAGGCGCTCCTTGCGCCCCTTTCCGTACACCCTCACCCAGCCCATGCGCAGGTCGATCTGACCGAGTCCGAGCCCGACGAGTTCGGAAACGCGCAGCCCCGTGGCGTAGAGCAGCTCCAACATGGCGCGATCGCGCAATCCGCGCGGTGTATCGGGCCGCGCAGCCTCGAGCAGGCGTTCGACGTCCGATTCGCCAAGCACCTGCGGCAGCCGCCGCGGCAGCCGGGGCGGCAGAAGATCCAGGGTAGGATCGATCCGCTGTTCCTGTCGCGCCAGGTCGGCGTAGAACTGCCGCCACGCGGACAGTTGCCGCGCCACGGAGCGGGCACTGATTCCGTTCTGCATCCGTTCGGACAGCAACGCCTGCAGTTCAGCCGGTCCCGCCGCGGTCAGATCCATCCCGCGCACGGCCAGCCAGCCAGCCAACGCCACCAGGTCACGCCGATAGGCCGCGCGGGTATGCGGCGAAATACCCCGTTCGCTCCACAGCCTCATTAAAAAGGCATCGATACGGGTCAAATCGGGGTCACACCTCATAGTTGAACGTCAGCCGTTGATCCCCGTGAGACGGAGATCACCATTTCATCCATGCGTGCCAGTGATTTCGCTAGCAAGCGACCATAGTCGCCACCATCCGCCGGTGCCTGAACCTGAACCATGAGCACCGCCACCGGTGCACCCCACACCTGGCTCAGTCTCCTCTGCAGCGCCTGCTGGAGGCGGGTCGCAGCGACTGCGCCCTCGGCTTGGTCGGTGTCGGGCAGCAAGATCACGAAACGGTCATCATCCTGCCGTCCTGCGAGATCGTAGCTGCGCAGACTGTAACGCAACACTTCGCCGCAGGTCCGCAGGATCTGGCGGTGCAGATCGCCTCTAACCATCGGATCAGGTGGATCAGGATGCATGATCTGGAATAGCACGAGCGCCAGCGGCCGTCCGCTGCGGGCATGCATGTTGAATAGCACGTCTGCATGCTCAGCCAGTGCTCTGCGAGTCCGCAGGCCGGTGGCCACGTCAAGTGGGCTATGGCGATCCAGACTGCGGCGCAGGCGCTCGCTGCGCCAGATCAGCATGGCGCCATACATCGCCAACACGGCGTACAGGAACAAAGTCATGAACGTCGCCGTTTCGGGCATGATACCCGCGAACAGCGCGCGCAATGTCATGATGGACGGCAAGACCAGGAGACTGCCACCGAGCACCGATTCGAGCGCGAGCGGCCCAAAGCGCAAGCCATGGCCGAACAGCACGGTCAGCAAGATGGGCGCCGAAGGCAACGCGGTATTCGGGTCATGCGCGACCATGAGCCCAAGCAGCACGTAGTCGATCCAGAATCCTGCAGCAACTCGCCGGCTGGACAGAGGCCGAACGCGAGCCCAGAACATGGAGAGACCGATCAATCCGGCCTGGATGCCCGCCAGAGCCAGCACACCATCCAATCCCCACAGCACGGGCGCCACGGTCTCGACACTGAGGAAGTACAGGACGAGCAACGAGAGGAAAAAGTAGCGCACCCAGAACTGGCGGCGCTGCGCTGGCCATGACAGCTCTCGTGACGACACGCCCCCTCGTGAGCCACCCCGAGGGGCGAGATCATTCATCTTCCAATAGCCTTGACGGGACCGACGATCGAGACGATAAGGGAAAGCCTATTTTCACCTGTGCTTGCTGTGCCATGTTCGTCGCTTCCCCTTTGCGTCCCGCCATGCTCTACTCGTGGTGGTGCTGGTTGTGCTTTACCGCCGTTGTGATCGTGTTTGCTCCGTTTATCCTGATTCTACCGGGATTGCGAATGCGCCAGCGCGCCGCGCGGCGGGCAATCCGCATCGCCTGGACGCTATGTGGTTTGCGCCCGACGGTTACCGGCTTGGAGCACTTGCCCGCCAACGCAACCATCATTGTCGCCAACCACGCCAGCTATCTCGATGGGCTGCTGTTGACTGGCGTTTTGCCAGCCGGCTATGTATTTGTCGTGAAACGCGAAATGAGCCAGGTGCCGCTCGCTGGACGATTGCTAGGCCGCCTCGGAACTGCATTCGTGACCCGACAGGACGCCGCTGCAGCGGCACTAGACGCTCGTGCGATTATGCGTCGGGGGCGCAACGGAACCTCATTCGTCTTTTTTCCCGAAGGAACCATCCCGCCCCAGGAACGCCTTGGGCCATTCCGGCTGGGTGCGTTTCTAACGGCCGCCGAGCTGGGTTATCCCGTCGTCCCGGTTACGCTGCTGGGAACGGCCAAGGTTCTGCCCGACAATGGCAGCTGGGTCGTGTCCCGATATCGTCTGAGTGTACACATTCACGCGCCGATCCAGCCTGCAGGCCGGCAACGGGGCGATCTGGCACGACTGCGTGACGCTTCTCGCGGTTGCATCGAAGCGGGACTGAGCGGCGGTTCACAGCCCGATGGAGCGACATAGGCGCAGCGCAAAGCATAGAAGCACCCCGGCGGGGTCGCGCGCTCCTACGATTGCCCAGCCCACCAACTGACGATCATGCCCCTCAAGCGAAAAACGCGCTAGCCACCTTCGGACTCTCGTTGGCCCGGGGAATCTCCTTAACCTCGCACTCCAGTTCCTTGATGCGCTGCCGACGTCCCCCCGGTTTTGAGTAGCACGGGGGTTTGGAGTCTGATCCCCGACAGCTAAGGACACGCTGATTTATTCGCATCCCAAAGGTTTTTCGATCGATCTGTGATGCTGGACGCACTGCGACGTGACTGGTGGCTGAAGCGATGCAAGCGAGTTTTTCCGAGCTGGAATATGCCTCGAAGAGGGAAGTGACG
>DATLZY010000095.1:0-30515 GCA_035573755.1 Candidatus Acidiferrales bacterium
GGAAAACAGGATTTGCAGCAGCAAGGCTTGCAACAACATCTCGGGCGGCACCGAGGGGCGGCCACGGCGGGCGTACACCGCTTCGAACTCGCTGTTCATCGTCGCCAGCAGCGCATCGACCACTGCGCGCAGCTGGCGCAAGGGGTGTTTCGGTGGAACCCGCTCTTCAAGGCTGATGGTGCTGAACATCGCCCCCTGAACGTTCTGTGTGCCTCGCATCTCGGGTGTCGTTTGCGTCTGGGTTGCGGTAGCTCACATCGTAACCGTCGCTGACCAGCTTGCGGGAGATTTTTTCAACGGTCTGTTAGGCAGCCGGCGTGTTCAGTCGTTTGATGAGGCGATGCAGATTGGCCGGATCGAGACCCAGTTCGCGCGCAGCCGCGGTGCGGTTGCCTCCGTGGCGTGCCACGGCGTCCTCGATCATCTGCCGCTGAAGACGGTCCACGGCTTCGCGCAGCGTGAGATCGCGGGGTGGCTCTTGGGTTGACGACGCGAGCGCGGGCGGATTCGCCAGCGGCGCAAGATCCAGGTGCCGGGCGTGCAGAGTCACGATGCGCGCCGGGCCGGGCGGTTGTTGCGCCACTGCGCGCACGGCGGCGCGGCTGATGAGGTGCTCGAGTTCGCGGACATTGCCCGGCCAGGGCTGGCGCAGCAGCGCCTGCTGGGCGTCGGCCGAGAGGCGCAGCCCCCGCACGCCGAGGCGTGCCCGGTTTTCCTCCAGAAAGCCGCCGGCCAGCAGCAGCACGTCGCGCCCGCGCTCGCGCAGCGGCGGCACGTGCAGCGGGTAGACGCTCAGGCGATGGTAGAGATCGGCCCGGAAACGCCCGGCGCGCACCTCTCCCGCGAGGTCCCGGTTGGTGGCAGCCAGCACGCGCACATCGACGCGGTGCTCACGGTCCGAACCCAGCCGCTGCAACTGCCCGCTCTGCAGCACGCGCAGCAGCTTGGCCTGCACCGGCAGCGGCAGTTCCCCGACCTCATCCAGCAGCAGCGTGCCGCCGTCGGCGAGTTCGAACCGGCCGCGCCGCTCGCCGACGGCGCCGGTGAAGGCACCCCGCACGTGGCCGAACAGCTCGCTTTCGACCAGATGCTCCGGCAGCGCGGCGCAGTTCAGGGTGATCAGGGGCCGTGCCGCCCGGCGCGAACCGGCGTGGATGGCCTGCGCCACCAGTTCCTTGCCGGTGCCGGTCTCGCCGGTGACGAGCACCGTCAGATCCGTGCCGGCGACGGCGCCGATTTCATCGTGCAACCGGCGCATGGCCGCGCTGTGCCCGGCGAGGGTCCGGGGACCATTCGGCCCTTGGGCCTCGACCAGGAGGCGGGCCACCTGCTCGTCCTGCTCGGCGCGCCGGGCCAGGCGCTCCAGGCGTTCGACGGCGACCACGGTGGCCGTGGCCAGCGTGGCGAATGCCTGCAGCACGTCCGCATCGGTCGCATCGAAGGCGCCGGGCTCCAGCGCGTCCAGGGTCAGCAATCCCCATGGGCGATCCTCGACATATAGCGGGCAGCCCATGCAGTCATGGATTTCGAGTTGCCCCATCCGTCCCTCGACCAGGCCGTCATAGGGATCGGGCAGGTCGCAGTCGCAGGACAGGCGGGTGGGGCCGCGCCGGTTCATCATGGCCAGCATGCGGGGGTGATCGGCCAGGCGAAAGCGCCGGCCGAGCGTGTCGTGCGTGAGACCCGCCACCGCCAGCGGGCGCAGCGTGTCGCCTTCCAGGCGCAGCAGTGCCACGGCATCGCAGCGGAACACGGCGCGCAATCCCTCGAGCAGGGCGCCGTAACGGTCCTCGGCGGCCATCTCGCGCGGTAAATCGCCCACCAGTCGCACCAAGGTGGAAAAAGCGGGTGACGTGGTCAATATGACCCTCGCGATGTCGTAACGATAAGTTCTGTGCTTGTCATTCTGACTTTTAGCGTTCTACGCCGCAAGGCTTTCAACGGGTTATGCCATGGCATGGAAGCTGTAAGCATCACGTCGCCATCGTCGCGCCGACGATCCACCTTCGAGGATGACCCCGATGCTTTCCGCCCAACACCGCGACATCGTCAAGGCCACCGTCCCGCTGCTCGAAAGCGGCGGCGAGGCGCTGACGCGCCACTTCTACGGGACGATGCTCGCCGAGTACCCCGAAGTGCGCCCGCTGTTCAATCAGGCGCACCAGGCCAGCGGCGCCCAGCCGCGGGCGCTCGCCAACGGCATCCTGCAGTACGCCCGCCACATCGATCGCCTCGACGCGCTCGGCCCGCTGGTCGGGCAGATCGTGCAAAAGCACGTGTCGCTGCAGGTGCTGCCGGAGCAGTACCCCATCGTCGGCAGCTGCCTGCTGCGCGCCATCCGCGAGGTGCTGGGACCGGACATCGCGACCGACGCCGTGATCGAGGCCTGGGCGGCGGCCTACCAGCAGCTCGCGGATCTGCTGATCGGCGCCGAGGAAGACGTCTACGCCGCCGCGGCGGCGACGCCCGGCGGCTGGCGCGGTGCGCGCCGTTTCGAGATCAGCCGCAAGGTGCCGGAGAGCGCCGAGATCACCTCGTTCTATCTCAAGCCCGCCGACGGCGGCCCGGTGATGGCGTTCCAGCCCGGCCAGTACATCGGCCTCCGGCTCACCATCGACGGCCAGGAGGTGCGGCGCAACTACTCGCTGTCCGCACCGCCGAACGGCAGCACCTACCGCATCAGCGTCAAGCGCGAGCCTGGCGGGCGGGCGTCGAACCACCTGCACGACGCGCTTGGCGTCGGCGCCACGATCGATCTGTTCCCGCCGGCCGGCGAGTTCGTGCTCGCGCCCGGCGAGCGGCCACTGGCGCTGATCAGCGGCGGCGTCGGCATCACCCCCACGCTGCCCATGCTGCAGGCCGCGCACGAACAGCGCCGGCCGGTGACCTTCGTGCACTTCGCGCGCAACGCCGCCGTGCACGCGTTTCGCGACTGGGTGGATGATCTGGTCGCGCGCAGCACGCAGGCCCGTCGCTTCTATTGCCACGAGGCGGTCGGTGACGCGCCGGTCGACGCCCACGGCCGCGTCAGCGCCGAGCTGCTGGCGCGCGCGCTGCCGCAGGCACGCGACATGGACGCCTACTTCGTCGGCCCCGCGCCGTTCATGGGCGCGGTCAAGCGCCTGCTCGGCGAACTCGGTGTGCCGGCCGAGCGCATGCACTGGGAATTCTTCGGCCCGGCGGCGGCGCTGGAGGGGTGACCGCGAGCCGTCCGCCGAACGGGTTTACCCTCGGCGGACGGCCACCACCTGCGAGAGGATCGCCATGGCACACGACAACCCCATCCACCTGCTCACGCACGAACACCACTACATCCTGGAGGTCGTGCACGGCCTGAGCGCCATCGATCAGGACCTGGAGGCCGGTCGCCGGCCGGACATCGCCCGCCTGCGCGGCGTGGTCGCCTTCATGCGCGAGTTCGCCGACCGCTGCCATCACGCCAAGGAAGAGGCGATCCTGTTCCCGGCCATGGAGGGCAAGGGCGTGCCGCACGACGGCTGCCCGCTCGAAGGCCTGCTGCGCGAGCACGCCCGCGGCCGCGAGCGGGTCGGCGCGCTGGCCGCGGCCATCGACGCCCTGGAGCGGGGCGACGCCGCCGCCCCGGCCGCCCTGCATGAGGCCATCGCCGGCATCCAGCAGCTGTACCCGAACCACATCTGGAAGGAAGACCAGATGGTGTTCCCGATGGCCGAGCGCCTGTTCTCGGCCGCGGAACTCGCCGACCTGCACGCGCGCTTCGAGCAGGCCGAGGTGGAACTCGGCCCGGAGCACGAGCGCTATGCGGCGTTTGCCGACCAGATGGCGGCCCTGCTGGGGGCAGACGCCGGCACCGCCACGCACGCCGCCGGCGGGCACTTTCACCCGCCGATGCACTGACGCACTGCGCGCCGCGGTCGTGCCCGTCGACATCCGCATCAAGCGCGTCTACGAGCCGCCGCGCAGCGGCGACGGCGCGCGCGTGCTGGTCGATCGCCTGTGGCCGCGCGGCCTGCGCAAGGAGGCGGCGGCGCTCACGGTCTGGCACAAGGACGTCGCGCCGAGTCCTACCCTGCGGCGCTGGTTCGGCCACGATCCGGCGCGCTGGCAGGCGTTTCGCGCCCGCTACCGCGCGGAACTCGACGCCAACGCCGAGGCGCTCGCGCCGCTGCGCGAGCTGGCGCGGGCGGGTCCGCTGACCCTGCTCTACGGCGCCCGCGACGACGTCCACAACCACACCGTCGTGCTGGCCGAATACCTGCGCGAACACCTGGAGGCGGACGACGAATCATGAACACGCCGCTGCATCGCCCCGTGTGCGACCTGCTCGGCTGCCGCTATCCGCTGGTGCTGGCGGGCATGGGCGGCGTGGCGCGCGCGGAATTGGTCACCGCGGTCAGCCGCGCCGGCGGTTTCGGCTTTCTCGGCATGGTGCGCGAGCCGGTTGAACGCATCCGCGCCGAGGTCGCGGCCGTGCGCGCCGCCGGGGTGGAGCGCTTCGGCGTCAATCTGATCCCGGCCGGCACCGATCCCGCGCTGCTGGGCGCGCAGATCGAGACGCTGATCGCGCTCGCCGTGCCGGTGGCGGGGCTGTTCTGGGACGTGCCGGCGGCGCTCGTCGGACGATTGCGCGCGGCGGGGCTGCGCGTGGTGTGTCAGGTGGGGTCGGCAGACGAGGCGCGCGCGGCGCAGGCGGCCGGCGCCGATGCGCTGATCGCCCAGGGCGTCGAGGCCGGCGGGCACGTGCGCGGCGACCAGCCCCTGCACGCGCTGCTCGGGGAACTCCTGCCGGCGGTGAGCGTGCCGGTACTGGCCGCGGGCGGCCTGACCGACGGCGCGGACGTCGCCACCGTGCTGGCGCTCGGCGCGCAGGGCGCGGTGTTCGGCACGGCCTTGATCGCAACCGAGGAAAGCTTCGCCCACGACTACCACAAGCGGCGCCTGGTCACCGCCACCGCGGCCGACACGCTGCTCACCGAGGACTTCCACATCAACTGGCCGCCGGGCGCCAAGGTGCGGGTGCTGGCGAACAGCGTCACCCGCGGCGAGCGCGGCGATCCCTTCACCAACACGCGCACCGTGATCGGCGAGGAGGAAGGCCGGCCCATTTACCTGTTCAGCACCGACTCGCCGCTGCGCTCCATGAGTGGCGATTTCGAAGCCATGGCGCTGTACGCCGGCACCGGCGTCGGCCGCATCGACGCCATCGTGGCCGCCGGCGAGCGTCTCACGCAGATCGTCGCCGACGCCGAGGCGCTGCTGGCGGTCGACGCAATGCCGGCGGCCGAAGCGGCGCGCCTGAGCTCGCCCGCCTGCTACGCCGCCGAGGCCGACGGGCAGTACATGGGCGCGATCGGGCGGAACGAACTGCTCGCCGCGCTCGACGAGCTGCTGGAGGCCGAGCGCGCCGGCGCGCGCGTGGCGCTGCACACGGCGAAGGACGCACCGGCCAAGCTCACGCCGCTGGTGCGCGCCATCCAGCACGACGAGGCGCGCTGGTGCGCGCTGCTCACGCAATCGATCCAGCGTCTCGGCGGCACGCCGTCGCGTCGCACCGGCGATTTCTACGCAAAGGCAATGGCCATCCAGGACCTGCCGGCGCGGCTCGCGTTCCTGAACCGCGGCCAGCGCTGGGTGGTGCGCAAACTTCAGGCGCTGCTGCCGCGCGTGGGCGACGCGCCGTTGCAGGCCGGGCTCGGCGCCATGCTCACGGCGCACGAGGCCAACATCGCCCGCGTGGCGGCGGCGCTCGATGGCTGAGCGGGGCCTGCCGCTGTTTCGGCTCGGCTTTCGGCCGTTCTTTCTGGGCGCGGCGGCGTTCGCCGTGCTGGCGGTGGCGCTGTGGGCGGCCAGTTACCTGGGCTGGGTCGCCTTTGCGCCGCGCGGCGGGGCGCTCGCCTGGCATTTGCACGAGATGCCGTTCGGCTTCGCCGCCGCCGTGATCGCCGGCTTCCTGCTCACGGCGGTGCAAAACTGGACCGACTCGCCCGGCCTGCGCGGCGCGCCGCTCGCGGCGCTGTTCGGGCTGTGGCTCGCGGCGCGCATCGCCTGGCTGTGGCCGGGCCTGCCGTGGCCACTGCTGGCCGCACTCGAACTTGCCTTCCTGCCGGCCGTGGCGGCGCGCCTTGGCTGGCAGCTCGGGCGCGTCCAGCAGCGGCGCAACTACCCGCTGGTCGGCCTGCTCCTGCTGCTCACCGTCGCCGATGCACTGGCGCTGTATGCGGTGCACAGCAACGATTTCATCCTGCTGCGGCAGGCGACGTGGGCGCCGCTGTGGCTGATCGGCGCCGTGATTGCGCTGATCGGCGGGCGGGTGATCCCGCTGTTCACCGTGAACGGCCTGCGCCTGCCGGCGGCGGCACCGGTGCCGTCCTGGGAGCCGCATCTCGCGATGGGCGGATTCGTGCTGCTCGCCGTACTGGCCGCGGCGGGCGTGGGCCTGGCGCCGGACCTGCGCCTCGCGCCGCTGCTGCTGGCGCTCGCGCTGCTGCACGGCTGGCGGGCGGTGCGCTGGTATCGCCCCGGCATCTGGCGCGTGCCGCTGCTGTGGTCGCTGCACGTCGCCTACGCCTGGCTGGTGGTGGCGCTACTCGGGCTCGCCGCCTGGCACGCCGGGGTGCCGATCGCCGGCAGCGCGGTGCTGCACGCCTTCACGGTCGGCACCGTGGGCGGGCTGATCCTGGCCATGATGGCGCGCGTGAGTCTCGGCCACACGGGCCGGCCACTCGCGCCGCCGCGGCCGATGGCGATTGCATTCGCCGCTGTGGCGGTGGCGACGGCTGTTCGGGTGGCACTGGCCGGCGCGGCGCCGCGGCTGGCAGTGGCACTCGCCGCCGGGGCGTGGTGCTTCGGTTTCGGCCTGTTCGTGGTCCGCTATGCGCCCCTGCTGTGCCGGCCGCGCGCCGATGGTCGGCGGGGCTGAAAGCGCTTGATTTCAAGCGGGCGCTTGCGCGATAGGCGGGTCGTCAAAGCCAGCGAATGGACGCAGCAGCGGCGGGGAATCACTGGAAGGCTGCTGGGCCGGGGGACGCCCCGAACCCAGCAGCGGCGGGATCAGAACGTGAACTGCAAGCCGGCCGAGGCCAGGTCGAAGTTGAGTTCGAAATTGTCCTTGTCGACGGGGATGCGTTCGTATTCGGCACGCACGTACAGATGCGGCAACACCTTGAACTTCACGCCGGCGCCGTAGAAGACGTTGTCTCCATCCCAGTCGCCGTCCAGCGGACCGGGGCCGTCCAGTTCGACGTCCCACCAGGCCAGACCGCCCTTGGCGAAGATGGTGAAGAAGTCGCTGGCGAGCGGCAGGGACAGCACCACCGCAGCGGTGTAAACGTCGCCGGACAGCTCGAAGCCCTTTTCCTCGGTTTCGCCCAGATAGATGTACTGACCTTCAAGACCGACCCACGGCAGCAGTTCCACACCGACGAAGCCCTTGCCGGTCGAGACGTCCTCGTCGAAATCGGTGACGTCTTCGGGCAATTCGACTTCCCGATCCCCGATTTCCAGGTCCTGGGCAGTGGCGTACACGTAGCTGAGGCCCACGTAGGGCCGCAGGGTCATGTCGTCGGCCTGAGCGGCCAGCGGCAGTAGGCTGCCGAGGCCCAGCAGGGCGAATAGGCTGAGTTTGCGCTTCATGGAAACCTCACATGTTTTGTCGAACGAAAGCAGGGCTGCACGGCTTCAAGAGAAGCAGACGGCATGATTCCTCATCACGTCGATTCTGACTCCATGGATGGGCCAGCGGATGCCGGCTGGGTGCTGCGCCAGGCAGCGGGCAGGCATCTGCCACGGCCGGGAACCGCGCCCCGAAGGGGGCTGCTTACCACGGTCCAGCGCGATTGTTCCATGAAAAACCGCGCGTGACCATGCTTGTGCAGGGAGGCGCCCCGTGCGCAAGACCCGTGCTATGGTCCCGCCATGGGTCACGGGATGAGGAGCGCGGGGATGAAACGATGGGTCGGCCTGGGGCTGTCGGCGTTGTTGCTGCTGGCCGGAATCGTGGTTGTGGGGCCGTACCATACCCTGCACCAGCTGCGTCTTGCGATCGAAACGCGCGACACCGCCCGGCTCGAAAATCAGGTGGATTTCCCGCGGCTGCGAGAGAACATCAAGCTGCAGCTCAACGACCGGGCGGCGCAATCCGCGCCGCCTCGCTGGCGCGAATCGCCCCTGGCGGGTCTGGCGATGGGGCTCGCCACGCAGGTGGTCAACGGCGCCGTGGATGCGTTGGTGACCCCCGCGGGGCTGCTGGGCTTGCTCGAGCAGCAGACGGTGCCGGCCGCGCAAGAGAGTCCGCCAGCGGACCCGGAGCAGCCCGCCTCGCCGGATCGCCGCGAGATCGAGGTGCGCGACGTGCAAACCGGTTTCGAGTCGCCCAGCCGCTTCGCCGTCGAGGCCACGACTCCTCAGGGGGAGCGCCTGCGCATCATCCTGAGCCGCCAAGGGCTGAAATGGCGCGTAACCGAGCTGGTTCTGCCCGACTGGGCGGGGTCGCTGGGCGAGGCCGGCAGGGAGCAGCTTTGATGAGCGAGCCGGAGTGGGATCGCCTGTTGCCGCGGCTGCACGCACTGGCCGACCGGCTCGAGGCTTGGCTGCCGCCGGCGCCCGTGCCGGTGGAGCTCGCGCAGGCGCCGGTCTGGCGCTGGCGAAGCACCGGGCAGGGTCGGGGGATGCTGGAACCAGTGGCGCATTACAGGGCCGCGGCGCTCGAGGATTTGCTGGGGCTCGAACGCCAGCGCGCGGCGCTGGAGCGCAACGTCCGCCAATTCATCGCCGGTCGGCCGGCCAACAACGTCCTGCTCTGGGGCGCGCGCGGCACGGGCAAGTCCTCGCTCATCAAGGCGCTGCCGGGCGCCTATGCCGATCGCGGTCTGCGGCTGATCGAGATCGGCAAGGCGCAGCTCGATGAACTGCCAGACCTGCTCGCGCTGCTGCACGGCCGGACCGAACGCTGCCTCCTGTATTGCGACGATCTGTCTTTCAGCCACGATGAACCCGGCTATCAGCATCTGAAGGCCGTGCTGGAGGGATCCGTGAGCGCGCCGCCTGACAACGTGCTGATCGTGGCCACCTCCAACCGCCGCCATCTGATGCCCGAGTCGATGGCTGATAACCGCGACACGCGGGTCCTGGATGGCGAGATCCATCCCAGCGAGGCGGTGGAGGAAAAAATCTCCCTCTCCGACCGCTTCGGGCTCTGGCTGTCCTTTCATCCCTTCGACCGGACCCAGTACCTCGCCATCGTGCGCCATTGGCTGGCGCGCTTCGGGGTGCCCGAGCCCGAGCGCGAGGTGGTGACCCGCGCCGCCTTGCAGTGGGCGCTGGAGCGCGGCTCGCGCAGCGGCCGGGTGGCCTGGCAGTTCGCCAAGGACTGGCTGGGGCGTGAGGATGCAGGCTTTCGGGCCGACTGAACACCGGTGGCCGGTCGGATTGCCGGATCGGAAACCGGCGCTGCCTCGGATCAGACGGCTTCCAGCTTGGCAAAGCTGGTGATGAGCCATTTGGGGCCGGCGCTGCGGAAATTGACGTGGACACGCGCCGCCTCCCCTGCGCCTTCGAAGGCCAGCACGACACCCTCGCCGAAGCGCGCATGGCGCACGCTCTGGCCGAGGCGGAAACCGCCCGAGGCGGCACCCGGTAACGGCGCGCTGAAGCTGATGGGCCGGGACACTTCCACCCGCGGCCGGACGGCTTCGATGCACTCGGGCGGAATCTCGTCGAGAAAGCGCGAAGGGATGGTGTACTGCTCGCTCTGGTAGAGCCGGCGTTTTTCCGCATGGCTGAGATACAGGGTCTGCATCGCGCGCGTCATGCCCACGTAGCACAGCCGCCGCTCTTCGGCGAGGCCGGAGGCATCCTCCAGCGCCCGCTGGTGCGGGAACAGTCCCTCCTCCAGGCCCGTGATGAACACGACCTTGAACTCCAGCCCCTTGGCCGCGTGCAGGGTCATGAGCTGGATGCCGTCCTCGCCGCTGGCCGCCTGCATCTCGCCCGCCTCGAGCGCGGCATGGGTGAGAAATTCGGTCAAGGGCGAGAGCCCGGCGTCGGGATCGATGGTAAAGCCGCTCGCGGCGCGCACGAGTTCCTGCAGGTTTTCCTGCCGCCCCTGGCCCTGTTCGCCCTTTTCCGCGCCATGATGGGCCATCAGGCCGCTGCGCTGGATGACTTCGGCGACCTGATCGCCCAGCGGCAGACCGTCGATGGCCCGGGCCAGCGCGTCGATCTGCTGCAGAAAGCCGCCCAAGGCCGCTGCGGTTCGGCTGCCGCTGAAGCGGCTTGCCGCCTGCCACAGCGTGAGTCCGCCCGCCCGGGCTTCCTGACGCAGGCTTTCGAGGGTGCGCACGCCGATGCCGCGCGGCGGCGTGTTGACCACCCGCTCGAAGGCGGCGTCATCGTCGCGGTTCTGGGTCAGGCGCAGATAGGCCAGCGCGTCCTTGATCTCGGCGCGCTCGAAAAAGCGCAGGCCGCCGTACACGCGGTAGGGCATGCGCGCCTGGATCAGCGCTTCTTCCAGCACGCGCGACTGGGCGTTGGACCGGTACAGCACGGCCATTTCTCGCCGCGGCGTGCCCGCAGCGACCAGGGATTTGAGCGTTTCGACCACGAAGTCGGCCTCGTCGCGCTCGTTGAAGGCGCGATAGCAGCGGATCGGCTCGCCACGCGCGCCTTCGGTCCAGAGCGTCTTGCCGAGCCGGTCGCTGTTGTGGGCGATGAGCGCATTGGCGGCCTCGAGGATGGTCGCGGTCGAGCGATAGTTCTGCTCCAGCCGGATGACCTGGGCCTGCGGGTAGTCGTTCAGGAAGCGCTGCAGGTGATCGGCGCGGGCGCCGCGCCAGCCGTAGATGGACTGGTCGTCGTCGCCCACCACGAACAATTGGCCATGTGCGCCGGCGAGCTGGCGCAGCCAGCGGTATTGCAGGGCGTTGGTATCCTGGAACTCGTCCACCAGCACATGCCCGAAACGCTGGCGGTAGTGAGCGAGCAGCGTGGGATTGCGCTGCAGCAACTCGAAACTGCGCAGCAAGAGTTCTGCGAAATCGAGCAGCCCCGCGCGCTCACAGGCTTCTTCATAGGCCTCGTAGATACGCAGCATCTGGCCGTGCGCCGGGTCGTTGCCCGCGGCCACGTCGCGTGCGCGCAAGCCCTCTTCTTTCTGCGCGTTGATGAAGGCCTGGCATTGCCGCGGCGGCCAGCGCGTCTCGTCGAGCTCCAGATTGCGCAGCACGCGCTTGATCAGCCGGCGCTGATCGTCGCTGTCGAGGATCTGGAAGCCCTCGGGCAAGCCCGCCTCGCGCGCATGCTGGCGGAGCAGGCGGTGCGACAGGCCGTGGAAGGTGCCGATCCACAGCGTGCCGGCCGGCAGGTTCACCCAGCGCTGCAGGCGCGCGCGCATCTCGCCGGCGGCCTTGTTGGTGAAGGTCACGGCCAGAATGCCGTAGGGCGAGACGCCTTCCACGGTCATCAGCCAGGCCGCGCGATGCACCAGCACGCGCGTCTTGCCGCTGCCCGCGCCCGCCAGCACCAGCACGGCGCCAGCGGGCGCGCATACCGCCTCGCGCTGGGCGCCGTTCAATCCTTCCAGCAAAGCCGTCACGTCCGTCATCGGCGCATTTTAACCCAGCGTGTCGCGCCCGAGACGCGGCGCGAACAGCGCACCGGGCGTGCCGTGACCGTTTTGTTTGCCCAGCCGCGGGTTATAGTGCAGGAAAATTTTGCGGAGACTCGTCCATGCCCCAACGTTGCCTGATTCTGCTTTGCCTGCTTCTGCTGACGGCCTGCGCCACGGATCCCTTCGCGCACGCGCCGCGGGCCGGCACCGGCGCAGTTGCCGGCCAGCTCACCGGCGCGGCGACGCGTCCCTACGCCGTGCTGATCCTGCCCGCGGGAGCCGGCTGGGCCATGAACGTCACCACGCCCAAGGCCTATCCGGACGATGACGGGAATTTCCTGCTCCCCGATCTGGCGCCGGGTCGTTATGTGCTCGCGGGGTTCAGCGATGGGCAGCGGCCCTACTGGTTCAATCGCAAGGCCGGCGCGGGCCGATGCGTCATTGTGCGGGCCGGCGAGGTCGCCTATTTGGGCAGCTATCGGCTGATCGAAGGGCAGAGCCCGGAACTCATGGAGCGGTTCTATGGTCTGGAAGCTCGAGAGGACCGTGATGCTGCCACCGTGCTCGGTCGCCTGCAGGCGCAGGCCGGTTCGGCGTGGGCCGCGGTGATCGCCAAGTCCTTGTCGAGATTGCCCGCACCGGCCCCGGTTCGGGCCTACCCTGCCTGCGAGGCCGCGCCGTAGAGGAGACGCGCCCCGCCCGGCGATTGGAGACCGGATGCTGTTTTCGGGACGATGGCGCGCACAGGCCGCAGCAGTCTTTCTGTGGGTCTGGATCTCCCCCGCCTTCGCGGTGACGCTCAGCGTCGAGATCACGGGTATCGACGGCGATCTCGAGCGCAACGTCCGCGCGACGCTGGGCATCCTGCAGGAGGACCCCGCCCGCATGTCCGAGTCCCGTTTGCGCCGGCTGCATCTGCAGGCGCAGGCGGAAATCGAGCAGGCGCTGCGTCCCTTCGGATTCTATGCGCCGCAGATCCAAACCGAGCTGGTCCCGCGCGAGGGTGGGTGGCTGGCGCGCTACCGTATCGATCCCGGCGCGCCGGTTCGCGTGAGCGATGTGGTCGTGGAGCTCACCGGGGCGGGAGGCACCGACCCCGATCTGCGCGCCCTGCTGGCGGCTTTTCCCCTCAAGGTCGGGGATGTGGCCGACCACCGCCGCTACGAGGATGGCAAGACGCGATTGCGCCGCCGCGCGCTCTCCACGGGTTACCTCGATGCGGCCTTCGATCCGGCCGAACTGCGCGTCGATCCAGCGGCGGGCACGGCGGTCGTGCGGCTCACGCTGAACACCGGTCCGCGCTACACCTTCGGTCCCGTGCGTTTCGATCAGGACATTCTCGACCCGGCCTTTCTGGCGCGTTTCGTGCCCTTCGCGCCGGGGGATTTCTACAACGTGCGCAAATTGCTCGATCTGCAGTACGCGCTCGACGACACCGAATATTTTTCACGGGTCGAGGTGGTGCCGCATCCCGAGCGGGCCGTGGACGGCGCCGTCCCGATCGAGGTGGCGCTCGACCCAAACCAGCGGCACAAATACACCTTCGGTCTCGGTTACGGCACGGACACCGGCCCGCGCGGCACGCTCGGCTGGGACAACCGGCGCGTGAACAGCCTGGGGCATCGCTGGCGGAGCCAGCTCAAACTGGCGCAGGTCGACTCCAGCGCCCAGTTCAGCTATCTCATCCCGATCGACAACCCCGCCACCGACTCGCTGGACTTCAACGGCAGCTTGCGCGAGACGCGCGTAGAGGACCGGACCAGCCGGATCACCAGCGTCGGCATCGCCCGCAACGACCGCGATCCGCCCTGGCAGCGCAACCTGCGCTTGAACCTCGAGCACGAAAGCTTTGAGCTGGCCGAGGGCGGGGAGGACGAGCAGCTTCTGTCGCTTCTGCCGGGCGCGAACTGGACCTATACCCGCGCCGACGACCCGGTCTATCCGCGCGACGGGCTGCGCTGGAGCATCGACCTTCTGGGCAGTGTCTCTCCCGACGCCTCGCCATTCGCCCAGGCGCTGATGGACACCCGCTGGATTCATCCCGCCGGCAGCCGCGGCCGCTGGATCCTGCGCCAGCAGACCGGCGCCACGGCGGCCAGTCAGTTGTCCGACCTGCCGCTGTCGAAGCGTTTCTTTGCCGGCGGCGACAACAGCGTGCGCGGTTATGCCTTCCAGGAACTCGGATCGCGCAATGCCCAGGGCGAGGTCCAGGGGGGGCGCTATCTCGTCACCGCCAGCGCCGAGTTCGAACAGATGCTCTGGCGGCAGTGGGGCGCAGCCGTATTCGTCGATACGGGCAACGCCTTCGACGACGGCACCATGGATCTGAAGACCGCGGCCGGTCTGGGCTTGCGCTGGCGCAGCCCGGTGGGCCTGCTGAAGCTGGACGTGGCCCAACCCGTCGATGACCCAGCGGCGGACTGGCGGCTGCATCTGAGTCTGGGATCGGAGCTGTGAGGCATCTGGCACGCTGGGTCTTGCTCGGCCTCGTGGTGGCGCTGCTCGGACTGGCGGGCATGGCGTACTGGCTGGCCACGCGGCCCGATGGCGTCGATCGGCTGGCGCGGCTGCTGCAGCCCTATGCGCCGGTGACCTACGACTACGATCGCGCCGAGGGATCGCTGGTGGGTCCCGTGCGCGTCGCGGGATTGCGCGTGACGGGCGCCGGTTGGGCCCTGAACGTGGGCCAGATCGATCTCGCCTGGTATCCGGCGGCGCTGCTGCGGCGACAGCTACACATCGCGGATCTGACGATCCGGGATCTCCGCTATCAGGTGACGACGCCCGCCTCGGAGCAGCCCGCAGGCGACGGTGCGCCGCCCGGGCCGCTGGCCCTGCCGCTGACCATTCGCGTGGATCGATTCGACGCGCAACAGGCTTGTTATCAGAACGGCCCTGAGGCGCCGCAGTGTCTCGACGCGCGCGCGCAGGCGCTCGATCTGGGCGCGGGCCGCTGGTCGGCGGGCCGGCTGGCGCTGGATCATCCGCGCCTGCAGGTCAGCGGCGCGGGCAGCGGCGAAACGACGGGCCGCTGGCCGCTCACGGCACGACTCGCGGCGCGGGCGCCGGTCGAGGGGTATCCCGAGTGGACCGGGGAATTCGCGCTCGCGGGCGATCTGACCGATCTGGGCATCGCGCACAGGGCGCCTGCGCCCTATGACTACGAACTCGTCGCCCGGCTCCGCCAGCCATTGGGTTCGCTGCAGTGGCAGGCCACTTGGAGCACGAGTGGGCTGCGCCCCCATGCGTTTCGCCCCGATCTGCCCGAAGCCGTGGTATTGCAAGCAGAAATCACGGGCACGGGCACGCGCGAGGAGGCCCGGATCGAGGCGCAAGGGCGCGCCGAGGGCGCCCCGGAAGGCGTCTGGCAGGCTGCGCTCGCCGGGTGGGTCGATCGCTCGGGCGCGCGGCTCGAGCGGCTCAGCATGGACGGCCCGGCAGGCCGGGTGCGCGGAGAGGCGGACATTCCCTTCACGGGCGAGGATCAGCGACCGGTCCGAGCCGACCTCGCGTGGCAGGACTTGCGTTGGCCGGGGACGACGCTCGACAGTCCGGAGGGGCGGCTGCAGATCGGCGGCACCCTCGCGCGCTATGAGTTGGCGTTGCACGCCCTCATCAAAGGCAGCTACGCCACCGGTCCTCAGTCGGCCACCGTGGATCTGGCAGGCCAGGGCGATCGGTCCGAGCTGCGGATCGCTGCGCTGTCGGCGCGCGGTCTGCTCAAAGGGACGGTCGAGGGCCGTGGCGTCGTGCGCTGGGCGCCCGCGCTGGCCTGGGATTTCGATGTGCGCGGCCGCGGTCTCGATCCGGGCGGCATCGATGCGCGCTGGCCCGGGCGGCTGGCGCTCGATGCGTCCACGCGGGGTCAGCGGGACGCGGCGGGGCTGCAGGCGCGAGCCGAGGTGCGCAGCCTGCAGGGACAACTGCGGGGGCGGCCGATCGAGGCAAAGGCCGCCCTCGCGGGCGTCGGCAGCGAATGGACGCTGACCGGACTGCAGGCCCGCGCCGGGCGGGCACGGCTGACGGGTGAAGGGCGCTGGGCCGAGGAGGTGCGCCTGCGGGCACGGCTGGATGCGCCCGATCTCGGTGACCTCTGGCCGGATGCCGCCGGGCGATTGACGCTGACGGCCGAGGCCGCGGGCCCCCGCGCCGACCCACGGATCGAGCTGACCGCCTCAGCGGGGAACGTGCGTCTCGATGCAACGCGTCTGGAGACGCTCGACCTGGCGGCCCAATGGGGCGGGTGGACCCGACCCTTGAGCCTCAGCGCCACCGTGCGCGGGGTCGAAAGCGGTGATCGACGCCTCGATGCGGCCAAGGTCACGGTACAGGGCCAGCCGGATGAGCACCGCTTGTCGATCCGCGCCGAACAATCTGCGCTGGCCGTGCAACTGGACGCCGCGGGCGGCTGGAAAGCGCCGCTCTGGACGGCACGGATGACGGCGCTGGCGCTGCGTCCCCGGGACGGCGCGCCTTGGCAACTGGATCAACCCGCGACCGTGGAGCTGGGTCGACAACAGGCGACGCTGTCCGGGCTGTGTCTGCGGCAGGCCGGACAGTCCCTGTGCGCCGACGGGCAATGGCGACCGGAGTCGCTCGGCGCACGACTGCAACTGACCGACCTCGACCTCGCGCCCTGGCAAGGCCTCCTGGGCCCGGACTGGCGCCTGGTCGGCCGCGTCGGCGGGACGATGGAGGCGCAAGGCGCAGGCGAGCGCATGACGGGCACGATCATCGCCCAGGCGGATAACGTCATCGTCGAGCGGAAGAGCCCCATCGCCGGCTTGCCGCCCGATCGCTTCCTGACACTGGAAGCGCTGCGGTTCACCGGTGCGGCGACCCCGCGCGGCCTCACCGCGCGGCTGAGCGGCCGGTCGGGCGAGGCGGGCCGGCTGGAGGCCGGGCTTGCGATCCCGGGCTATGACGGCCGCTGGCGACGGCTGGCGGAGCTTCCCACAGAAGGCCGGGTACAGATCGACACCGACGAGTTGGCGCCGCTGACGCTGCTCGTCACACAGCTCGATCAGCCCCGCGGGCGTCTGTCGGCCGATCTGGCCTGGCGCGGTCCGTGGCAGGCGCCGGAATTCTCCGGCGCCGCACGGCTCACGGAAGGGGCCGTCGACGTTCCGGTCGCGGGCCTGCAACTGCGCAAGATCGGGCTCGAAGCCACACCGATCGGCGGCGACCGCTTGCGTCTGTCCGGCGCGCTGGATTCCGGCAACGGAACCCTGTCGCTCGATGGGCAATTCGGATTGCAGCAAGGTCGCCCGGCGTTGCAGGCGCGCTTGAGCGGACGGGATGTGCTGGTGGCCGACACCGCCGAGGCCCGAGTGCGTGTATCGCCCGACATGCAGGTGAGCTACACGCCGGACAAGCTGGCCGTGAACGGACAGCTCACCGTGCCCGAGGCCTTGCTCAAGCCCCGGGAACTGGAGGGCACGGTCAAGCCCAGCGGCGATGAGGTGATCGTCGGGCCCAAGGCGGCGGTCGAGCGGGGCGCCTTGCCCTGGGCACTCGACCTGCGGCTGATTCTGGGCGACAAGGTGCGTTTCGAAGGCTTCGGGCTCAAGACCGACATCACCGGCCAGCTGCGCTTGCATGAAGGGCCGGGTACCCTGCCCGCAGCCAGCGGCGAACTGATCCTCAACGGTCGCTATCGGGCCTATGGGCAGGACCTCACCATCGAGCGCGGTCGCATCCTGTACGCGGGCGCGTCGCTCGACACCCCGGGGCTCGATCTGCGCGCGAGCCGCAAGTTCGGCGAACAGACCGTCGGGGTCGAGGCGCGGGGACTGGTCCAGCAGCCGGACGTGAAGGTCTTCTCACAGCCCTTGCTGCCGCAATCCGATGCCCTGGCCTATCTGGTGCTCGGGCGGCCGCTGAACCAGGCCAGCGGCGATGACGGCGCCGCCATGACCCGAGCCGCGGCAGCGGTGGGCCTGGCCGGCGGCGAGCTGTTGGCGCAACGCATCGGCAGCCGGTTCGGGGTGCAGGACGTGGAGGTCAAGAACTCGGGCGATGTCACCACCAGCGAACTGAGTGTCGGACGCTACCTCACGCCCCGCCTGTACGTGAGCTACGGCGTCGGCGTCTTCAACGCGGTGAGCACCTTGCGCACGCGCTATACGCTCAGCCGCCGCTGGACGCTGCGCACCGAAAGCGGCGCGCAATCCAGCGTCGATGCTATTTACACCCTCGAGCGCTGAGGGCCGCAGCTGCGCCGGGGCGCCGAACCCGCGCGCTCCGTGTGTGGGTCTGGCCGATCAGGGCCTCGACCGGATATCGAGAACGCTGCGGCCCGACGCGGCAGCGTGTGGCGCTTGATCCCCATGCCGGGCTGGTCATGTCCTGTTTGCGGCTTGCGTGATTGTTCCGAAACGGCGCCGTTCCGATACGCAATCAGGCGCACGCCGCTCGCCCGTCATCACGGCTCGTCTGAGCGAAATATTGCTTGCCGGCGTCCACCAGCAGCGGGATGCCACTGCGCAGGTTTTCTTCCGCGGCCAGCCGCCGCTCTGCCGACGTGGCGTAGCGCGCGTCCCACTCCAGCAGACGCGGACTCATCAGCGCGTGCCAGAGCGGGGGAATGAGTGAAATCAGCGCCGTCACCACATACCCGCCCAGTGTGGTGGGTGCGTCCGGCAGGGGTTTCAGCTCATAGTGCTCGATTTGTGCATCGGCGTGATGATGGGAATGGCGCGGCACGCCGGCCACGACCCACAGCGACATGCGGTGATTGTCGTTCCAAGCGTGACGGTACTGGAACGGCTCGCTGGGCACGCGCACCAAGCCGTAGTGCTCCATGTAGTTGGCGAACTCCAGCATGACGTGGGTGACCAGACCGATACCGAGCAGCGCCAACACGCCAATCCAGCCCGCGACCATCCAGAACAGGACGGCGATCGCCGCCTCGATCGCCCAGCCTTGCAGCGCGGCGTTGTGGATGCCCCAGACCGGCCGACCGATCTTCTGCAGGCGTTCCCGCTCCAGCGCCCAAGTCATGCGGTACTGACCCACGATGGAGCGCACCACGAAACCATAGAACGAGTCTCCCCGCCGCGCCCAGGCAGGATCGGCTGGTGTACCCACCAGATTGTGGTGGCCATAGGGGTGGCGGATGGAAAAATAGGTGAACAGGCCGAAGGCTTCGCCGATCCGTCCCACCCAGACCGATTTGAGGTCATAGGTGCGGTGGATCAGGTTGTGCGCGATGGCGACATTGACCAGCGCGCCGCCCGCCGCCGTGATCGCGAAACTGGACAGATAGTAGAGCCAGTCGTTGCCGGCATGGCGCGCAACCAGATCCGTGCCCGTGAGCTGGGATACGGCGGCGCCGATCCCCAGAAAATCGACCCGCGGATACGCCAGCGACCACAGAAACAGCAGGGTCGTGCCGATCATGATGATCTGACTGGCGGTTTCCAGCCAGAAAAACAGCCCGGGGTAACGATAGCTCCCCGCGTAGTCGGTGAAATCCTCGCCCAACAGCAGGTCGCCGGCCAGGGCGATGACGCCCAGCGCGAGGACATATCCGAAAATCGCCGTCCCGCCCATCAGCATGAATGGCCAAGCCAGCAGCATGGCCCACGCAGCCACGAAGTATTTGCCGTATTTCCAGCACGCCGAAATCGCACGCATGATGTCTCCCCCGTCGATCGATTCCACGCAACGGTGATTGACCGCTCGTTCAATCGTTAAACCTAGGCGGCGCTGCGTTGTTGTCAAGTTCAGGAATGGCGCGCCGGGGAGACGATGCCTGCAAGGACATTCTGCGTCGCAGCTAGGACACGTTCGTTTGGACGCGCAGCTCGCCGAGCCATCTCCTGGCGACCCGATCGATCCTGCGCGCAACCGTCACAGCGATGTGGGGCTGGCGACATGACACGGCGGCTCGATCAACGCCGCGGCGCGGCGCCGGGCTTCCGCGATATCGCGCACATACTCGACCTCGCCCTTGATCCGGCGCAGGCCGACGCGGCGCAATTTCAGGATCAGGTGCGGCGCGAGGCCACACAGAATGACGGTCTGGCGCTGGCGTTGCGCCTGCTTGACGAGTTCCTCCAGCGCGGTCATGCCGGTCATGTCCATCAACTGCACGTCGGTCATGTCCAGGATGAGCACCCGCAGCCCGGGGTCGATGGTGTGCAGCGTCCGCAAGGCCTTTTGGGCCGCGCCGAAGAACAGTGGACCATTGATGTCGTAGACCAGCACGCCGGGCAATTCGGCCGCGGTCGGGCCTGCGGCACCGTTCGCACTCAGCAGCCGCCCTTCGGTGAGATCGATGACGCGCTTGATGAACAGGATCGCGGCCAGACCCATGCCGACGGTGACTGCAACGACCATGTCGAACAGTACGGTGAGACTGAAGCAGGTGAGCAGCACCATCACGTCGCTGCCCGGTGCGCGGCGCAGCACGTGCATGAAATGGCGCGCCTCGCTCATGTTCCACGCGGTCATCAGCAGGAGGCCCGCGAGCGCGGCCATCGGCAGATAGGCCAGCAGATCGGCCAGGGCCACGACGGCGATGAGCACCACGCCGGCATGGATGACGCTGGCCAGCGGCGAGCGAGCGCCGGCGCGGATGTTGGTCGCGGTGCGGGCGATGGCGGCCGTGGCCGCGATACCGCCGAAGAAGGGGGCGACGATGTTGCCCAGTCCCTGCCCCACCAGCTCCGCGTTGGGATCATGGCGCGTGCCCGCCATGCCGTCGGCGACCACGGCGCACAGCAGCGATTCCAGAGCCCCCAGCATGGCGATGGTAAAGGCTGGGCCAAGCAGATCCCGCAGCAACGACACGGACAGGTCGAGCGCCTGCCCATCCGGGTCGGGTTGGGCCCAGGGCCATTGCCACTGCGGCAGGAAGGGCGGGATCCCGTGGCCGACTTGCGTGCCCGCGGTCCAGGTGAAGCGCGAGCCGATGGTGTCCACGGCCCATTCGGGCCCGATCCGAGCCAGCAGCAAGGACAACAGCGTCCCGGCCAGCAGCGCCACCAGATGGCCCGGAAAGCGCAGCCTCAGACGCGGCCAGAGGATCATGACACTCAGCGTCAGGGCGCCGATGAGCAGATCGGCGGCGTGGGCCTGCGGCAATGCGCCCAACAATATGCCCAGTTTCTCCCAGTAATGGCCCTCGAGCGTGCCGACAGGCAGACCCAGGAAATCCTTCAGTTGCAAGGTGGCGAT
Organism: Candidatus Acidiferrales bacterium; assembly: GCA_035573755.1. Classification (GTDB taxonomy): domain Bacteria; phylum Pseudomonadota; class Gammaproteobacteria; order UBA5335; family UBA5335; genus Macondimonas. The sequence continues at coordinate 20,768 of DATLZY010000095.1, forward strand.
CACGACTGCGATGCCGCTGGTGAAGCCCACCGTGACCGGGTAGGGCACCAGTTCGATGAAGCGGCCGAGGCGCGCCAGGCCCATGAACAACAGGATCACGCCGGCCATGGCGCTGGCGGTGAGCAGGCCGCCGAGGCCGAAGCGCTGGGCGATGGGCAGCAGCACCACCACGAAGGCGGCCGTCGGCCCCGAGACGTTGACGTGCGAGCCGCCGGTGAGTGCGATGAGGGCACCGGCCACGATGGCCGTATAGAGTCCCTGTTGGGGTGCGACGCCGCTGGCAATGGCCAGCGCCATGGCGAGCGGTAGGGCGACGATGCCGACCGTGACGCCGGCGGTGAGGTCGCCGATGAAATCGCGCCGGCCGTAGCCACTGGTCAAGGCGTTTCGCAGTGCGTGGGCCACGGGCAGAGAAAAGCGATGATCCATGAAGGGATCCTTGTGCAAAGAGCATGCAGCAGGGCCACTCGGCAGGGCCGCATCATGGTAAACGATCGGGCGGCCAGGGGCTGTGCAGCCCGCACGTCAATCGTGATAATGCCCGCTGGCACGAAGCTGTTTTCGGCCAATTTACTCACGGATGATTGGAGATCCCCATGCACAAGACCCGCGCGATTTTTCGCGAAGAACACGAAATGTTCCGCCAGACTTGCCGTCGCTTCTACGAAAAGGAAGTCGTGCCCTATCACGACCAGTGGGAGGAGGACGGGCAGGTGTCGCGCGAGGTCTGGCTCAAGGCCGGTGAGGCGGGCCTCCTGTGCATGTCGCTGCCCGAGGCGTATGGCGGGGCGGATGCAGACTTCCTGTTCACCGTGGTACAGACCGAGGAACAGACGCGCGTTGGCGCGTCCGGTCCCGGCTTCATGCTGCACAACGAGATCGTCGCGCCCTACATCTTCAAGTACGGCAACGAGGAACAGAAACAGCGCTGGCTGCCGCGCATGGCCCGGGGCGAGCTGATCGGCGCCATCGCCATGACCGAGCCCGGCACTGGGTCGGACCTGCAGGCAGTCAAGACCCACGCCCGGCGCGAGGGCGACCACTACATCCTCAACGGTCAGAAGACCTTCATCACCAACGGCTATATGTCGGATCTGGTCATCGTGATCTGCAAGACCGACCCGAGCAAGGGCGCGGCCGGCATCAGCCTGCTGGTGGTCGAGGCGGGAACGCCCGGTTTCGACAAGGGGCGCAAGCTCAAGAAGGTCGGCATGAAGGCCCAGGATACGGCCGAGCTGTTCTTCGACAACTGCAAGGTGCCCGCGGCTAATCTGCTGGGCAAGGAAGGCGGCGGTTTCGGCTACCTCATGAGCGAGCTGGTGCAGGAACGCCTGCTCATCGCCATGGGCTCGATCACCGCCTCCGAGTACGTGCTCCAGCACACCATCGACTACGTCAAGCAGCGTGAGGTGTTCGGCAAACCCTTGTCCAAGTTCCAGAACACGCGCTTCAAACTGGCCGAGCTCAAGACTCAGGTGACCATCGGCCGCATCTTCGTCGACCAATGCCTGGAACTGCACCTGCAGAAGAAACTGGACGTGACCACCGCCGCCATGGCCAAACTGTGGACCACGGATCTGCAGTGTGCGCTCACCGACGAATGCCTGCAACTGCACGGCGGCTATGGCTACATGCTGGAGTATCCGGTGGCCAAGGCCTTCGTCGATGGCCGGGTGCAGAAGATCTACGGCGGCACGAACGAGATCATGAAGGAGCTGATCAGCCGCAGCTTCCTGTAAAGCGGGACGTCCCGCGTGCCTGGCGCGCGGGACGCCGGCTCATCCGTGGGAGCAACCGCAGGCGTGCTTGCCGCAGGGCATGAGCGGCGCGGACGGACTGCCGCGGGTGATGACACCGCCACCGGTGATCAGGCGTTCGATTACCGCATCGGGGGGCGTATCGCCCAAGGGTTCGCCGGTTTCCCGGCACAGCTCCCCCCAGGTGGTCAACTGGCGGCTGATGCCGTGCCAGGCGGACAGCGTGCGTCCATTGGCGGGGCAGTGATAATCGTAGGTCGGCATGGTTTCGGCCTCGCAGTTTGAGTACAGTCGGCGCGGATAATCGCCATGGCATGAGTGTAAACGAGACGCTGGTCACCTGGACGGCCGGCGCGGCGGATTTTTCGACGGACGTGGGAGAGAACATGAATCGACGCGGGTTTCTTCAGGGATTCGGTGCCGTGTTGGCATGGGCGGGCTTGCCCCCGCTGGCCCGAACGGCATGGGCGCAGGCCGAGGGGATCGCCTTCGGGCCGGCCGCCGCGTTCTCGTTCGACCAGTTGCAGCAGCAAGCGCGTGATCTGGCCGCCCGGCCCTTCCAGCCGCGCCCCATCAAGGCTAACGCCACGCTCGAGTCCATCGATTTCGATACCCACCAGAAGCTGCGCTATCGCAAGGAAAAGGCGCTCTGGGGCGATGCTAGGCGTCCCTTCGGCGTGCAGTTTTTCCATCTGCACCGCTGGGTGCGGCAAGGCGTCAAGATCCATGTGCTGGAGGACGGCCGGGCACGGGAGCTGCTCTACCGGCCGGACTATTTCACCTACGGCGGTACCGGCCTCGACAAGATTTTGCCCAAGGATCTGGGCTTTGCCGGCTTTCGCGTGCTGAACGACGGCAAGGACGGACCGGACTGGTTGGCTTTTCAGGGCGCGAGCTACTTCCGCACCAGCGGGCCGTTCGATCAATACGGCCTGTCCGCGCGTGGGGTGGCAATCAACACCGCGCTGCCCGAGCCAGAGGAGTTTCCGTTGTTCACGCAATTCTGGCTGGAGCAGGCCGAGGGCGGCAAGAGCGTGACGATCTATGCCCTGTTGGATGGCCCCAGTCTGTCGGGCGCCTATCGCTTCGTCTGCCGGAAGGGCGAGACGATCACCATGGACGTGTCGGCTGTGCTGTTCCCGCGCGCGGCGATCACCCGCATGGGCGTCGCGCCGCTGACCAGCATGTTCTGGTATAGCGAGTCCAATCATCGGCAGGGTTCGGACTGGCGACCAGAGATCCACGACAACGACGGCCTGGCGCTGTGGACGGGCGCGGGCGAACGCATCTTCCGGCCGCTGAACAACCCCCTCAGCGTCATGACCAACAGCTTTTTCGACAACAATCCGCGCGGCTTCGGCCTGATGCAGCGAGACCGCAACTTCGATCACTACCAGGACGACGGTGCCTATTACGACCGCCGCCCGGCCTTGTGGGTGGAGCCTTTGGGCGAATGGGGCGAAGGCGCCGTGCAACTGGTCGAGATCCCCACCAACGACGAGATCCACGACAACATCGTCGCCTACTGGGTGCCCAAGGCGCCGATCACGGCCGGCTCCCGCTGGGCTTTCGATTATCGCCTGCACTGGGTGGATCAGGAACCCTATCCGCAGGAGGGTATCGGTCGCGTCGTCGATACGCGCATTGGCCGGTCCGGAATCCCGGGCCAGGAAAAAGGCATCCGGCCCGAGAACGCACGCAAGTTCGTCATCGATTTTGCCGGCGCCAATCTGGCCGACATGCCGCAGCGCTTCGACATTCTGCCGAACGTGTGGGCCTCGCGCGGCCGGATCGCGGGCAGTTATTCGCTCAAGGTCGTCGGGACCGATCGCTGGCGCGCGGTGTTCGACCTGCTGGATGTGGAAGGCACTCAGCCGGTGGATCTGCGTTGCTTCCTGCCGCTGCGCAACCAGCCGCTGACGGAAACCTGGCTGTTCCAATATCTGCCGGACGCTCATCGCGTGTAGGAAATCGGCCATACCACCCGCATCGGGTGTCGGCTATGCTCAGGGGCCGTGATCCGGATCTCCCGGATCGACCCGAGCCGCCACGGACGCGCGGCTCGTAGACGTTCATCATGGAGGATGGAGCATGAGCTTTCGTTTCGACGGCAAAGTGGCGATCGTGACCGGCGCCGGCCATGGCCTCGGCCGTTCTCATGCGCTGGAACTGGCGCGGCGCGGCGCCAAGGTCGTGGTCAACGATCTGGGCAGCAACATCGACGGCACCGGCGGGTCGAGCGAAGCGGCCCGCGCGGTGGTCGAGGAAATCAAGGCCATGGGCGGTGAGGCGATCGCCAACGGCGGTTCGGTGGCCGATCCCCAGGGCGCTCAGAGCATCGTCGACGACGCCATGAACGCGTGGGGACGCATCGACGTGCTCATCAACAACGCCGGCATCCTGCGCGACAAGAGCTTCAAGAACGTCACCATGGAAGACTTCCGCCTCGTGCTGGAAGTCCACCTCATGGGCACCGTGCTGGTTACCAAGGCGGCCTGGCCGATCATGAACGAGCAGGAATACGGCCGCATCGTGGTCACCACCTCCGCCTCGGGGCTGTGGGGCAACTTCGGCCAGACCAACTACAGCGCGGCCAAGCTGGGCATCGTCGGCTTCATGAACACTCTGGCCAAGGAAGGCGCCAAGAAGAACATCCGCACCAATGCCATCGCGCCCATCGCCGGGACGCGCATGACCGAGGGTCTGATGCCCAAGCCCATGCTGGATCAGCTCAAACCCGAACTGGTGACGCCCGGCGTGGTGTACCTGTGCACCGAGGATGCGCCCAACGGCTTCATCCTGCAGGCGGGCGGCGGGCGCTTCTTCCGCGCCCAGATGATGGAAAACCAGGGCGCGACCATCAAGGAGCCGACCGTGGAGTCGGTGGCCGAGCAATGGGACAAGGTCGCCGACATGAGCAAGGCGCGCGGGCACTGAACGCGCTGATTGCCTGCCGGACTCGCGCCTGCGGGTCCGGCGGTGAAGGGCCGCGTTTGCCCCGTCGTTCGGCCGTTGGCGAGGATGAACCGGGCGCAGTGATCCACAGCGGCTCGAGCGTTCACGGACAGGGAAACACAGGTTGATCTCATGGACGACAGCATCAAGCAGCGATTCGACCTGACCGGCAAGGTGGCGGTCGTCACCGGCGCCAGCAAGGGCATCGGCGAGGCCATCGCCCGCGCGCTGGGGGAGTTCGGCGCCACGGTGGTGGTGTCCAGCCGCCGGCTCGAAGCCGTGGAAGCGGTGGCCGAACAGTTCCGCGCCGCAGGGATCAAGGCGAGCGCGGTGGCGGCCCACATGGGCGATATGGCGCAGGCGCGCGCCCTGATGGACGAGGTGATCGCGCGCCACGGCGGCGTGGACATCATCGTCAACAACGCGGCGACCAATCCGGTCTTCGGTCCGATGATGAACGCCGACGAGTCGGTGTTCCAGAAGATCATGGCCGTGAACGTGCAGGGACCGCTGGAGCTGTGCAAGCGCGCGGTGCCGGTGCTGCGCAGCCGTGGCGGCGGCTCCATCGTCAACATCGCCAGCGTCGGCGGCCTCAACCCCGAGCGCATGCTGGGGCTCTACAGCGTCAGCAAATCCGCCCTGATCAGCCTGACCAAGGTCATGGCCAAGGAATGGGGCGGCATGGGCATCCGCGCCAACGCGATCTGTCCGGGCCTCATCAAGACCAAGTTCAGCCAGGCCTTATGGCAGAACGACCAGGTGCTCAAGCAGGCGCTGGCGATGGCGCCCATCAGCCGCATCGGCATGCCGCAGGATCTGGCGGGACTCGCGGTCTTTCTCGCTTCCGATGCGGCCTCCTACTGCACCGGCGGCGTGTTCGTGGCCGACGGCGGCCTCACCGTCTAACGCACTGGCGCAGGAGAAGCTCATGTATCGGCTCTACGGGTTTGCGCTGAGCAACTACTACAATCTCGTCAAGCTGACCCTGCTCGAAAAAGGGCTGCCGTTCGAGGAGGTGCCGGTCTTTCCGCCGCCCCAGCCGGAATTCTTGCAGAAAAGCCCGATGGGCAAGATTCCCTGTCTCGAAATCGACGCCGGCCGCTATCTCAGCGAATCGCAGGTGATCCTCGACTATCTCGAGGAAACCCATCCCGAGCCCGCGCTCTATCCCGAGGATCCGTATGCGCGCGCCAAGGTGCGGGAGCTGATGCGGGTGATGGAGCTGTACCTCGAGCTGCCGGCGCGGCGCCTGTATACCCAGGCGTTTTTCGGCGGTGCCGTCAGTGACGAGACCCGCCAAGAGGTCCGAGCGCAGATCGAAAAGGCCAGGGTTGCTTTCGGTCAGATGGCCCGCTTCGATGGTCATCTCGCGGGCGGGGAACTCAGCTGCGCCGATCTGGCCGCCGTGATCCACCTGCCGCTGGTGTCGCTGGCGACGCGTCGGGTCTATGGCGAGGATCTGCTGGCGCCGCTGGTCGGTTTGCCCGATTACCTCGGCCGCCTGCGGCAGCGGGCCTGCGTGCAGACGGTGCTCGAAGGTCAGAAGCAGGCCTCCGCGCAGCTCAAGCCGTAAAACAATCAAGGCAGATCAACCCCGGCATGTGTTGACAGACGCCGATCATCTCCAGATAATGCGCCGTTCAACGCGCCCGTAGCTCAGCTGGATAGAGTACCTGGCTACGAACCAGGTGGTCGGAGGTTCGAATCCTTCCGGGCGCGCCACTCGAGCTTCGAGACCAAGCTTCCCCACCCACGGCCTGTCCCGTTTCCAAGTCCTGCATCGCATGGTCTCGCCTTGCGGCGACAGCGCGCCGGCGTTCCGCCTGCCCCGTCGCCAAGCCGTCCTTCATCACTTTGCCCTCTCAGCCGGCGATGCGCGCGGGATGGCGTTTCAGGAGTCCCTGCATGAGTTTTCAGAACCTCGGCCTTGCGCCCGAGTTGTTGCGCGCCTTGGCTGATGCCGGCTACACCGAACCCACGCCGATCCAGGCGCAAGCCATCCCGCTGGTGCTCGAGGGCCGCGACGTGCTTGCTGCTGCCCAGACCGGCACCGGCAAGACCGCGGCTTTCGTGCTGCCCACCCTGTATCGCCTCGCGAGCGGCCCGGCGCGGTCGCCACGAGCGCTGGTGTTGGTGCCGACGCGCGAACTGGCCGCCCAGGTGGTTGAGTCGGTCGAGACCTACGGCCGGCATCTGCGCGTGCGCAGCGCCGTGATCTTCGGCGGCGTGAGCATCAACCCGCAGATCGATCGCTTGCGCCGCGGCGTCGATCTCATCGTCGCAACCCCCGGGCGGCTGCTCGACCACGCCCAGCAGCGCACGGTCGATCTGTCCGGCATCGAGATGCTGGTGCTCGACGAGGCCGATCGCATGCTCGACATGGGCTTCATCCGCGACATCCGCCGCCTGATCGCGCTGCTGCCTGTGCGGCGGCAGAACCTGCTGTTCTCGGCGACCTTCAACGACGAGATCCGCGCGCTGGCGCAGAGCCTGCTCAATCGGCCCGCCAGCGTGGAGGTGGCGCCGCGCAACACCACGGCGGCGCAGATCACTCAGCGCGTGCACCCGGTCGACAAGGCGCGCAAGACCGCGCTCATCGCCCATCTGGTCACCAGCGGCGAGTGGCATCAGGTGCTCGTCTTCACGCGCACCAAGCACGGCGCCAACCGACTGGCCGAGCAACTTGCGCGCAGCGGCATCGCAACCGCTGCCATCCATGGCAACAAGTCGCAGAACGCCCGTACCAAGGCGCTGGCCGATTTCAAGGACGGCCGGGTGCGTCTGCTGGTGGCGACCGACATCGCCGCGCGCGGCATCGACATCGACGGGCTGCCCTACGTCATCAATCACGAGCTGCCCAACGTGCCCGAAGACTACGTGCACCGCATCGGCCGCACCGGCCGGGCCGGCAGCCGCGGCGAGGCGGTCTCCCTGGTCAGCAGCGAGGAGCAACCCCTGCTGCGCGACATCCAGCGCTTGTTGCGCCGCGAGATCCCGGCCAGCGTGATTGCCGGTTTCGAAGTCGGATCCGCGCCGCTCGCCGGCGAGATCGTCGCGCATCCTGAGACGCCGCGCGGCTCCCGCCCGGTCCAGCGGCAGCCGCGGCAAAACGCCTCCAACGGCTCCGGCGCGCCCCGAAACCGGGACGACGGCCGCCCCGCGCGCAATCGCTCCAGCCGGCCCGGCGGCCGTCACGTTCGCACCGACTCATCCGGCCGCCGGCCGCGCTGACGCGCCGGTAAACGCCAGCCGGGCCGTTCGTTCTGGTGGCCCTACGGTGGCTGGTCGAGATCTGCTACGAAAGGTTCTCGCTTGGGCAAATCGCTCGCCTAATACGAGAAGCTCGAATGCAGTGTCACCACCCTCAACCACCTTGCCGCCGCGACCGCGCGTCACTCCGTCTGCAGGGCGGCGATCAAGGGGCAGCGCACCCGGCCACGGACGGCATTGCAGCGCTGCACGAGCTCGGACAGCGCCGCTTCGATGCGCTGCAGATCAGCCAGTCGCTCGCGAACGTCCGCGAGTTTGCGCTGAGCCTGCGCACGCCCCTCGGCGCAGTGCGATCCGTCCTCGAGCTTGAGCAGTTCGGACACCTCTTCGAGACGGAAGCCCAGCCGCTGTGCCGACTTGATGAAGCGGACACGGCCAAGCTCGTCTGCGCCGTAACGGCGGATACTTCCCTGGGGCCGATCTGGTTCGGGCAACAGCCCCTTGCGCTGGTAGAAGCGGATGGTTTCGACATTAACGCCGGCCGCGCGCGCCAGCGCGCCGATCGTCATCGCCTCGATTCGGGGCGTGTTGTTCATGACCTTGAATCCGTACTTAAGTACGGAAGTAAGCTTACTCCGTGAAACCAGATACCCCAACTGCGCAAGCCAGCAGCGGAGGTGGCCGTGCGGCGCTCGCGGCCGGATTCGTCTCGGCCATCCTGGCCTCGACCTGCTGTCTCGGGCCATTGCTGCTGATCACCCTGGGTTTCTCTGGCGCGTGGATCAGCAACCTCACAGCACTCGAGCCTTACCGCCCCCTCTTCATTGGCACAGCGCTCATTGCGTTGTTTCTCGCCGGCAGGCACATCTGGGCCAAAACCCCGGCCTGCGAGCCCGGGCAAGTGTGCGCGGTGCCGCGCGTACAGCGGGGCTACAAGCTGCTGTTCGGGATCGTGGTTGCTCTGGTGATCGTGGCGCTCGGCTTCCCGCTCGTCGCGCCCTGGTTTTACTGAACGGAGGTTTTATGGAGAGACTGCTTGGCTTTGCGACGCTGGCGCTCGCCCTGATCATGAGCGTGCCGGCCATCGCCGCGACAAAGACCGTCACCCTGTCGGTGCCGGGCATGAACTGCGCCGCCTGCCCGATTACAGTCAAGAAGGCGCTTGGCAAGGTGCCGGGCGTGGCCAAAACGGATGTGAACCCCGACAAACGAGAGGCGACCGTGACGTTCGACGATGCGCGAGCGAATGTAGAGGCGCTAACTCGGGCGACCCGGGATGCCGGGTACCCATCGACGGTGGTTGGGAGCGTGAAGTGAGCGCTGTCGTCCTGGAATCAACGTTGACCTGTCCGGAGTGCGGTCACACGAAGACCGAGACCATGCCTACCGATGCCTGCCAGTGGTTCTACGAGTGCGATGCCTGCCACACCGTACTCAAGCCCAAGGCTGGCGATTGCTGCGTCTATTGCTCCTATGGCACCGTGCCTTGCCCACCGATCCAGGAGCGTGGCAGAGGCAGTTGTTGCGCCAGCTGATCGCTAAGGATCGTGTCCAAAACGGCCAGTGGTGAGATTACCCGATGAATCGGCGCCAGCGGGACGATCGGATAGGGGGTAACGCGCTGTCGGCGGTGTCATCAGGCGAGAACGGCCACGCTGCGGGCCGCTCGACAGCCGTTGTCCGGCTGCCGGACGGATTTATCCTGCGCTGGCCGCGGCCAGTCGCTTGCGGCACAGCCACCGGTTGCCGAGCGCAAACAGCGTGATCAGCTGCGCGGTGTTCTTCGCCAAACCCCGGTAACGGACTTGGGTGTAGCCAAACTGCCG
>DATLZY010000096.1:0-5902 GCA_035573755.1 Candidatus Acidiferrales bacterium
TGATGGTTTTGATTGCCTCCCACAGTCTTTCGCCGATGCCCTTGATGGTCTCCCACGCACCTTCCCAGTCGCCGGTGATGATCTGCATCACCAACGTGATGATATCGAGCACGGTATGGATAGCCGTGTCGATGACGGTCTCAATCATCGTCCAGGCCGCGCTCAGGATAGCGATGACGCGATCGCCGTGCGCTTGCCAGAACGCCTGCACCTGCGTCAGAACGAAATTCACGACGCCACGGATGGCGTTCATGACGGTCTCAACCGTCCGCTGCATCAGCGGCAGGTTCGCCTGCCACCAGGCAACGACGACGCCGAACTCGCGCTGAATGAACGGCGCGACGAAGCCAATGACCGCCTGGACGACGTTCGACACTGCGGCGAGGGCGCTCGCCGTGATGTCGCGGATGCCAAGGAAATTCGTCGTCCACGCCGCAGCCAGCGCCGCAATGGCAACGACGACGAGGCCGACTGGCGAGAGCAGGAACCCGATCGCCGTCGCCAGCGCGCCGAATGCCAGGATGACCGGCCCCGCCGCGGCCAGCACGGCGGCGAATGCCAACGCAGCGTTACGCAGGCTCGGGTCGAGTTCCGTGATTTTTGGCACCAGGTCGGCCAGACCCCGGACCCAGCCCTCCAGCGTCTGCAAGAACGGCTCGGCCACCTCCAGCAGCACTGTCTCAACCTGGCTCTGGAGGCCCTGGAGCGCGCCGCCGAGGCCTTTCATGCGCGCCCCGGCCAGGTCCGCCGCAGCCCCCTGCCTGGTCACGGCCTGGAGCATCTGGTTGTGCGCCTCGGCACCCTGCATCAGCACGACGTTCGCCGCGCGCACGGCGTCGGAGCCAAAAATTGTCGCCAGAGCCGCGTTGCGCTGCTCCTGCGAGAGCCCGCCCAGTTTGGTCGAGAACTGCTCGATGATGCTGTCAAACGGCAGCATGTTCCCCTGGGCGTCGTAGATCGTGATGCCCAGGCTGTCCATCAGCTTCGCCGCCTTATCGGTCGGAGCCTGGAGGCTGAGCAGCATCTGCTTCAGGCTGGTGCCGGCGTCGGAGCCTTTGATGCCGGCGTTCGCCATCTGCCCGATGCTGGCGACCAGCTCCTCAATGGGGACGCCCGCCGAAGCGAACACCGCGCTCGCCATCCGGAGCGCGTCGGCCACGTCGGTCACCTCGGCGCTCGACGCGTTGGCGGCCGCCGCCAGCAGGTTCGCGACGTTGGCCGCCTGGTCGCCCGAGAGCCCGAATGCATTCAGGGCGTTCGCGGCAATCTCGGCCGCGGCCGCGTTGCTGATGCCGCCGGCCGCCGAGAGCTGAAGCACCCCCTTCGCCGCCGCCATCGACTGCTCGACGCTCAGGCCAGCTTTGGCGAGCTCGGTCATGGCGGTCGCCGCGTCGGCCGCGCTGGTCGCCGGCAGGCTCATATCCGCGCCGAGTTCCTTCGCTCGCTCGGAGACCTGCTGCATCTGCTCGGCAGTCGCGCCAGACACCGCCTGCATGAGATTGAGCGCCGACTGGTAATCCATGGCCGTGCCGAGCGCCGCCTTGGCGACGCCAGCCAGCGGGGTGGTCACGCCGAGCGTTAGGAGCCCGCCAATTTTTGCCGCCTCTGTGCCGAACGAAGTGAGGCGATCCGAGACGGACTGCATCGCCCGCTCGGCCTCGCTGGTGTCGGCACCGATTTTGACCTGAAGCTGCGCCGCGGTGATTGCCATCAGCGTTTCCTCTGCTGCGCTCGTTTCATCGCCTCGGCCTCGGCCCGCCTTTCAGCGCTCTCGGCGAGGAGCGCCCAGTCGCGCCACGTGACCGGTTGGCGCGCCAGCTCCCACGGCGGCACGCCGAGATACCGGGCCGCGCGAATGAGTAGATACCACTCCGGCGGCTCGCCAATCTGTCCCCCCGTCGTTAGCCAGCGGCGAAGCTCCCGGCGTTCGGAGAGTTTGGGCGGAGGTCCTCCATGATCGCCTGCATGACCCGACCGAGGAAGACCGTTGGGAGCCGACGGAGATGCTCAGCCGTCGGCGAGATTGGCTTGCCGCGATCGTCGAGCAGATCCCATTCGATGAGACAGTGCGCAAGCAGCGTGACCAGCGCTGCCCCACCGCGCTGGTCGGTGGTGTACTCGCGTAGCTGGTCCTCCAGCTCGGGCGTGATGCCGCTTGGTCGGTAGGTGATCGTGAGGGTGTCGTCGCCAACAGCAAGCCGGCACGCCCGACGGTCGGCGGTGAGTTGGCTCAGCTTGACTGGCATAACCTCTCCTTACAGCGCGCTCAGCGTGTTGACGACCTGGACCTCCATCGCCTTGCCCCAGCCGCTGTCGTACGTCGCCCTGAAGGTCCATTGGATGGCATACACGCCGTCCTCGTCCGAGAAATCCCCGACCTCCGACACGACACCGCACAGATCGAGTTGGAACAGATAGTTGTTCCCCGTCTCAATGAGCGGCCCCGTCGCCTTCAGGCGGATAAACCGCTTGTCGCCGTTCCTCATGGCGTTCAGCGGCCCCATCCCCTGGGCGTCGGCCGCCACGGTCAACGCCAGCGTCACGGTCGGCTCGGTCTCGACGTGCGCGGCAAACCCGCTCAGCGAGCTATCCAGCGGCCACACCTGCCCGAAGCGATCAGAGATGTTGAGCTCGGCCGACAGCACTCGCGTGAATTTGGTCGTTCCGATGTCGGCTGCCGTGCTGTCGAGATACACGTCCACCTGGGTCGGCAACACCGGAACAAGCTCGATCTCGGTCGGCGAGGCCGTCATCGTGATACCGTCTTGGAGCGCCTTGCCGAACATTGTGCCCGACAGCTCAATGTTTTCTCGAGTAAACGTAAGCCCGAGCTCGTTGACAATCCCGTACGAGAACTTACGGGCCCGAGCTGCCGATCCGTGCTCGACCGTAAAGGTCTTGATCGTGTCCTCGGAGGACTGGGCCGGAGTGAACGTCCAGCGATAGGCCAGTCCTGACGGTGGCGTGACCTGTGTTGGCGTGGTACTCTTGAGAACCGAAGACAGCAGGTACACGATCTCCGTGTACGTCAGCTGTCCTGAGAGTGACGCCTCGACCCACTCCTGGCCCAGCGCGGCAACAGTCGGGAACTTGCTGCCGATCGGTCGGAAAATGTTGACGTTTGCCTGGATGCCGGGCTCGATGCTGACGCTGTTCAGCTTCTTGTTGGCCGCGACGCTCGTTCCCGGGGTTGTCTCGACCCCGATCTGGACGACCTGGTTGATCGTTGCCGATTCTGGCATGGCTCATTCTCCTACTGCGCGATGATGTGCCACAATCCTCCGAGGTGCCGGTACTGCACGCCGCTCTCGACCTCAACGAACGCGACCGTGCTCTCCCGCACGCAGGCCAGAACCAGCCCGTCTACCACGCTGCCGCTCGCGCCCTGAAGCAGCGTGTCGATCCGGTCGGCGATGGGCTGGAGCGGCGCGAACGACGGTCCTTGGCCGACCGCCTTAACTTGATAGATGAATCCGACCATAATCCGCGTTGGCCCGACGCCGCGTACGTCCACGCCGGATTGATGGCTGTACAGCACGAATGGCAGCGCTGCGTCCTGCGGCGCCAGGTAGCCGTAGATGCGCCCGTTGACAAGACCGTTCAGCGTGGCGTCGCCGGACAATAAGCCGTACAGCCACTGATCCACTCGGACGGACTCAATCACGGCGTAATAATCTCCCGCATGGCAGCGACGAACGACGGTCGCACCGCCTCGGCTGCTGGGCCAAAATACGGTCGTGGCGCCCTGCGCCGAACACCGAACTCAACGTACGGCGCGTATTCGACGTGAGTTCCGACGGTCGCGGTCAGGTCGCTTTCCATCGTCGTTTGAATGCTATTCTTCAGATTGCCTGTGCGAACCGGCACAAGCGTCTTGGCTCGTGCCTCAACGTCGAACGCGGATTTCCGCACGACCTGGCTTGCCCGCAGACGAACTTGCCCCTGCAGCGCGGGCAGTCGATTTGACACTATTCTAGCCGTGATGATTGACTTAGCCACGCGGTTTCTCCTCTTGTCGCTCCTTGGCCTCCGGTGAGAGTTTCGCCAGGGCGTCGCGCAGCACCTCCGGTATAGGCAATCCGGACCGGGCGGCGTTCTCGAGAATCGAGAGACCCTCGTGCGCGGCATAAAACCCGGCCACCGCCTCCCCGATTGGCAGCTCTACGGCCGGCTCGATCCACGCGCCGCCCGCGACAATGAGTAACACGATCGCTTTTCGAGCCATGCCACGGAACGACACGTCACTCGTTAGATTCCGTCGGACGTACGCGGCGAGCAGGCCCGTGGCAATATCGATGGCCATCAGGATGATGAGAGCCTGCACCAACACTGGCAATCCTCCAAAGACTGCAGCTGCACTGGCAGCGATAAGTTTGACGTAGAGATCTCGTCCGTTTGTATTCATAGATACTCTCCTTTAGGCGCGGAAACCCGCCTGCCCGAGCGGCGGGAGGAGCGCCCTGCTTCAGCAGCTTCAGCTAGATAGGTGCGATATGGTGTCCAGGTGAGCACTTGACAGTCTGCCGCCTTCGCCCCTTGGGTGAGTCGCTTGTTCGTGCGGTAGTCGTGCAAGCTGATCGTTTGTCGCTTGCGGTCGTGCCCGCCCACAGCGCACAGTCCGTACTTCGGATGTCTGACCAGCGTTCTGCGCTTCAACCCGAGGGATCGCGTGCCGCCATAGGGCGCTCGCTTCCCGCCCTTTGCCGGTTGTAGCCGGTGGAGCTGGCGACGATGCAGGCGAATGGTCGCCACGTACCACAACCGCGTACAGGTTGGCGCCGTCGCCCCGCTCACAGTTGCCGCCAGCACCCAGGCGTCAACCGCGTGCGACTCGAACGACCGGCGCGATTTGCTCCTGCTCTTCTTGAGTCCGAGGCGGTCACGCGCCTCCTTTGTTTGCCAGCCTTCGTATTTCCAGACGGTCAGGCCCATGCTTTCGAGCAGCCGGTAGAGATGGGCTTTCCCGACCTGGACCGGGCTGAATGCTGTATTCCATCTGCCGCTCTTCCCCTTGCAAGTGACTGCTTGCACATCCTCAACGGCAGTATCGGTCAGCGGCAGGATGCGCCTGAGGCAGCCCACAATCCGCGCCTTTGCTTCCCACCGGCTGCGAGTCGAGGGCGGGATACGCTTTCGACCGGCCAGGCGGTTGTTGTTTCGGCTTGGGCGCCGCCACTTCTTGCGGTGACGGCGGGCTCTTCGCATCGTGCGCCGAACCTCGACCGCATCTTTGACGTGAGTGGGCGCCTCTGCCATCAGGTTCAATACGGTCTCCTTCGCCCCGACAACCGAGTACCCCTCGAACTTGCTGCCGGGATCAATCCCGACCACGAGCGGCTGATTGTTTGGCTCTTGCTCGTAGGTCAGTTGGATATAGAAGATCCCAAGCTTGTCTCGCTTTGGGCGAGCCTTACCCTCTTTGAGTAGGTGCCTCGCCTTGGCGGGCGTGCAGGGCATCAGTGGAACGCCTCTGCTATCAACGACTGGTACGCGCATAGGAGATTTCTCTTCTCCCGGTCTAGGCCGGGGTATAATTCCTCTTCCCGGTTGCGTGAGAGGCTTAGCCCCGCAGGGCGTCGGCGTGGGCGCGGCCAGAAGCGGGTCAAACTAGGGGAGCATTCGACCGTTCTTGTAGCCCCTCGCGCTGCTGCTGGATGAACCAGCCCGGTAGTCAGGACTTGCGTTGCGTTAGCCCTTCCGCAAGCCCGCCCGCTTCAGCGGTGGGTTCCTGACTTAGACCTCCACCGTCACTATTCTTGTAACGATCTCGGATGACCGGGGCGCGAGCACACCGACGACCTCGAACGTCCTCGAACCAATGACAATGCGATCAGCGGCAGCCACATCCGTCGCCGCCGGGAGGGTGATCGTCCAGGATATGCGGTCCTGGATACGCTCCGCG
>DATLZY010000097.1:0-19039 GCA_035573755.1 Candidatus Acidiferrales bacterium
CAACCGGAAAACGGCTGTCGAGCGGCCCGCAGCGTGGCCGTTCTCGCCTGACGACACCGCCGACAGCGCGCGTTACCCCCCATCCGATCGCCCCGCTGGCGCCGATTCATCGGGCACTCTCACCACTGGCCGTTTTGGACATGATCCATAACCCTTCTGTCCCGCTGTGCTACCAGAGCGCACGCCCGCGTGCATTGAAGCACCTCGCACCGATTGCTATAGTTCGAGCTAACCCTGCCGCCCCTGTGCCTCGGACCCACCGATGCTGCGGCAGGAACGAACCCGGGATCCCAACGGCAAGAGATGGCCGCATCGACAGTGACTCGCTGCGCGTTCCCCGCGCCCGGCCAGATCCTGCGTCGCAGGCGCAGCATCGATCCCGCGACCCGAAATTTCTGCGCAGGAAATTTGGCCTTTGCGCCCCGCTGTGACAAGGCCGGTTTCCTCTCCGCATCAACTTTTTATTTTGGCATACCCCCAAGCTTTCCATTCGCCGCCAGGAGCCAAGCCGATGATGAGATTCGCTGATCGCTCCCAGATCCGCGCCATCCGGGCCGCCGCCGGGATTTGCCCGACGCAGGATCAGCGGTTCGACGGAAGCGTGCCGGGGAACCATGAGTACCCCATCCATGAAAAGAATGCTGATCAACGCCACGCAAGCCGAAGAACTGCGGGTCGCGCTGGTTGAAGGACAAAAACTGTTCGATCTGGACATCGAGACGCCGTCGCGAGAACAGAAAAAAGCCAACATCTACAAAGGACGCATCACCCGCATCGAGCCCAGCCTAGATGCCTGCTTCGTCGAGTACGGTGGGGAGCGCAACGGGTTTTTGCCCCTGAAGGAAGTCTCGCGGGACTATTTCAAGCCTGGGGCTGATCTCAGTGGCAAGCTCAACATCGCCGAACTGCTCCGCGAGGGGCAGGAAATCGTCGTGCAGGTCGAGAAAGAAGAGCGCGGCACCAAGGGCGCGGCCCTCACCACCTTCATCAGCCTGGCCGGCCGCTATCTGGTGCTGATGCCCAACAACCCCCGCGCCGGCGGCGTCTCGCGACGCATCGAGGGCGAGGAACGGGACGAGATGCGCGAAATCATGCGCAACCTCGAAGTCCCAGAGGGCATGGGCATCATCGTGCGCACCGCCGGCATGGGGCGCACCTCCGAGGAACTGCAGTGGGATCTGAGCTATCTCCTGCAGCTCTGGCGCGCCATCGAGCAGGCCGCCGGTGAACGTCAGGCGCCCTTCCTGATCTACCAGGAAAGCAACATTATCATCCGCGCGCTGCGCGACTACCTGCGCCCCGATATCAACGAGATCCTGGTGGACGACCCGGCCGTCTACGAGCAGGCACGGGAATTCATGGCCACGGTGATGCCGAACAACATCGGCCGCCTGAAGCTCTACCAGGATGCCATTCCGCTGTTCACACGCTACCAGATCGAGACCCAAATCGAACTGGCCTTTGCCCGTGAGGTCCGCCTGCCCTCCGGCGGTTCGATCGTCATCGACCACACCGAGGCCCTGACCAGCATCGACATCAACTCGGCACGGGCCACCAAAGGTGCGGACATCGAGGAAACCGCGCTGCTGACCAACCTGGAAGCCGCCGATGAAATCGCCCGCCAGTTGCGACTGCGCGATCTGGGTGGTCTGCTGGTGATCGACTTCATCGACATGACGTCGGCCAAGAATCAGCGCGAGGTGGAGAACCGTCTGCGCGATGCGACCCAGCTCGACCGCGCCCGCATCCAGATCGGCCGCATCTCGCGCTTCGGGCTGCTGGAACTCTCGCGGCAACGGCTGCGACCCTCGCTCGGCGAACACAGCCACATCACCTGCCCGCGTTGCGAAGGTCGCGGCACCATCCGCTCAGTGGAATCGCTGGCGCTGGCGGTGCTGCGGCTGATCCAGGAAGAAGCCATGAAGGACCGCACCCAGCGCGTCATGGCGCAGTTGCCGGTCACAGTCGCGACCTTCCTGCTCAACGAGAAACGCGCTGCCCTGACAGCGATCGAATCGCGCCACGGCATCAGCGTGGTGATCGTGCCCAACCCGCACATGGAAACACCACGCTACGAGGTGAGCCGTATCCGCCAGGACGAAGCGCGTGGCAATGGCGATGCGGATGCCACCTACAAGCTCATCACACAACCGCCCGCCACGACGTACGAGCCCAAGGCCGCCAGCCGCTCTGGCGCGCAGGCCCCCGCCGTGCGCATGGCGCCACCGCCACCCGCCCCCACGCCGGAGCCGGTCGCCAAGGCCAAGCCTCCGCTTCCTGCGCCGTCGCCCGCAAAACCGCATACCGGCTCGGGCGGTCTGCTGAAGAAACTCTGGGATCGGCTGTTTGGGGAGCAGAAATCATCTGTACCGGAGCCAGCGCCTGCCGTGGACGCCGTGCCTGTCGCCACGGAACCGGGAAATGGTCAGACGCCGGCAGACGAAAAGCCAAAGACGCCAGCTCGGCGCGGCGCCGGCGCTGGTACCGCCCGACGGGAACGGTCGAAACCAGCCGGTGCGGACGCCGCGAGCCGCAGCCAGAGACGCCCGGCGCACGCCGATGCCGTACCGGCGGCAGCGCCCCCGGCAGCGGTCGATCAGACATCGGAAACAGACGCGTTGGAGCACAACCCAGCTGAACAGACCGAAGCGCTCGCTCCGGAACTGGCGTCTGAGGAAGCGCCGCGCGGACGGCGCGGACGGCGGGGGGGGCGCCGGCGCCGGCGCCCCGGCAGCGAGGCGAGTGGTACTACTGAGAACGCGGGTACCGCCGACCAACCGCGGGAGGCCCAAGACGATCAGGCACAAACGATGGCCGTCGAGTCCTTTACGGCCCCAGTGGCTGCACCGCAACCGGCTGAACCCGCCGTGCCGCCGTCACCTGAACTCAAACGGGTCGCCGACGGCGACTGACGCGGTTATGAGGTTAATCCGCCACCGGCCGCGACATGCGGCCGGTGGCGCGATCACACCGGTTTCATCGTCCCACGCAGCCGTTCGATCAATGCCTCGCAGCCTTCCTCAAGCAGATCCAGTACGCGCTCGAACCCTTGGGCACCCCCATAGTACGGGTCCGGAACCGCACGCGGCCGGCCATCCTCAAAAGGATGCAGGAACAAGGTCGGCATCACGGTTGCTGACGGCGGCCGCAGGGCCTGCAGGTGCATCAGATTGGACTCGTCCATCGCAAAGACGTGCGTGAACCGGAGGAAATCCTCCGGCCGCACCAAGCGGGCGCGGCGCGCACTCAGATCGATCCCGCGCGCCAGCGCAGCTTGCTGCATGCGCACATCCGGCGCACGACCGACGTGATAACCGTGCGTCCCGGCCGAATCGATCTCGATCCGATCCAGCCAATCCGGGGCCTCCCGTGTCAGGCGCGCACGCAACAGGCCCTCCGCCGCTGGTGAGCGGCAGATATTCCCCATACAGACGAACAGAATCCGATAATGCATGTGCCGTCCTCCTTGCGTGAGGGGCAAGGTCCGATCCGCCCGTCAGCCTGACTGGTACCCCAAATGCGCTTCGACTCGCGCCAGATCCGCTTCCGTATCGACCGCCGCGCCGGGCAACGCAGGGGCCTCACCGACGTGGATACGGATACCGCCCCACTGGAAACGCAGCTGCTCGAGGGACTCCTGACGCTCCGGCTCGCAGGGAGCGAGCGCGGCAAAGGCGCGCAGCGCCGAAGCACGATAGGCATAAATTCCCAAGTGACGCAGCCAGAGTCCCGGCGGCATGCCCGCATCCGGAGAGAATCCGCCCTCGCGATGCCAAGGGATCGGCGCACGGCTGAAATAGAGCGCAAACTCGTCGCGATCACAAACCACTTTCACCACATTGGGGTCGAGCAATTCCTCCACCCTTCCGATCGGTGTGCACAAAGTCGCCACGGGCGCCGTCCGCGCATGCAGATTCTCGGCAACCCGCGCCACATTCACCGCCGGCATGGTGGGTTCATCGCCCTGCAGGTTGACGATGATGGTCTCGTCCGGCCAGCCATACTGCTCCACCACCTCAGCAATCCGGTCGGTTCCGCACAGGTGGTGTGCGCCCGTCATGCAGACGGTGGCTCCGAAGGATCGCGCCATCTGCGCCACGAGCTCGTGCTCGGTCGCGATGATCACTTCCTCCGCGCCGCTGTCCAGCGCCCGCTGGTAGACATGCTGGATCATCGGCTGGCCCGCGATGAGACGCAGCGGCTTGCCCGGCAGGCGGGTTGCACCGTGTCGCGCGGGAATGACCACCTTGAACGGCGTCATCACTCCTCCTCCGCAGACAACATGCGCGCTTCCTCGACGAGCATTACCGGGATGCCCTCGCGAATGGGGAAAGCCAGCCGATCTGCCTTGCAGATCAACTCACCCACCTCGGGTCGGAAAATCAGCGGCCCCTTGCAGATCGGGCAGGCCAGTATGTCAAGCAGCTTTTTGTCCACGACCGTTCCTCACGGATTGTTTGCCTGCAGCCGAAATCTCAGCCAGTCCTCCAAAGAGGGCGTGAGCTCGGCGCTGACGGGAACGAACCAGGCATTGGCCGGTGCAAACCGGGCGCATTTGACGGCATCCTTCTCCGTCATGAGGACGGGCAGATCCCCGGCAAAGGCCAGATCCTGGGGGCGATAATCATAATGGTCTGGGAAGGGGTGTTCCACAATCGTCAGGCCTGCTGCACGCAGCGCTTCGAAAAAGCGTTGCGGGTACCCGATGCCGGCCACGGCATGAACCGGCTGGCCGGCAAAATCGACGAGCGGTCGCCACTCTCGCCGGGTGGACAGATCACAGGCCTCGCGAAGCGGAAGGGTCATCCGAAAGGCGGCCGTATGTACAGGTGTGTAGCCTGCACCCTGGACGACTACGGCATCGACCCATTCGAGCCGCCGCGCGGATTCGCGCAATGGTCCAGCCGGCAGCAGCAGCCCGTTGCCAAAGCCCCGCGCGCCATCCATCACGGCGATTTCCACGTCCCGTGCCAGAGCATGGTGTTGAAGCCCATCATCGCTCAGCAGCACCGTACATCCGGCATCGAGCAGCAACTGAGCCGCGCGCGCCCTATTCGGACCGGCTGCCACGGGCAAGTCCGTGCGCTGCGCGATCAGCACCGGTTCGTCGCCCACCTCCACCGGGTCGCTCGTCGGCGTCACCCGCTGCGGCCATTGCCGGGCGCGCCCGCCATAACCCCGGCAAAGGACGCCGGGGCGCTCACCCTGTGCTGCCAGGGCGCGCGCGAGATGGATCACCAGGGGCGTCTTGCCGGTCCCGCCGACGGTCAGGTTGCCGACTACGATGACCGGCACCGGCAAACGGGCGGCCTTGCGCAAGCCGAGTTGGAAGGGCAGGCGATGCAGCGCTACGGCCAATGCGTAGAGACCCGACAGGGGGACGAGAGGCCAGGCGCGGCGACGCGGACCATACCAGATCGACACCAAACCACTCTCTAATCGATCGCGCCAAGGCGCCGCACTCAACCGGTAGCCTCCATGTCACTGAACTGCATTCGGTAAAGCTCGGCATACGGACCATTGTTCGCCAGCAGTCGCGCATGAGTGCCCTGCTCGACGATGCGTCCATCCTGCATCACGACGATGCAATCGGCCCGGGTGATGGTGGACAAGCGATGGGCGATCACCAACGTGGTGCGATCCCGCATCAAGACCTCGAAGGCTGCCTGGATGTGGCGTTCGGATTCGGTGTCGAGCGCCGAGGTCGCCTCATCGAGGATCAGGATCGGCGCGTCCTTGAACAATGCGCGGGCAATAGCCAATCGCTGCCGCTGCCCGCCCGACAGCAGAACACCGTGCTGCCCAACCGGCGTCCAGACTCCCTGCGGCAATTTCTCGATGAATTCCCAGGCGTGGGCCGCACGCGCGGCCGCCTCGATGCGTGGCATGACGGCTCGTGGATCTTCGCCATAGGCGATGTTGGCTGCGATGCTGTCGTTGAACAGCACGACTTCCTGTCCCACCACGGCAATTTGGCGGCGCAGGTCGCGCAGGCAGTAATCGCGCACGTCCACCCCGTCGATCAAGATGCGCCCGACCTGTGCTTCATAGAAGCGAGGCAAGAGGTTGACGAGGGACGTCTTGCCGCTGCCGGAGCGACCGACCAGCGCGACGGTCTCCCCGGGCGCCACGGACAGGTCGATCCCCTTGAGCACCTCACCCTTGGCGGGATCGTAAGACAATCGCACGCCCTCGAGCCGGATATCGCCGCGGACACGGGCGACGCGGTGACGGCCCGTATCCAACTCACCCGCGACCTCCAGCAAGGCAAAGATGCTGCCGGCAGCCGCGATCCCTCGCTGCAGCGTGGCATTGACGGTGGTGAGCTGCTTGAGCGGATTGAGTAGGCCGATCATGGCGCCCAGGAAAGCCGCAAAGGCACCCGGCGTCATGGCCCCGGATATGCTGGCGTTGGTCGCAACATACACGATCCCAGCCATCGGAATGGCCGCAATGAGCTGAATCACCGGATTGCTGGCCGCCTGGGTCAGCGCCCGTTTCATCAACAACCGGCGATTGCGTTCGTTGACCTGTTCGAAGCGGCGCGCCTCATAGTCCTGGGCCCCGAAGACCTTGGCTAGACGCTGACCCTTGATCATTTCCTCCGAGGCGGTGGTGAGATCGCCCATCGAATGCTGGATGCGCGTGCTGATGCGGCGAAAGCGCTTGCTGATCCAGCGGATCAATACAGCAATCACCGGGGCGATCAACAGCGCGAAGATCGCGAGCCGAGCGTTCAGATAGAACATCAGCGCCATGAAGCCGACCACCTTCAAACTGTCCCGGATCATCACCGTCACGGCCTGGGTCGCTGCGTTGGCGACCTGATCGACGTTGAAGGTCAGGCTCGACAAGAGCTGCCCCGAAGCATTGCGATCGTAAAAAGCGCTCGGCAGTCGCAGAAAGTGATCGAACAGTTCGGTGCGGATGGTCTTGATCACCCGCTGGCCGACGTCGGCCATGTAGTAGTCGGAAATGAAAGCCGCCACGCCGCGCAGGAGAAACAACCCCAGCACCAGCAGCGGCATCCAGCGGATGACGGCGGGATCGCGCTGCACGAAACTGCCGTCGAGCAGGGGCTTCATGAGCCAGGCAAAAGCGGTTTCAGACAGCGCGAACAGCACCATCCCGCCGACCGCCGCCAGAAACATGGGCCAATGGGCGAGACTGTAACGCAGCAGGCGCCGATAGACGGTCAGCGGCGGCAATGTCGCGGCAGCGGCAGCAGTCATGGGCCGTCCGCCGGCTGTACCGTTTCGATCACCACATCGCGCACACCCATCTGAGCCAGCACATCGAAAACCGTTACCACGGCCTGGTGACTGGCTCGCGCGTCGGCCCGCACAGCGACCCGCCGCTCCCGATCCGCGCCCAGGACCTGTTCGAGTGCGCGGCGCAAGGTTTCCGGCTTGGCATTGACCACGGCCTGGTCGCCGAGGAAATAACGCCCGGCGCGGTCGATCGCCACTGTCACGCCGGGATCGGTGGTCGTCTCCGGCGCCGGTGATGCCTGGGGCAGTTCGAGACGCAATCCGGATTGCCGGGCGAACGTGGTCGTCACCATCAGGAAGATGACGATGACGAACAGCACGTCGATCAGCGAGATCAGATTGATTTCGGGATCGCCGTCCCGAGACCGGCTCAATCTCATGAAGCCACCGCCGCCGACGCCTTGGTTGCCCGGCGCCGCGCCGGCGCGGGCCCGGTCGACATCTGGGCGCCATAGAGCGTGTTGATCAAGGTAATGGTGGCGATTTCCATCTCCACCACGATCTCGGCCACCCGCCCGCGCAGATAGCGATACATCGCCAGCGCCGGGATGGCGACGATCAGCCCGGCCGCCGTCGTGATCAGCGCCTCGGCGATGCCATGCGCCAGGTCGGCCGGGTTGCCGACACCGGCCGAGGTCAGCGCTGCGAACATACGGATCATGCCGAACACGGTTCCGAGCAGGCCCAACATTGGCGAAATGCTGGCGATCGTGCCGAGCGTATTCAGGTAGCGCTCGAGCTCGTGCACCTCGTGACGACCGGCGTCCTCGATGCTTTCCTTGACCGCAGCCCGATCCAGATGGCGGCTGGCCAAGCCGGCCGCGAGGACTTTGCCCAGCGGGGAATGCCGTCGCAGGCGAAGCAGCGCCTCGTCGGTGAGCTGATTGCTTTTGATCCACTGCTGAACCTGCGGCAGCAAATCCGGCGGCACGATGCGCGTGCGCCGCAGGCTCCACAAGCGTTCCGCAACGATGGCCACTGCGCCCAGAGAGCACAACAGGATGGGGATCATCACCCACCCGCCGGCCCGCACCAATTCCCACATACCCCACACTCCACAGCAGACGGCGCCGCTTCGGCCGCATTCTACTTGATCGGCTGACGATACTTCATTCCTTAAGCGGAGAATCTGCGAGAGCCGGGCAATGCGCCGGCGCATGCCAATAGCGGGCTTGTCGACACCGCAGCGCCTGCGCGGACATCGGCCTGTGA
Organism: Candidatus Acidiferrales bacterium; assembly: GCA_035573755.1. Lineage (GTDB taxonomy): Bacteria > Pseudomonadota > Gammaproteobacteria > UBA5335 > UBA5335 > Macondimonas. Next base: position 8,484 of record DATLZY010000097.1, read on the forward strand.
CGATCGAACAGAACCCGGACGGCGCCGTGTTCGCCGCTGACGATCGCCATGCTGCCCTGCCGGGCCAGGCGTTGCCGCACCGCAGCGGCCGGAAAACCCCAACGATTGCCGTAGCCTGCCGGAACCAGCGCCCAGCGGGGCCCTACTGCCGCGAGAAAGGCCGGCGAGGAAGCGCCGGCGCTGCCATGATGGCCCACCACCAGCACGTCGGCCTGCACCTCCGCGCCCCGATCCAGCAAGGCCGCCTCGCCGGCGCGCTCGAGATCGCCGACGATCAGCAGCCGACCGCCCGGCGCCAGCACCCGCAGCACGCACGCCCCATCGTTGTCGGGCCCCCGATAACCCGCATCCGGATGCAGGATCTCGAAGTGCACGCCGTCCCAATCCCAGGTCATGCCGGCCCGGCAGGCGCGCGTCCCCGGGTATGGCGCGGATCCACCTCCCAACCAGTCCGCCACCGGCATCACGCGGCGCAATCGCTCGGTACCGCCGCTGTGATCGCTGTCGGGATGGCTGATGATGACTCGATCGAGTCGCGCGATGCCTTGCCCGCGCAGGTAGGGCGCGATCACCCACTCGACCGCATCGGACGCGCCCATGCGTGGGCCGGTGTCATACAGAAGGACATGGCGCGCGGTCCGCAGGATGATCGCCTCGCCCTGCCCCACATCCAGCATCACTGCCTCGAGCGCCCCGTGCTCGGGCCGCCAGCTCGGCCGCAACAGGACCACCAGCACCAGCAGCAACCCGGCCCCGCGCCCCGGAAAGCCGCGCGGCGCCAACGACCACAAGGCCCCTGCCAGCATCACGCCCGCCGCGAGGAAACCCAGCATCGGCAGGCTGCTCGCCGCCCCCGGCCACGCCGCGATCAGTGTCCAGGGCGTCCACAGCCCGGACAGCAGCGCCGCGGCAAGGCCCAGCACCGGCGCGCCGAGCGCGGGATGGATGACCGCGAGTAACGTCCCCGCCAGAATCGACGGCAACAACACGATACTGAACACTGGAATCAGCATCAGGTTGACGGCCGGCGCCACCCAGGACAGTCGCCCGAAGGCCAGCAGCAGCACCGGCGCCAGCCCGATGGTCACCACCCACTGGCCCTGCCACAGCACCTGCCAGGGGCGCAGCCGGCCGAGTCGGCCGCCGAATCCGGCATACAGGCAGGCCACAGCGCCGAAGGACAGCCAAGTGCCAGGCGCCAGCGCCGCTCGCGGATCCAGGGTGAGCACCAGCGCCAGGGCGCCCAGCAGCAACCGCGGCGCGGACCGCTCGCGACGCCACCAGACGGTGGAGGTGAACACAGCCAGCATGATGAGCGCGCGCTGGGTCGGCACGGTCAACCCGGCCAGCAGCCCGTAAGCGAATGCGGCACCGAACAAGGCCAGCGCTGCGGCGCGCGGCGCCGCGAGTCGCAGGGCAAGCGCCGGCAGACGCGGCCAGAGCCAGCGCGTCAGACCGTAGGCCGGCGCGGCTGCCATAAGGATGTGTTGACCCGAGACCACCGCCAGGTGCGCGGTTCCCGTATCGCGAAAGACCGCCCATTGCTCGGGCGTGATCGCGCCCTGATCGCCCAACGCCAGGGCGCGCACCAGCCCGGTCTGAGGATGTCCGGCCAGTGCCTGGCCGATCCGCTGCGCCAGATGCGTGCGCAGCCGGGCCAGCCCGGGCGACGCTGAGGCCACGCGCGCGTTGGCCGCGTCCTCACGCACCGAAGCGGTCGCAACGATGCCCTGCTGGAACAGCCAGGTTTCGTAGTCGAACGTGCCCGGATTGCGCAAACCGTGTGGTGCACGCAGGCGCAGCCTAAGCCGCCAGATCTCGCCCGGCTGGTACACACGACCCGTACCGTAGTCGGCAATGCGCAGCCGGGCACCGCGCGACAATCCGATTCCCGCCGGCGCCTCGACGACATCGGCCAAGAGGCGCTGTCCGCCTTCGCGCGACTGGGGGAAATCGGCGATGCGCACGACGAGCGTCGTCGTCTCGCCGCGCGGCGGCAACACCGGACGCTGCGCCAGCAGCAGCGCGCCCGACATCGCCGCCCACCACAGACCACCCAGCGCCGGCGCCAACAACAGCCCCCAGCGCGCATGGGTCCGATGCGCCACGCTGAACACGGCGATCGGAAGCGATCCCAGCGCAAGGCACGCGGCAACGGAAGGCAGGCTCGGGCTGAGCTGGAGCGCCAGCAGCCCGGCGACATAGGCGGCGAGGAGCCGCCCGCTCAAGAGGCTGCGCCCTCAGTCGGGCTGCAGCCGTCCGCCTTCCAGGCGCAGCACACGGTCCATGCGCCGCGCCAGATCGATGTCGTGGGTGACGATGAGAAAGCTGGTGCCGAGCTGGCGATTGAGTGTCTGCATGAGGTCATACATCTGGCCGGCCGTGCGGGGATCGAGGTTCCCCGTCGGTTCATCGGCCAGAACGCAGGACGGTTCAGTCACCAGCGCGCGCGCCAGAGCGGCCCGCTGGCGTTCGCCGCCCGAAAGCTGGGCGGGCCGATGATCGAGTCGCGCGCCCAGACCCACGCGCTCGAGCATGTCACGGGCGCGACCGGCGGCGTCCGCGGCGGCCATGCGGCGGAGCAACAAGGGCATGGCCACGTTCTCCAGCGCGCTGAACTCGGGCATCAGGTGATGGAACTGATAGACAAACCCCATCGCCCGATTGCGCAGCCGGCCGCGGGCGGCATTGCCCAACCGATGCATCGATTCCCCGAGCACCCGTACCTCGCCGGCCACGGGCTGTTCGAGCCCTCCCAGTAGATGCAGCAGCGTACTCTTGCCCGAGCCGGACGCGCCCACGATCGCGACCTGCTCCCCCGCCGCCAGCGTCAGATCGATCCCGTCCAGCACGGGAACCTCGCTCTGACCCTGGCGAAAGCGCTGCACCAGGCCCTGGCAGGTCAGGACGACCTTGTCTTCATTCATAGCGCAGCGCCTCGGCCGGCTCCGTGCGCGCCGCCCGCCAGGCGGGATAGAGCGTGGACAGCAGCGACAGCGCGAAGGCCAGCACGGCGATCTGCACGATGTCGGCGATCTCTACGCGCGAAGGCAACTCGCTGATGTAATACACATCCGCCGGCAGGAACTGGAATCCCACCGCCCGCTCGATGAGCGGCACCAGCGTTTCCACATTGACCGCCACCAGGGTGCCGATCGCGACGCCCGCCAGCGTCCCCACCACGCCGATCAGCACGCCCTGGACGATGAAAATACCCATGATGCTGGCCGGCGACGCCCCGAGCGTGCGCAAGATGGCGATGTCGCCCTGCTTGTCGGTCACCACCATGACCAGGGTCGAGACGATGTTGAAGGCTGCCACGCCGACGATCATGGCCAGGATGATGAACATCACCGTCTTTTCGGTGCGGATCGCGCGGAAGAAATTGGCGTGGCGGCGCGTCCAGTCGGTCGCGAAATAACCCGGATCCAGGATCTGCACCAGATCCCGACTCACCTGCGGCGCGCGATAGAGATCGTCCAGCCGGAGCCGCACGCCGCTCACCGCCTCGCCCAGATCCATCAGCCGCGCCGCATCCCGGATGTGCACGAAGGCCTGGGTGCGGTCGTATTCGTACATCCCCACCTCGAACACTCCCACCACCCGGAAGCGGCGCAGGCGCGGAATGAGTCCCGCCGGCGTCAGGTTGGCCTGCGGTACCATGAGATCGACCGCGTCGCCAAGGCCCACGCCCAGCGCCTCGGCGAGCGCCTTGCCCAGCACCACGCCATAGCCGCCGTCGGTGAGGTCTTCCAGACGCCCCGCCACCATGCGCCGCCCGACGTCTGACACCTGCCCCTCGCGCTCGGGCAACACGCCATAGAGCATGCCGCCCGTCAGAATGCGGCCATGCCGGAAGATCGCCTCGCCCTCGATATAGGGCGCGGTGCCGATCACATGCGGGTGGTTGGCGGCCTGCTCGGCGAGCCGGGGCCAATCCTCCACGCGCACGTCGAAATTGCTCACCGTCGCATGCGCCGTCATGCCCAGGATGCGCTGACGCAGCTCCTGCTCGAAGCCGTTCATCACTGACAACACCACGATCAGCGCGGCCACGCCCAGGGCGACCCCCAGCATTGAGATCAGCGAGATGAAGGAAATGAAATGGTTGCGCCGACGGGAACGGCTGTAGCGCAGACCGATGAAGAGCTCGAAGGGGCAAAACATAGCGGCGCATTAGAGCACACTTCAGGCCTCCTGCGCAGGCCGCTCCGCCCTGCGGAACGTGCCCTGTTCAAGCAGGCCGGGCGAAGCGAAGCAGGCCCGGCAAGGCCAGTGCCGTCAGCGCCGCGCCGGCCAGAAAGGTCGCCGGCGCGCCGAACAGGCTCCACAGCCCGCCGGCCAGCACGCTGGCGAGAAAGGTCGCGACACCCGTGGCCAGGTGAAAGAAACCGAAGGCAGTGCCGCGCAGATCCGTCGGCGCCGCATCGGCGATCAGCGTCGCCAGCAAGCCTTGTGTCAGACCCATGTGCAATCCCCACAGCGCGGCGCCGCCCATCAGCAGGCCTGGATTCGTGGCAGCCGCCAGCACCAGGTCGGCCGCGATCAGCACGAGCAGCCCCGCCGCCAACAAGCGCGGGCGTGAATGGCGATCGGCGATCAGGCCGGCCGGATACGCCGAGGCGGCATAGGCCAGATTCATGACCACCATGACCAGTGGCGCCCGGCTCATCGGCAATCCCAGATTCTCGGCACGCAGCACCAGAAACGCCTCGCTGAAGCGCGCCAGCGTGAGCAGGCTGGCCAGGCCCAGCACGGCCCAGTACAGCCGCGGCAGCCGGCGCAGGGCCGCCCGTCGCAGCGGCCATGGCGCAGGTGGCTCATGGGCCGCCCACTCGCGTTCGGGTTCGCGCACCAGCAACACGAGTACCAGCACGGCCAGCACGGCAGGCACCACGGCAAACGACAGCACGGTGCGAACGTCCCCGGCAAACCACACCATGAGCAGCAGCGCCAGTGCGGGCCCGGCAATCGCGCCCACGGTATCGAGCGCCTGGCGCAGGCCATAGGCTGCGCCGCGCACGGCGGGCGGCGTCAGATCCGCGACCAGTGCATCGCGAGGGGCGCCCCGGATGCCCTTGCCCACCCGATCGAGAAACCGCGCCACCAGTACGGTCGTGGCACTGCCGGCAAGCGGAAACAGCGGCTTGACGGCGGCCGCCAGCCCGTAGCCAAGCACGGTGAGCCCCTTGCGGCGGCGCAGACGATCGCTCAGCACGCCCGAGAACACCTTCGCCACCGCCGCGGTCGCCTCGGCGATCCCCTCGATCAGCCCTACCATCGCCACCGAGGTGCCCAGGGTCACCACCAGAAACACCGGCAACAGGCTGTGGATCAGCTCCGAGGATGTGTCCATCAGCAGGCTGACGCCGCCCAAGGCCCAGATTGCAGCCGGAATACGGGGACGCGAGGACATGGTCGGACTCCTTGCACAGTGAATCGTGTGGGCCGGCTTTTACTGAGCGGGAAAATTCGCTAGACTGCGTGGCCCCGCGGAGAGGTGCCGGAGCGGTTGAACGGGGCGGTCTCGAAAACCGTTGATCCCGCGAGGGATCCGAGGGTTCGAATCCCTCCTTCTCCGCCATCCTTCTCGCCGCCAGCCAGCGTTCTTCGCGCCGATTCGCCTGCGAACAGAGCGGCTGATCATCGATCACGGCGCCCCTCGCGCCAGTCTTCGAGCACATCCAAACTGCTTGGAGTATTCAGGCTGCCTGCGAATCCCTGGGATGGCTTGCCGCCGACCGAATCGCGCGTGCTGCCGTCCGATCGTCTCGCCATAGAGGTCTATGACGAGCGCGCCCAAGAGCGCGGTCACCTGCATGACCTCATCCACGCCACCCTGATACCGGAGCCTTTATTCAGGCCCTTCGATGCCCCGGTCGCCGTGCTGTTGCTGAATCCCGCCGTCAAGAGCAGGACGCTCAAGCACATGCCGATCCCGCCCGGCGCGAACGCCTGCTCGCGAATCTGCGGCGCGACGCCCCTGAGGAAAGGCAGCAGCCCCATGCGCATCTCACCGCCGACATCGCGTATCCCGACGCCGATTGGTAGCGCAGAGCAGTGGGACATCTCACACGCGAGGTCGTCGACGACCGCCGACTCACCCGGCAAAGGATCGCCACCCGCCTGCTCGCGGTACAGTTTTTCCCCTACCACTCGCAAACATTCGACCACGGCTTGCTGCGGTTGCCCTCTCAGGACTTCGGCTTTGTACTCATCCGCCGGACGATCGTGCGTGATGCATTGATCATCATGCGCGGGGCGAAATACTGGCTCGGCGCCGTCCCGGAGTTGACGCACTATCCTTCGGTCGTGCAGCTGAGCGCGCCGAGAAAGTTCGCCCTCACACCCGCCAAGCTGGGCGAAGCGCCTTACCAGCAACTGCGTGAACGTTTGGCTCACGATTGACAGTGCACGCGGATCGCCGGCCCAAAGCGGAGTTCCGAGTCCGCTACTCCCAGTCGAAACGCGGCAGGTTGACCAGCGCGCGCCGCAAGGCGTTCTGCCACTCTTCCTTCACCGCTGCATAGAACGGTGTGTCGAGATCGAAGGTCTGCTGGCGAAAGACGTGCAGGTCGCCGGTTCGATACAGCAGCAACTCTACCGGCGGACCGACGGAGATGTTGCTGCGCATGGTCGAGTCGATGGACACCAGTGCCGCGCGCGCCGCATCTTCCAGCGAGATGGCGCGGTGGATGTTGCGGTCCAGAATGGGCTTGCCGTACTTGATCTCGCCGATCTGCAAAAAAGGCATCTGTTCGGAACACCCGATGAAATTGCCTTCGGGGTAAACGAGAAAGATGTCCGGCCGCCCCTGGCCGACCTGACCCCCGACGATGAAGGTGGAGGTCGTGTCAACCAGACCACCCGCGCCGGCACCACCGGCAGACTGAACATGGCGGCTGACCCGACCAACATAGCCCGCAATCTCGTCGATGTTCTCGAAGGTCAGCAGACTTTCCGCCGCCTGAGAATTCTCGGCCTGGCGCCTGAGCGCGGTGACCACCTGCTGCGTGGTCGCCAGATTGCCCGCGCTGAGCAGCACCACGACCCGATCGCCCGGGTATTCGAAAACGAACATCTTGCTGTAGGTGCCGACATGGTCCACGCCGGCATTGGTGCGGGAATCGGACGCAAAGACGAGTCCCTGATCGCATCGGATGGCGAGGCAGTAGGTCATGTTCGGCCCATTTGGCAAATCATCGGCAGGCGCGTGATGATACCACGCCAATCGCATGCGACGCTGGGCAATCCACCGAAAACGATAGGCAATTCCGATGGACAAACCGGACCTAAAACAATGCGCTGCGTGAGCGGCCTTGTACGAGCAAAACGCTGTCCATCCGCGGCCTTGCCTGCCATCTGCAGCGCTGGCCGGGCAGCGGCGGCCCCCTGTGCCTGCTGCTGCACGGCTGGATGGAGGCGGGCGCGAGCTTTCGATTTCTGGCCGACGCCTTGCCCGCAGTATGGGAACTGGTGGCTCCTGACTGGCGCGGCTTCGGAAAAAGCGAATGGGCATCCGGGACCTATATTTCCCCGAGTACCTCGCGGATCTCGACGCCCTGCTGGCGCACCTCAGTCCCGATGCGCCGGTCTGGCTGATCGGACACAGCATGGGCGGCAACGTGGCGAGCCTATACGCCGGGATCCGGCCCGAGCGGGTGGCGCGACTGGTCAGTCTGGAGGGCCTGGGTCTGCCGCCGGCAGCACCGGCCGCGGCGCCGGCGCACTATCGGGCCTGGCTCGCGGAGCAAACCGGCCCGCGCGCATCCCGCACCTATACCGACTGGCCGAGCCTCATCGAGCGGTTGCAGCGCGGCAATCCCCGGCTCACGCCGGAGCGCGCCGCCGTCGTCGCGCGCGCATGGGCAACCGAAACGCCGGCTGGCCCGCGCCTGCGCGCCGATCCGCGCCACAAGGCGCGTGGCCCGCTGCTGTACCGGCTTGATGAGGCGCGCGCCTGCTGGCGCAACATTCAAGCACCCACGCTGTGGGTGATGGGAAAAGCCTCACCCTATGCGCACCTGGACGCGACCCTGCTCGACGAGAACCGGCGGTGTTTTCGCAATCTTCGGGAGGTCTGGCTGGACGACTGCGGGCACATGATGCATCACGACCAGCCCCACGCCGTGGCGCAGGCCATCGTGGATTTCATGCGCTCAAAGACAATGGAATGAGGAGTGATGCGTACGGGAGGATGGAGGCTAGGGCCGGAATCGAACCGACGTACACGGCTTTGCAGGCCGCTGCATGACCACTCTGCCACCCAGCCATTATTTGGAGCGAATCGGTACGTTGCCTTGAGGGCGAAGCCAGACCAGCGCGATCAGGCTGGTCCGATGGTAATTTTTGGAGCGGGAAACGAGATTCGAACTCGCGACCCCAACCTTGGCAAGGTTGTGCTCTACCACTGAGCTATTCCCGCTTTGGTGAGAGCGGTATTGTAACAGCGTCACACCAAAGGTCAAGAGCGAACGCAGTGGCGCCGCGCGCGGAACCTTCCCGCCATTTGGCACTCTCACCAAAGGAGTGCCAAAATGACCGTGGTAAACCTGTCCGAGGACGATCATTCATGACCACAACCGCCTTGAGTCCGCTGAGCCGCGAATTGCCCGCCGTGACGGACGGCCTGGATGCCTATCTCGCTCGCATCAGCCAGCTGCCCCTGCTCAGCGCAGAGGCAGAGCGGGCGCTGGCGCAGCGATGGTGGAACGAACAGGATCTCGATGCGGCGCGTGAGTTGGTGCTGAGCAATCTCCGCTTCGTGGCCCACATCGCGCGCGGCTATCGCGGCTATGGGCTGCCCCAGGCGGATTTGATCCAGGAAGGCAACATCGGCCTGATGAAAGCCGTCAAGCGTTTCGACCCCAGCGTCGGAGTACGGCTGGTGTCCTTCGCCGTGCATTGGATCAAGGCCGAGATCCACGAGTACATCCTGCGCAACTGGCGCATCGTCAAGGTGGCCACCACCAAGGCGCAACGCAAGCTGTTCTTCCATCTGCGCAGCGCCAAGCAACGCTTGGGGTGGTTCAATCAGGACGAGGCCGAGGCTGTGGCCCAGGAATTGGGAGTGCCCACCGAAACGGTGTGGGAGATGGAAGCGCGCTTGAGCGGCCAGGACATCGGTCTCGATCCTCTGGTCAGCACGGACGAAGACGTGCCTCATCCGGCTCCTGTTCAGTTTCTTGCCGCGCCAGATGCCGATCCGGCCGAAATCCTCGAACGCGAAGACTGGACCCGGCAGACCCATGCCGATCTGCAGCAAGCCCTGAGCGGACTCGATCCGCGCAGCCGCGACGTGCTGTATCGCCGCTGGGCGCAGGAACCCAAGGCCACGCTGCACGAACTGGCGGAAAGCCACGGCGTCTCCGCCGAGCGCATCCGTCAGATCGAGGCCAACGCCTTGCGGAAACTGCGCGCTGCGCTCGCCGCCTGAACCTTGCGGATCAACGTCTGAGTCGCCAAGCCGTTTTCCTGATGTTTCATGAAACACCAGGAAAGCATGAAAATCCCAATAAAACCGCGCAGTTGCGCGGTTTTATTGTTTCATAGCGCTGCTTCAAGTTTCCCGAGCAGTCAATGCATGCCTGAGTACGCTAGCGAGTACAGCTCTTGGAGTATGTGCGAATAAGTGAGTATAGTGCCGCTGTCGCCATGACAAGGAGTCAGCCACATGCTTACCGACACGCACTGCCGCAACGCCAAGCCCAGGGAAAAGCTCTACCGCTTGAATGACCAGCGCGGGCTCTACCTCGAAGTCAAGCCCAACGGAGTCAAGGCTTGGCGATACCGCTTCACACTGGATGGCAAGGCCAGCATGTTTGCGCTTGGCGAATACCCTGCTGTTACGCTCTCTGAAGCCAGGGAACGCAGCGAGGCCGCACGCAAACTGGTCAAGCAAGGCATCAATCCCGCCCAGCAAAGGCAGCTCGACCGCATCCGGAAAGCCAGCGAAGAAAAGAACACCTTCGAGATCGTCGCCAAGGAGTGGCTGCAGACAAAGGACTGGGAAGATGCCACCAAGAACCGGCGTCTGGATATGCTGGAACGCGTGGTGTTCCCCAGTATCGGCAATATGCCGGTTCGCGAAATAACGCCAGCCCATATCCTGGACATCCTGCAGAAAACAGCAAAGCGTGGCGCCCCCACGGTCGCCGCCGAGGCGCGGCGCACCATGTCCGCCGTATTCGAGTTCGCCGTCGCCACCCTGCGAGCCGACAGCGACCCGGTTTGGCCGGTACGCAAGGCGCTACCAGCAAACAAGACCCAGCACAAACCGGCGCTGAGTAAAGAGCAGATCGGCAAACTGCTGAGCGACTTCGCAAACCACCGCTGCAGCTTTCAGGTAAGTCATTGCATGCAACTGATGTGGTGGACCCTGGCGCGACCGACCGAAGTGGCCGAGGCGGCCTGGGATGACCTTGCCCCTGTTTCGTGTAGCTCTTAACCCACGGTTCACGCGGCCTTTTTACGCTGTGCCTCGTACCAGCGCTGCTCGTACTGCATCGGGCTGAGGTAGCCCAGCGACGAATGCAGCCTGCGGTGATTGTAGAAGG
>DATLZY010000098.1:0-4348 GCA_035573755.1 Candidatus Acidiferrales bacterium
GTGTCCGGCAGCGCCCGTCGGCGCCCCGGGCGCATCGCCACGCGCCAGGTGACGGGCCGGCCCCGGTGCTCCGCGCGCCGCGCCACGCCCGGGTAGCCGGCGTCGGCATACACCACCGTCTCGCCACCGTGCAGCAGGGCGTGCGCTTGGGGACGTCACTCACATGGGCGGCGGTGCCCTCCACGCGGTGCACCAGGCCCGTTTCGGCATCAACGCCGATGTGCGCCTTCATGCCGAAGTGCCATGGGTTGCCTTTCTTGGCCTGATGCATCTCGGGGTCACGCGCGCCGCGGCGGTTCTGGGTGGAACTCGGCGCCGCGATCAGCGTGGCGTCAATAGCTTGCGCCAGGCAAGTGCTTCTCCAGCAGGTGCCGAAAGCGCAGCAAGCTGACCCGATCCGGGATGCGGCGCAGGCCGCCCAGGCCGGCGAATTCGCGGTACAGCGGCATGTCGAACAGCGCTTCTTCCATCGCCACGTCGGACAGCCCGTACCCCTGCTGCAGGAAGTGAATGCGCAGCAAGCTCTCCAGCGCAAACGGTGGCCGACCGGTCCTGGCCACCGGCGCGTGCGGCGCGATCAAGGCCAGCAGCGCCCGCTACGACACCACTTGCTGCATCTGCGCCAGGAATATCTCCCGCCGCGTGCGCTTGCGGCTCCCCAAAACCTCGGTATCTCCGAACGAAAGCTGCATCACTTCCCCTTGAATCGATCTTGAACCAATCATCGATCCTCTCCAAAAGCGAGAGAATTGTTCAGACTTTACCCTTTTGTATGCCCACAACATATTGTATTAATAGCAAGCCTCGCTTCATCTTCGATAATGGATCATGCTCATCGCCAACCACATCGTAAGTTTTTGAATAACTTTCATTTTTAACTAAGTCATTGAGTCAAAAGCGTTTGACAGTGCGCTCCTCGCGGCCTAGGCTTTGCCCTCATCGACTACAAGATATTGTGACGCCCCACCGCTGGAGTGCCTTTCGTGAGCACCGCGCCGATGAACCTGAGCCTCGTATCCGCCGACGATCTGCCGCTGCAACCCGCCTCGGAGGACATCTGGGACAAGAAGTACCGCCTCAAGACCAAAGCGGGCAAGGTGCTAGACCTGACAGTGGACCACACCTACCAGCGCGTGGCGCGGGCGCTCGCCGACGTCGAGGCCCCGGCTGTGCGCGAACACTGGTACACGCGCTTCCTGTGGGCGCTGCGGCGCGGCGCCATTCCGGCCGGCCGCATCACCTCCAATGCCGGCGCGCTGGAACACAAGCCCGCCACCTCCACCATCAATTGCACGGTGTCCGGCACGATTCACGACTCGATGGACGATATCCTGGACAAGGTCCACGAAGCGGGCCTGACGCTGAAAGCCGGCTGCGGCATCGGCTATGAATTCTCCACCCTGCGCCCGCGCGGGGCCTATGTCTCCGGCGCCGGCGCGCACACCTCGGGCCCCTTGTCCTTCATGGATATCTACGACGCCATGTGCTTCACCGTATCCTCGGCCGGCGGCCGACGCGGCGCGCAGATGGGCACCTTCGACGTGGGTCATCCGGATGTGGTCGATTTCATTCGCGCCAAGCGCCAGGACGGCCGGCTGCGCCAGTTCAACCTGTCGCTGCTCATCACCGACGAGTTCATCCAGGCCGTGAAGAGCGACGCCGACTGGCCACTCGCCTTCCCCATCAAGCGCAAGGAAGCCGAGGTCGACGGCATCGACGTCCATCACGACGAAAACATCCTCTGGCGCGAATGGCCCACGCACGACGACTACATCACCGACCCGGCCGGGCTGGTGGCCTGCCGCATCTACAAGCACATCAAGGCGCGGCGGCTGTGGAATCTCATCATGAGCTCCACCTACGACTTCGCCGAACCCGGCTTCATCCTCATCGACCGAGTCAACGAGGACAACAACAACTGGTTCTGCGAACACATCCGCGCGACCAATCCTTGCGGCGAACAGCCCCTGCCGCCCTACGGCGCCTGCCTGCTGGGTTCGGTCAACCTGACCAAGTTCGTGCGCGATCCCTTCACCGATCAGGCCCGCTTCGACTGGGACGAGTACCGCGAGGTGGTGCGCGTTTTCACCCGCATGCTGGACAATGTGGTCGAAATCAGCGGTCTGCCCCTGCCGCAACAGCAGGAAGAAATCCGCCGTAAGCGCCGCCACGGCATGGGCTTTCTAGGCCTCGGCTCCACACTCACGCTGCTGCGCCTGCGCTATGGCGCGCCCGAGTCCATCGCCTTCACCGATCAGGTGGCGCGCGAGATGGCGCTGGTAGGCTGGGAGGTCGCGCTGGCGCTGGCCGAAGAAAAAGGCGCCGCGCCGATCATGGACGAGCTATTCGAGGTCACCGCCGAGATGCTGCGCAAGCGCCCGGAAATGGCCAGGGACGGCATCAAGGCCGGCGACCGTGTGCCCGGCCGCGTGCTGTGGGCACGCTACAGCCGCTACATGCAGCGCATCGCTGAGGTGCGCCCGGATCTCATCGACGCGCTAGCTGAGCATGGCGGACGGTTCACGCACCACAGCTCGATCGCGCCCACCGGCACTATTTCGCTGTCGCTCGCCAACAACGCCAGCAACGGCATCGAGCCCAGCTTCGCGCACCACTATTTCCGCAACGTGATCCGCGAGGGGCGCAAGACCAAGGAAAAGATCGACGTCTACTCCTACGAACTGTTGGCCTATCGCAGCCTGGTCAACCCCGAGGCGGATCCCAACGCGACCAGCACCGAGGCACGCCTGCCGGAGTATTTCATCACCGCCGATGACATCTCCCCGCGCCAGCACGTCGACATTCAGGCCGCTGCCCAGCGCTGGGTGGACTCCTCGATTTCCAAGACCGCGAACGTGCCGACCGATTACCCGTTCGCCGACTTCAAGGAAATCTACCTCTACGCCCACGAAAAGGGCTTGAAGGGCTGCACCACCTTCCGCTTCAACCCGGCCGCCTTCCAGGGCGTTCTGGTCAAGGAAAAGGATCTGGCGGCCACGACCTATGTCTTCACGCTCGCAGACGGCACGGTGGTGGAAGCGCGCGGCGACGAGGAAGTGGAATACGACGGCGAGATCCACACCGCCGCCAATCTGTTCGACGCTCTGAAGGAAGGCTATTACGGCCGCTTCTGAGCCGTACCCGCCCGGCCGCAACGCCAAGTGGGCGCGTCACGAATCATCGAAACCGATATCTGCGCCGCAAGCGGCGCCCGGAGATCCGAACATGGCCATCAAGATCACCCAACCCATCACCGGCTATCAGGTCCTGCGCGAGGAAGACAGGCCCGCCGCTCCCGCGCCGGTTGCTGCACCTGCGCAACCCGCCCGCAGCGACAACGTCATCCAGATGCACGAGCGGCTGGAGCGGCCGGACCTGCTGGTCGGCGCCACCTACAAGATCAAGCCGCCGATCGCCGACAACGCCATGTACATCACCATCAACGACATCGTGCTCAACGAAGGCACCGAGCATGAACACCGCCGCCCCTTCGAGATCTTCATCAACTCGAAGAACATGGAACATTTCCAGTGGATCGTCGCGCTCACGCGCATCATCTCGGCCGTGTTCCGCAAGGGCGGCGACATCACCTTCCTCGCCGAGGAACTGAAAGCCGTGTTCGATCCGCGCGGCGGCTACTGGCGGCCCGGCGGGCGCTACATGCCGTCCCTGGTCGCCGAGATCGGTGATGTGATCGAGCGCCATCTGCGCTTCATCGGCATGCTGCCCGACGCCGAACTCGACGAGCGCCAGCTCAAGCTGATCGAGGAAAAGCGCGCCCAGTACGAAGCCCGCACCAGCCAGGCGAGCACCGGCAAGGGCGCCTTCCCCGCGGGCGCGCAGCTTTGCGCCAAGTGCCATACCAAGGCCGTCGTGCTCATGGACGGCTGCATGACCTGCCTCAACTGCGGCGACTCGAAGTGCGGGTGAGGTTTTCTTTGATCTGCCGACAGGAGTGCACGTCTTATGCTGTTCCGAACAATCTGACAAGTTATGCGTCCCCCACCTTTGGCACTGTGTAAGCTCCCCCGCGTCTTGGACAGCCATAAGTAGAGGTTTCTGCCAGACTAATCCCTGACAGGAGACCGAGATATGCGTCAGTCGAAGTTCACCGAGCGCCAGATTCTGGCGGCCCTGAAGCAGGCCGAGTCGGGCCTGCCGGTCAACGACGTGTGCCGGCAGATCGGCGTCAGCCCGGCGACGTTCTACAAGTGGCGCGCCAAGTACGGCGGCCTGGACGCCTCGGAGCTGTCCCGGATGCGGGAACTCGAGGAGGAGAACGCCAAGCTCAAACAGATGTACGCCGAGCTGAGCCTGCGGGCCCGCGCTATGGAAGTGGTGATCGCAA
>DATLZY010000099.1:0-15483 GCA_035573755.1 Candidatus Acidiferrales bacterium
CTGCGGTTCTTCACCGTCTACGGGCCGTGGGGGCGGCCGGACATGGCGCTGTTCAGTTTTACCCGCGCCATTCTGGCCGGTGAGCCCATCCCGGTGTTCAACCATGGCCAGCACAAGCGGGATTTCACTTATATCGACGACGTGGTGGAGGGCATCGTGCGCGTGCTCGACCGTCCGGCCCGACCCGATCCGGCGTTCGATCCGGCCCGGCCCGATCCTTCGGCCAGCAGCGCGCCCTATCGGCTCTACAACATCGGCAATGGCCAGCCGGTGGATCTCATCACCTATATCCGCACCCTGGAGGCTGCGCTGGGGCGGGCGGCGCGCCTCGACCTGCAGCCCATGCAGGCCGGGGACGTGCCTGATACCTGGGCTGACTGCACGCCCTTGCAACGCGACACCGGCTACAAGCCGTCCACGCCCGTGAGCGAGGGCATCGCCCGCTTCGTCGCGTGGTACCGGGATTACTATCGGGTTTGAGCGACGCACTGCGCCGGCGTCAACGACGGCCCGTCAGATGTAGGCAATGACACTGGAGTAGGGCACGTCGAGGCGCTGCCGTCCGCCCAGAAAGACGAGTTCGATCAAGGTCGCGGCCGCGGCGACGTGGGCGCCGCTCTGGCGCACCAGCGCGCAGGCTGCGGCGAGCGTCCCACCGGTGGCGAGCACATCGTCCACCACGACCACACGCTGTCCCGGCGTCAGCAGGTCACGCTGAATTTCGAGGCGGTCGGTGCCGTACTCGAGCGCATAGTCGTGGCCGAGACAGAGACCCGGCAGCTTGCCCGGCTTGCGGACCATGACCAGGCTGCAGCCCAGCTTCAGCGCCAGGGGCGCCGCGAGCAGGAAGCCGCGCGATTCGATCCCCACCAGCACGTCCGGCGCATGGGCAAGCACCTGTCGGCCCATACGGCCGAGCGCGACCTGCCAGGCGTCGGGGCAGGCGAGCAGCGGCGCCATGTCGTAGAAGAGAATGCCGGGTTTCGGGAAATCCGGCGTCTGGCGAATGTAAGGCTTGAGATCCATCGTGGCTTTAGCTTGTCGGGTCATCGGACAGACGCAGGTGCTGCGGCAGGGTGATATGCATGGCGAGCGGGAGATGGTCGGAGGCGACGTAACTGACCACCTGTGTGTGCTGGATGTCGAGGCTGGGAGTGACCAGGATGTGGTCGAGGCTGCGGGTCGGGCGCCAGCTCGGATAGCTCGGCAGGGGGTGTGGTGAGCCGCGCAGACCGGCCAGGGCGGTGTGGTTGCGGACCGCATCCCAGCTGCAGTTCAGGTCGCCCATCAGGATGGCATGGGGATTGTTGCCGATCACGCTGCTGAGGAAGGTCAACTGGTTTGCCTGGGTGCGCCGGTCGAGCGACAGGTGGGCGACGATGACGAGCAGTCCTTCGGTTTCTTCCCCGAACCGGGCGATGAGGGCGCCGCGGCCGGGAATGCGGCTGGGCAGGCTGACCTCACGCACCTCGGTGGGTCGGTAGCGGCTGAGCAGGCCCATGCTGTGCCGGGCCCACCGTCCCAGGCGGCGGTTGACGCGAGTGTGCCAGTAGGGGAAACCCGCCTGCTCGGCGAGATGCGCGACCTGATCGACGTAGTTGCTGCGCAGGCTGCCGGCGTCGGTCTCCTGCAGGGCGACCAGATCGTAGGGCGCCAGCACCTGCGCGATGCGATTGAGGTTTTCGTGCCTGGAGCGGAAGGGCAGGGCGTAGCGCCAAGCCTTGGTCAAGTAATGATGGTAGCGGCTGGTTTCGATACCGACCTGGATGTTGTAGGTTAGCAGCTTGAGGTGATGGCGTTCGGTCATGGGTCAGCTTATCGGCGTAGGATGGCTGGATTTTACCTGACCCAGCGCCCGGGGTTGGCGTTGGACCGACGCCGCGGCGCAAGCTGCATTTTCCCAGCAGGGTCGATTACGAATGGAAGAGCCGATGTCCGATCAATTGTTGAACAACGTCAATGTCGCCGCACAGGATGTGCTGATCACGCCGCGGCAGCTCAAGGCTGAAATTCCGCTCGGTGCGACGGGAGAGCGGACCGTTCTGGAGGGGCGCCGCAATGTGCGCCGCATCCTCGACCGGGCGGATCATCGGCTACTGGTGGTGATCGGTCCGTGCTCGGTGCATGACGTCGATGCGGCGCGCGATTACGCGCGCCGATTGCTGGCGCTTGCGCGCGAGGTGGACGATACCCTGTTCATCGTCATGCGCGTGTACTTCGAAAAGCCGCGCACCACGACCGGCTGGAAGGGCTTGATCAACGATCCTTATCTCGACGATTCCTTCCATATCGAGGACGGTCTGCACATCGCGCGCCGGCTGCTGGTCGATTTGGCCGACATGGGGCTGCCGGCCGGCACCGAGGCCCTCGATCCCATCGTGCCACAGTATCTGTCCGATCTGATCACCTGGACGGCCATCGGCGCGCGCACCACCGAGTCGCAGACCCACCGGGAAATGGCCAGCGGCCTGTCGACACCGGTGGGCTTCAAGAACGGCACCGATGGCAGTCTGACCGTCGCCATCAATGCGCTGCACTCGGTGTCCAGTCCGCACAGCTTCCTGGGCATCGATCAGGACGGCCGCAGCGCCGTCATCCGCACCCGCGGCAATGCCTATGGCCACGTCGTACTGCGCGGGGGGCACCAGCCGAACTACGACTCGGTCAGCGTCGCGCTCTGCGAGCGAGCGCTGCGCGAGGCCAAACTGCCTGAGAACATCGTCATCGACTGCAGCCACGCCAACTCCAACAAGGACCCCGCGCTGCAGACGCTGGTGGCCGAGAATGTCGCCAACCAGATCCTGGAAGGCAACCGCTCCATCGTGGGGTTGATGCTGGAAAGCAACATCGGCTGGGGCAATCAGAAGATCGCCGCCGATCGCAGCCAGATGGCCTATGGGGTGTCGGTAACCGATGCCTGCATCGACTGGCCCAGCACCGAGAAACTCCTGCGCGCCTTGCGACTCAAATTGAAGGACGCCCTGCCGGCGCGCCTGTCTGCCGCGCAGAACTCCGCCACCGCCTGAACGCGGCGGAAGACCCCGATCGACACACCGCGAGGAGCAATCGCCATGGACGGATTTCACGCATTCACGTTGCAGACTCTGGAAGGCGAGCCGCTGCCGCTGGCGTCGTTTCGCGGCCACCCGGTGCTGGTGGTGAACGTCGCCAGCCGATGCGGGCTCACGCCGCAATACGCCGGGCTCGAGGCCTTGTACCGCGCATACCGCGATCAGGGACTCGTCGTCCTCGGGTGCCCGTGCAACCAGTTCATGAATCAGGAGCCGGGCGACGCCGAGGCCATCCGGTCCTTTTGCAGCACGCGTTATGAGGTGAGTTTTCCGCTCAGCGCGAAACTCGAGGTCAATGGCCCCGGCGCGCATCCGCTCTACGCCTGGCTCACCGCGCCGGAACAAGGCCATTCCGGCCCCATCCGCTGGAATTTCGAGAAATTCCTGGTCGATGGCGCAGGAAAAGTGGTCGCGCGCTTCTCGCCGCAAACGCCGCCCGAGGATGCGGACCTGCGTCAGGCGATCGTGGCCGCGCTCGCGGCCAGTTGACGTTCGAACGCCAGGTTTGGTTGCTCTGCAAGCAGGCTTTCGCGGCCGGGACCGAGCGGCTGGTAGACTTGGCGCATGAACACCGCCTTCTCCCGCCGCTTCTGCGTGGCGCCGATGCTGGATTGCACCGACCGCCACGCGCGTCATCTGATGCGCCTGATCAGTCGCCACGCCTGGCTCTACACCGAGATGGTGACGACCGGTGCCCTTCTGCGCGGTGAGCCCGCGCGCCATCTGGCCTATAGCGCGATCCAGCATCCGGTGGCGCTGCAGCTCGGCGGCAGCGATCCCGCCGCGCTGGCCCAGTGCGCGCGCCTCGGCGAGGACTGGGGGTATGACGAGATCAACCTGAACGTCGGCTGCCCCAGCGATCGCGTGCAGGGCGGGCGTTTCGGGGCCTGCCTCATGGCCGAGCCTGTGCTCGTCGCCGATTGCGTGGCGGCGATGCAGGCCGCGGTGCGGATTCCGGTGACGGTCAAGACGCGGCTCGGGATCGATGAGCTCGACCACGACGAGCATCTGCATCATTTCATCGGCACCGTGGCCGCGGCCGGCTGCCGGACCTTCATCCTCCATGCGCGCAAGGCCTGGCTCAAGGGGTTGAGCCCGCATGAAAACCGCACCGTGCCGCCCTTGCAGTACGCGCGGGTGCATGGCGTCAAAGCGGCCATGCCGGAGCTTGCGATCATCCTCAACGGCGGCTTGACTGATCTCGATGCCGCCCTCGCCGCGGGCGTGGGGCTGGACGGCGTCATGCTGGGGCGGGCGGTATACGACAGCCCCTGGCTGCTCGCCGAGGTGGATGCGCGCTGCTACGGCGATGACCGGGCGGTGCCTGATCGGGTTGAGGTGATCGAAGCCTACGGCGCGTATGCGCGGGCCGAACTGGCCGCCGGGACGCCGCTCAATGCGCTGACGCGGCCGCTGCTGGGCATGTTCAACGGGCTGCCGGGCGCGCGCGCTTTCCGGCGGCACCTGAGTGAAGGGGTATGTCGCTCAGGTGCGGATTGGTCCGTCGTGGCGCAGGCGCTGCACCCCTGGCGAGTGGGGAGGCTTTCGGCCTGAACCGGAAGCAGATGTTGCCTCATCCGGTGGTTGGGCTCGGCAAGCGCATGATTGGAGCAACTGCCGATGCAATCGGCTGCTGTCTGGCCCGACTGCCCACGGCCGCAAAGGCGCGTGGGGCGTTTGTGCTGGGATGGGTGCTATGGCGCTGCGAAATTCATCGCCCGCTGCTTTTCCCGGCGCTCTTTCCGGACGGCGCTCCTGCGGCATTGAGGGGTCGGCTCCGGGCTTATTTCGAGCGGCGCGCGATGGCATTGTTCAATCTGGCCGAGGCGCTGTGGGGCGACACCCGCCGCGTGCTGGTGCAAGTGTCCGTGACCGGATGGCCGGATATCCTGGATCTGCAACGGCGCGGCATCCCGGTCATTTTGCTCAGCGCCCATTTCATCGATCTGCCCGTGGCCGTTCGGGCGTTGGCTGAGCGGGTGCCGATCGGGCTGGTGGCGCGCCTGTTCCGCCACGCGGCGCTGCGACAGCCGCTTGTGCGTCTGGCAAGGCGGACCGGTGGAAAGCTCGTTGATGGCTGCGATGCGCGGGAGATTTGTCGGCGTCTCAAACACGGCGAAACCGTTGTGATTCTGGCCGATTACCCCGAACCGGCAGGATCGCCGGCGGCCATGGATCGGATTGAGCGGCTGGCGCGTGCAACCAGGGCGGTGGTGCTGCCGCTGTCGTGCCGGCGCATCGATGGGCGGTTGTCCTTGGCGGTTGGCATGCCTCTTGGGCGCAGCGAACTCAATGATGAGGCCCTGCGTATGCTTTTTGCGGGATGGATCGCCGCAGCGCCGATCGACTACCTGTGGCCGAGGGTTACCAGCGGACGCCTGCCTGTCGGCTGAGGTGTGCCGGCCCGGGGCGGCTTTTGGTAAGCTCATCGCTTTTGGGAGCGCTGGGTGGCGATCCGGACGAGGGTCAAGATCTGCGGTATCACCCGCCTTGAGGACGCCCTGCGGGCGGCTGATTGGGGCGTCGATGCCGTCGGGTTGGTGTTTTATCCGGGCAGTCCCCGGTATCTCGAGGTCGCCGCCGCGGCGCGCTGGGTGCACCGCATCCCGGCTTTCGTGACCGTGGTCGGGCTGTTCCTGGACGCCGAGCCGTCATTCGTCGACGCGATCCTGGCCGAGATCGATCTGGACATGCTGCAGTTCCACGGTCGTGAAGCGCCCGATGTGTGTGAGCGCCATGGTCGACCCTATATCAAGGCGTTTGGCATGGGTGGTGGCGGCACGGACGTTCTTGCCCAAGCCAGCGCACACCCGCGCGCGCGCGGCATGCTGCTCGACAGCCATGCGCCGGGCGAGGCGGGCGGTCGCGGGCTGCGCTTTGCTTGGGACGCGATTCCGGCCGAGCGACCGTTGCCGCTGATTCTGGCCGGTGGTCTGGACGCCGGAAATGTCGGCGCTGCCATCCGCCACGTTCATCCGTGGGCGGTGGATGTGAGCAGCGCGGTCGAAAGCGCGCCCGGGATCAAGGACCCGCGGCGCATGCAGGAATTCATGGAGACTGTCAGACGTGCCGATGCCGAGATTTGAGGGTGCGGGAAGCCCGCTGCCCGATGCGCGGGGGCATTTCGGCCCCTACGGGGGACGGTTCGTCCCCGAGACCTTGATGGCTGCGCTGGAGGCGCTGACGGAGGCCTATCAGGAAATCAGCCGGGACCCCGAATTCCGCCGCCGGCTCGATGCCGATCTGGCGCACTACGTCGGGCGGCCTTCGCCATTGTATCTGGCTGAGCGCCTGACGCATGAGGTGGGCGGCGCGCGCATCTACCTCAAGCGCGAGGATCTGAACCACACCGGCGCGCACAAGGTGAACAACACCGTCGGCCAGATCCTGCTCGCCCAGCGCATGGGCAAGCGGCGCATCATCGCCGAGACCGGTGCCGGTCAGCATGGCGTGGCGACCGCGACCGTGGCGGCCCGGCTGGGGCTCGCATGCGTGGTCTACATGGGCGCCGAGGACGTCAAGCGTCAGGCGCCGAACGTCTATCGCATGAAGCTGCTCGGCGCCGAGGTGCGGCCCGTGGAGTCCGGCAGCCGCACGCTCAAGGACGCTATGAACGAGGCCATGCGCGACTGGGTCACCCACGTGGACGACACCTTCTACGTCATCGGCTCGGTGGCTGGGCCGCATCCCTATCCCATGATGGTGCGCGATTTTCAGTGCATCATCGGTCGGGAGACCCGCGAGCAGATGCTGGCCCGCGAGGGGCGGCTGCCCGACGCGCTGGTGGCCTGCGTCGGCGGCGGCTCCAACGCCATGGGGCTGTTTCATCCCTTTCTGGACGATCCGGATGTGGCGCTCTACGGCGTCGAGGCGGCGGGCCACGGACTGGAATCCGGCCAGCATTCGGCGCCGCTGTCGGCGGGCCGCCCGGGCGTTCTGCACGGCAGCCGCACCTATCTGCTCGACGACGCCGACGGCCAGATCCAGGAAGCCCATTCCATCTCCGCCGGGCTCGATTATCCGGGCGTTGGGCCGGAACACAGCTGGTTGAAGGACAGCGGGCGCGCGCACTACGTCTACGCCACCGACGAGGAGGCGCTGGCCGCCTTTCATCGCCTGACGCGTACCGAAGGCATCATCCCCGCGCTGGAAAGCGCCCATGCCCTGGCGTATGCCGAGCGCCTTGCGGCGCGGATGGCGCCGGAGCAAACCCTCGTCGTCAACCTGTCCGGCCGCGGCGACAAGGACATCTTCACCATCGCCGCGCGGGAGGGCATCGCGCTATGAGTTCCGAGCGACTCACGCGCATCGATCGGCGCTTCGCGAGCCTGCGCGAGCAAGGCAAGGCCGCGCTGGTCACCTACATCATGGCCGGCGACCCCGACGCCGACACGACGCTGGACCTCATGCAGGCCCTCGTGGCCGGGGGCGCGGACATCATCGAACTGGGCGTGCCGTTTTCCGATCCGGTCGCCGATGGGGTCGCCATCCAGTTGGCGGCCGGCCGTGCCCTGCACGCCGGGATGAACCTGCAGGGCGTACTCGATCTGGTGCGCCGCTTTCGGGAGCGCAATGCCGAGACGCCCGTCGTGCTGATGGGCTATCTCAACCCCATCGAACGCATGGGCTACGGGGCCTTTGCAACGGCCGCCGCTGCCGCGGGTGTCGACGGCGTGCTCACCGTGGATCTGCCGCCGGAGGAGGGCGAAGGTTTGCTGCCGGCCTTGCGTGAAGCGCGGCTGGCGCCCATCTTCCTCGTGGCGCCGACCACCACCGATCGGCGCATGGCCTGGATCTGCGAGCAGGCGCAGGGGTTTGTGTATTACGTTTCGCTCAAGGGCGTGACCGGTGCGGCGAGTCTCGATCTGGAAGCCGTCGGCGAGCGTCTCACCGTCGTGCGTGGCCTGACCCGCCTGCCGGTCGGCGTGGGATTCGGCATCACGGGGCCCGAGCAGGCCGCGGCCGTGGCCGCGATTGCGGACGCCGTGGTCGTTGGCAGCGCGCTGGTCAAGACCATTGCGGGCGGCGCGTCCAGCGCGTTGCCGCAACAGATCGGGGCGCAGGTGCGGGCACTGCGCGCCGCCATGGATGAGGCGCCGCGCGCCATTGGAGGAATCGCGCCATGAATTGGTTCACCAAGCTGATGCCGTCACGCATCCGCACCGAAAGCGAGCAAAAGCGGGCGGTGCCGGAAGGGGTCTGGGATCGCTGCGAATCCTGCGAGGCGATGCTCTATCGGCCTGAGCTCGAGCGCAATCTGGAGGTGTGTCCCAAATGCGGCCACCACGGCTCCATCGAGCCGCGGCGACGGCTCGCGCAGTTTTTCGATCCGGAGACGGCAGTGGAACTCTTCGCCGGGGTCGAACCGATCGATGCCCTGAAGTTTCGCGACAGCAAGAAATACAAGGATCGCCTCGTGCAAGCCCAGAAGGCGACGGGCGAGAAAGACGCCCTGCTGGTCATGAAGGGCCTGCTCAAGCAGTTGCCGGTGGTCGCCGCCGCCTTTGATTTTCGCTTCATGGCCGGCTCGATGGGCGCGGTGGTCGGCGAGAAGTTCGTCCGCGCTGCCCGCCAGAGCCTCGCCGACCGCGCGCCGCTGGTGTGCTTCGCGGCCAGCGGCGGGGCACGGATGCAGGAGAATCTGTTTTCCCTGATGCAGATGGCCAAGACCAGCGCGGCCCTGGCCGAACTGTCCGCGGCCGGCGTGCCCTTCGTGTCGGTGCTGACCCATCCCACTACCGGCGGGGTATCGGCCTCGCTCGCCATGCTCGGGGATGTGAACGTGGCCGAACCCCGCGCGCTGATCGGTTTTGCGGGGCCTCGCGTGATCCAGCAGACGGTCGGCCAGACCCTGCCGGAGGGCTTCCAGCGCAGCGAGTTCCTGCTGGAGCACGGGACGGTCGATTTCATCGTGGATCGGCGTCAGATGCGGGATCGTCTGGCCAGCGTGCTGCGGATCTTCATGCGCCTGCCGGGGCCGCCGGTCGAGTGAGCGCTGCTGCATCCACGCGCGATCTGGCCGGCTGGCTGGCCCATCTGGAAGGATTGCATCCGCGCGAGATCGAGCTGGGCCTGGACCGGGTGCGCGCCGTGTACGAGGCCATGGGCCAGCCGCGCCCCGCGCACCAGGCCATCACGGTGGCCGGCACCAACGGCAAGGGCTCGAGCGTGGCCTTTCTGGATGCCATCCTTGTGGCTGCCGGGCGCCGCGTCGGCAGCTACACCTCGCCGCATTTGTGGCGCTACAACGAACGGGTGCGTCTGAACGGGGTGCCGGTGGACGACGCCGCCCTCTGCGCCGCCTTGGCGCGGGTGGAGCAGGCGCGCGGTGACATCAGCCTGAGCTATTTCGAGTTCGGCACCTTGGCGGCGCTGGATCTGTTCAACCGCGCGGATCTCGATGTGGCCGTGCTCGAGGTTGGCTTGGGGGGACGGCTCGACGCCGTCAATGTGGTGGATACCGACATTGCGCTCATCACCACCATCGATCTGGATCACACCGACTGGCTGGGCCCCAACCGGGACAGCATCGCACGTGAGAAAGCGGGCATCAGCCGTGCAACGCGGCCCCTCATCTGCGCCGACCCGGCGCCCCCAGCCGGGCTTTTGCAACATGGCCTGGGGACGCCGCGCTGGCTGGCAGGCACCGATTTTCGCATTCATGAAGCGCGCGACGGGCGGTGGGATTTTCGCAGCGCCGCAGGCGATTGGAGCGACCTGCCGCCGCCGGCATTGTACGGCGCGCATCAGTACCGCAATGCCGCCGGTGCGCTGGCCGCTCTGATGCAACTGCCGACCGGGCTGCGCCCGGATCGCGCCGCAGTGGTGCAGGGCTTGCAAGCAGCGCGCTTGGCCGGCCGGCTCGACCATCGTCCCGGGGCGGTGACCCGGATCTTTGATGTCGCGCACAATCCCGCCGGCGCGCAGGTACTGGCTGATTATCTGGCTACATTGCCGGCGTCCGGGATGCGCCGCACGATTCTGGGTGTCCTGCAGGACAAGGATGCGGAGGCCATGATCGCGGCGCTCGCGCCGCATACCGACCGCTGGTACGTGCTGGATCTGCCCGGACCGCGCGGCGGACGCGCGCTCTGGTTGGCGGATGCCATCGCTCGCCTGGCTCCTGAGTCCCCCATCCAGCAATTCAAAAATCCAGCCGACGCTTACCATGCCGCCATGATCGATAGCCAGCCGGGAGACCGGGTCGTCGTGACGGGTTCCTTCCTCACCGTGGCCCTCGCCTTGCCCGAGCCCGTATAATCACCCATTGGTGATGCGGGTGGCTTGGGATAACGGCATGGATCCGATCCTAAAACGACGGTTGATCGGAGCGACGGTTCTGTGGGTCGGGGCGATGGTGCTGGTGCCTTGGGTGCTCGAGCGCAAGCCTGCTTCGACGGAGCCGCCTGCGCTGGTGACCGGCGGAGACCCCGAGCGCGAAATGCGCACCATCGAGTTGACGCCACCGCCGCTCCGCGAGGCACCGCCGCAGCCGTCGCAACCGGATCCCGCTGAAATGCTTACCGCCATGGCGCCGGCTTCGTCGATGCCCGAGCCGCCACCGCTCGAAGACGAGGCGGCGGGCGCAATCCCCAAGCAGGCCGCGTCGTCGGCGCCGCCGGTGCGAAAAACGCCGCCGTCCCCGCAGGCCTCCGCGACCACGCCTCGAGCCCCGACGTCAGTGGCTCCACCGAATTCCCCGGTATCGCCTCTGGCTGCGGCGCCGCGGCCGGCAGCGCCCCCCGCGCGCAGCACCGCCACCGCGCCTGCGGCCCCCGCCAAGCCGGCATCCCCGACGCCCCCGCCGGCACCCGCTCCGGCACCCGTGGCGATGGCAGGCTGGACGGTGCAGGTGGGCAGCTTCGGCGATCTGCAGAATGCCCAGAGTCTGGCCACGCGGCTGGTTCAACGGCAGCACAGTGCCCAGGTGAGTACACTCGTCGTCGATGGTCGGACCCTGTACCGGGTCCGAGTCGGACAACTGGCTCGACGTGAGGATGCTGAAGCCCTGCGTGCGCAGATCGAGCAGTCGATGGGCTTGAACGGCAGGGTCGTTCCGACGCCATGACGGCCGCAAGGCCTCCGAACGGAATCCAGACATGGTCAATCCGATCGACGCCCTGATTCTGCTGGTTGTCGCAATCTCTCTCGGGCTTGCCCTGCTGCGGGGACTGATTCAGGAAACCCTGTCCATGGCGACCTGGCTGGCCGCTGCCGCGGCGGGGTATTGGGGCGCCGCGACGATCCAGTCCTACCTGTCGGGACTGATCGCATCGGAGGGACTGCGTCATGTCGCGGCTGGCATGCTCCTGTTCGTGGTGGTGCTGATCATCGGTGGACTGATCAATCGTATGGTGGGGCAGACGATCCGCCGGCTGGGACTGGGCGGCGTCGACCGGCTGTTGGGCATGGGATTTGGTGCGCTGCGCGCGACGGCGCTGATCACCCTGGCCGTGTTGCTCGCTCAGCTGACGCCCTTGCCGCAGTCGCAGTGGTGGGCGCGTTCGACGCTCGTGCCTTATTTCCTGCCTCTGGCGGCACAATTGCAGGCGCGCCTGCCGAAGGATGCCCCCGCACCGCTTCCCGCCGAGCCCAAAGGCCCCAGCGCCTGATGACTCCGTTATCTCGAGGAACCCTGACATGTGTGGTGTAGTCGGCATCGTGGGCCAGGCGCCCGTGAATCAGGATCTGTACGATGCCCTGACCGTGCTCCAGCATCGCGGACAGGACGCCGCGGGCATCATGACCTGCGACGGCGACCGGCTCTACCTGCGCAAGGACAACGGCCTGGTGCGCGACATCTTCCAGGCGCAGCACATGTACGGCCTGCTCGGCGACATGGGCATCGGCCACACCCGCTATCCGACGGCTGGCTGCGCCACCGCGGCCGAGGCACAGCCGTTCTACGTCAATTCGCCTTTCGGCATCTCGCTGTCGCACAACGGCAATCTCACCAACGCCGAGGCGCTCAAGCGCGAGCTGTTCGAACAGGACATGCGCCACATCAACACCACTTCCGATTCGGAAGTGCTGCTCAACGTGTTCGCGCACGAGTTGCAGGTGCAGGGCAAGATCCGCATCCAGCCCGAGGACGTGTTTGCCGCCGTGGCCGGGGTGCACCGCCGCTGCCGCGGCGCCTATGCCGTGGTGGCCATGATCACGGGCTACGGTATCGTGGGCTTCCGCGATCCTTACGGCATCCGCCCCCTGATCTACGGGCGGCGTGAAACCGCGCAGGGGGTGAGCTACATGATCGCCTCGGAGAGTGTGGCGCTGAAGGTACTCGGTTTCGAGCCGATCGCGGACGTGCAGCCGGGCGAGGCCGTGTTCATCGACCGCTCGGGCCAGGTCCATCGCAAGGTCTGCGCCGAACATACCCTGCACTCGCCCTGCATCTTCGAATACGTCTACTTCGCGCGGCCCGATTCGATCATCGAGAACGTCTCGGTCTACAAGGCGCGGCTGCGGATGGGCGACTACCTCGCCAAGAAGATCGAGCGCGAGTGGCGAGGCCACGACATCGACGTGGTGATCCCCATTCCCGACACCAGCCGGACCGTTGCTGTCCAGCTCGCGCACCACCTCAATGTGAAGTACCGCGAAGGCTTCATGAAGAACCGCTACATCGGGCGCACCTTCATCATGCCGGGCCAGCAGCTGCGCAAGAAATCCGTGCGCCAGAAGCTCAACGCCATCGATCTGGAGTTTCGCGGCAAGAACGTGCTCTTGGTGGACGATTCCATCGTGCGCGGCACCACTTCGCGCCAGATCATCGAAATGGCGCGCGAGGCGGGCGCGAACAAGGTGTACTTCGCCTCGGCCGCCCCGCCGGTGCGCTATCCGAACGTCTACGGTATCGATATGCCGGTGTCTTCGGAGCTGGTCGGCTACGGCCGCAGCGAGGAGGAAATCTGCCGCGAAATCGGCGCGGACCGGCTCATCTACCAGGATCTGGCCGATCTGGAGCGCGCCGTGCGCTGGGAGAAGGACGGCGAGCGCATCGATCGCTTCGACAGCTCCTGTTTTTCCGGCGAATATGTAACGGGGGATATCACGCCCGAATATCTGGCCGCGCTCGCCCTGCAGCGTTCGGATGGCTCCCGGGCAGATGCCGCGGGCGCCGATTTCCCGGTGATCGAAATCTATAACGGAATCTGAAGGCCATGGCGCAGGAATTCGATGAATTCGCCTTCGAGACCCGCGCCATCCGCGCCGGCATCGAGCGCAGCGACCAGGGCGAACATGCCGAGGCCATCTATGCGACCTCGAGCTTTGTGTTCACCAGCGCGGCCGAGGCGGCGGCCCGTTTTGCTGGCGAGCAACCCGGCAACATCTACAGTCGCTTCACCAACCCCACCGTGCGCATGTTCGAACGGCGCCTGGCGGCGCTGGAGGGCGGCGAGTCCTGCGTGGCGACCAGTTCCGGCATGTCGGCGATCCTGGCGGTGTGCATGGCGCTGCTGCGCCAGGGTGATCAGGTGGTGGCCGCGCGCGGCTTGTTCGGCACCACCACCAGCCTGCTTAGCCAGTACCTGACGCGTTTCGGTGTGTCGATCCGCTTCGTGCCGGCCACCGACTACGCGGCCTGGGAGCAGGCGGTCGGTGCTGGTCCCACCCGCCTGCTGATCATCGAGACCCCGACCAATCCCTTGAGCGAGGTGCTGGACATCCGGCGGCTGGCGGATCTCGCCCATGCGGTGGGTGCGCGGCTGGTGGTCGACAACTGTTTCTGCACACCGGCGCTGCAGCGGCCGCTCGCGCTCGGCGCCGATCTCATCGTCCATTCGGCCACCAAATACCTGGACGGCCAGGGCCGCTGTCTCGGCGGCGCGGTCGTGGGCGATGCCGAAACCGTTGGCAAGGAGGTGTTCGGTTTTCTGCGCACCGCCGGGCCGACCTTGAGTCCCTTCAACGCCTGGGTGTTCCTGAAAGGGCTCGAAACCCTGGCGCTGCGCATGCGCGCCCACAGCGAGAATGCACTGGCGCTGGCGCGCTGGTTGCAGGAGCAGCCGGGGGTGAGTCGCGTGCACTATCCGGGCTTGCCCGATCATCCGCAGCACGCGCTCGCCGCCGCCCAGCAGTCCGCGTTCGGCGGCATGGTCTCCTTTGAGCTGGCCGGCGGCCAGGCCGCGGCCTGGCGGCTGATCGATGCGACCCGGCTGATTTCCATCACCGCCAATCTGGGCGATACCAAGAGCACCATCACCCATCCGGCCACCACCACGCATGGACGGCTCAGCGCGGAGGATCGGGCGGCGGCCGGCATCACCGACGGGCTGGTACGTCTTTCAGTGGGTTTGGAGGCGGTGGACGACCTGATCCGGGATCTGGCGCGCGGTCTCGGCTGAGTGCGGCTATCCGCAAATCTCGGCCGCCCCTCGCTTCATAAGCGAGTGTTTGCCAGGCACCGGATGCGGGCGTCGGGCCAGAGCCGAGTGGGGGATCCCGTCGAGACACACATGGTCGATTCCGGCAGGGAAAACCAGCGATAGGGGCGAAAAGAATGGTGGGCCGTCAGGGACTCGAACCCCGAACCTACTGATTAAGAGTCAGCTGCTCTACCATTGAGCTAACGGCCCGCAACGATCAGGAGAATTGAAGCAAAGGAAAAGCCGAAACAGCACATAATCATCTCAAATCCCACCTGTGGTGTCAATCAATAACACAGGGATGAAGCCGATGGCCGACATTGACGCTCGGGTACTTTCCTGCTTGGTCGAAGGGCGATCTGGCGTCCAATCCCTCCAGAGGCCAGGATGCCTGTTAAGGAAAGTCTCAACACCCCCCGTTCTCGACGAGCATCGATCATCGGTTCGAGATCATTGTCTGGTCCCGGATGATTCCTAATCTGGTTTTGAGAACAGATGCGGATGGGAGCGGCGCCATCGTTTCGTGGCCTGGAGGGGCGTGAGGTGTTCCAGAGCCTTCTGGGGCAGGTGCTCGTTGTACAGCCAGACGTAGCGGTGCAGCGTGGTGGCCAGGTCCTGGGCGCTGTTGAAGTGGTGGGAGCGCAGCACTTGCTCAAGGCGCCCGTTGAATCGCTCGACCATCCCATTCGTCTTGGGTGTTCTGGGCTTGGTCAGGCGATGCTCGATGCCCAACGCCTGGCACAGCTGGTCAAACGCATGCTCACCTGTGGGCTGGCGCTCTTTTGCGGCAAACAGCCGATCCGTGAACTCCTTGCCGTTGTCGGTGAGCACCTTGTGGATCCTGAACGGACACGCCTTGGCGAGCGCCTTGAGAAAGCTGCGTGCGCTGGCTGCCGTCTTGTCCGTCTTGTCCTTCTTGACCGCCACGAACACCCAGCGCGTCGCCCGGTCGATGGCCACGATGAGAATAGCGCCTGCGGGTTTCGTCCTGCCTCTGCGGCAGGTCCTTCACATCGATGTGCACATACCCCGGCGCATAGGCC
>DATLZY010000100.1:0-66849 GCA_035573755.1 Candidatus Acidiferrales bacterium
CCGGTACGACGGGACACCCAGCACGAACCACTCCAGCAGGCGTGCCTTCGTCGCATTCGGCAGCCGCACCGAGTCCCACACCGACGTCCACGTGAAACGCAGCCCGCAGGCGCGGCACTTGAGCCTGCCATCCCCCAGGCGATCGTGCCGACAACCTCTGCACCCGAGACATCGCTTCATGACCAAATCCGCTCGAATTTGGTCCGGTTTGGTTAGGAATTACCAAAAAAACACCCCGCCGGAGCGGGGTGTCTGGATGGGAAACGCTGGCTACCGAGCGACGGGACTCGATCAGAAGTCCATGCCGCCCATGCCACCCATGTCACCAGCGGGGCTATTTTCCTTCTCGTCTTTCGGTTCCTCGGCGATCATGCACTCGGTGGTCAGCATGAGACCGGCGATGGAGGCCGCGTTCTGCAGCGCCGAACGGGTCACCTTGGCGGGATCGAGGATGCCCATTTCGATCATGTCGCCATACTCGCCGGTGGCAGCGTTGTAACCGAAGGTACCGCTGTTTTCGCTCACCTTGTTCAGCACCACCGAGCCGTCTTCGCCGGCGTTGCCGACGATCTGGCGCAGCGGCTCTTCCATGGCACGCAGGGCGATGGCGATGCCGACGTCCTGGTCATGATTGTCGCCCTTGAGGTCCTTGATGGCCTGCTTGGCACGGATCAGCGCCACGCCGCCGCCCGGCACCACGCCTTCTTCCACCGCCGCACGGGTGGCATGCAGGGCGTCTTCGACGCGAGCCTTCTTTTCCTTCATTTCGACTTCGGTCGCCGCACCGACCTTGATTACCGCCACGCCGCCGGCCAGCTTGGCCATACGTTCCTGCAGCTTTTCACGGTCGTAGTCGGAAGTGGTTTCCTCGATCTGGCGACGGATCTGCTCGATGCGGCCTTCGATGTCCTGCTTACGGCCAGCACCGTCGACGATGGTGGTGTTTTCCTTGTCGATCTGGACCTTCTTGGCGTGGCCCATATCGTCCAAAGTGGCCTTTTCGAGGGTCAGGCCGAGTTCCTCGGAGATCACCTGACCACCGGTCAGCACCGCCATGTCCTGCAGCATGGCCTTGCGGCGGTCACCGAAGCCGGGGGCCTTGACGGCACAGACCTTGACGATGCCGCGGATGGTATTGACCACCAGGGTCGCCAGCGCTTCGCCTTCGACGTCCTCGGCCACGATCAACAGCGGCTTGCCGGATTTGGCGACGGCTTCCAGCACCGGCAGCATTTCGCGGATGTTGGAGATCTTCTTGTCGTACAGCAGGATGTAGGGATCATCCAGCTCGCAGGACATGCTCTGCTGGTTGTTGACGAAGTAGGGCGACAAGTAGCCGCGGTCGAACTGCATGCCTTCGACGACATCCAGTTCGTTTTCCAGGCCCGAGCCGTCCTCGACGGTGATCACACCTTCCTTGCCCACCTTTTCCATCGCCTTGGCGATCAGGTCGCCAATGACGGTGTCAGAGTTGGCGGAGATGGAACCGACCTGGGCGATGGCCTTCTGGTCGTTGCAGGGCTTGGACAGCTTCTTGATTTCTTCAACTGCCGCAGCGACGGCCTTGTCGATGCCGCGCTTGAGGTCCATCGGGTTCATGCCAGCGGCGACGGCCTTCATGCCTTCGCGCATTAGGCCCTGGGTCAGGACGGTCGCGGTGGTGGTGCCGTCACCGGCCACATCGGAGGTCTTGGAAGCGACTTCCTTCACCATCTGCACGCCCATGTTCTCGAAGCGGTCTTTCAGCTCGATTTCCTTGGCGACGGACACACCGTCCTTGGTCACGGTCGGGGCGCCGAAGCTCTTTTCGAGCACGACGTTGCGACCCTTGGGACCCAGCGTGACCTTCACCGCGTTGGCCAGCACGTTTACGCCCCGCAGCATGCGGACACGGGCGTCTTCACCGAATTTGAGTTGCTTGGCAGCCATTGGGAATCAACCTCCAAAATTGATATCAACCGAACGCAAGGGTCAGTTCAGGATTGCCAGGATGTCGTCTTCGCGCATCACCAGCAGCTCCTGGCCGTCCAGCTTGACCTCTGTGCCGGAATACTTGGCGAACAACACCTTGTCGCCGACCTTCACGGTCATGGCGCGCACTTCGCCGTTATCCATCGGCTTGCCGGTGCCGATGGCCACGACTTCGCCCTTGGCGGGCTTTTCGGCGGCCGAGTCCGGAATCACGATCCCGCCGGGGGAGGTCCGCTCTTCTTCCAGTCGCTTGACGACCACGCGATCATGCAGGGGACGGATGCTCATCTCGAGGATCTCCTTGTCAAGTTGAACGCCGAATGGCGTGTAGGGGTGCTGAGTGCCGACCGGAATTGTTAGCACTCGCCAGATTCGAGTGCCAATCATAGCCGCCGCGTCGAACGAGTCAAGATCCCGGCGATCCACAGGGGTACTCGGTCGCCCGCATCTCGTCCGTGGATAGCGCCCACCTGCAACATCTTTTAGCCTAGGCTCAGGCAAAGCGGTTCCGCCGGGCCGCCTGAACCGCCGGCCGGAACAAACGGAGCTGCTTTCCAGCCACTCAACCCCCATGCATGCCTGGAGAAAGGAGATGCCTGGATCACATTGCCCTGACGCACTTGCTGGCGCAGCGGTTCGAACGGCCTCTCCGGAGACATCGGAAACAATCGCTTGGCACGCCCTCGACGGTGAGGTGGTCACGGCATCCTTCGATACGCCGACGGACGGACTCGCCGAGGACGAGGTTCGCAGACGTCTCCAACAATGGGGGCCCAATCGCCTGCCCGGTGCGTCTACGATGCCCGCATGGCGCCGATTGATGCGCCAGTTCAACAATCTGTTGATCCATATCCTGCTGGTTAGCGCAGCCATCACCCTGGCGCTGCATCACCTGATCGATACCGTGGTCATTCTGACCGTCGTGCTGGCCAACGCGCTCATCGGCTTCATTCAGGAAGGCCGCGCCGAACAGGCCATTGAAGCCATCCGCTCCCTGATCGCGCCGCGCACGACGGTATTGCGTGAGGGGGCTCGCCACCAGATCGACGCCACCATGGTCGTCCCCGGCGATCTGGTGCTCCTGGAAGCGGGCGATCGTGTGCCGGCCGATGTGCGATTGCTGCGCGCCAGTGGGCTGCGGATCGACGAATCCCTACTGACCGGCGAGTCGGTCACCGTCGCCAAACAGGTGACGCCCGTACCGCCCCAAGCCGGCTTGGGCGACCGGCTCGACATGGCGTTTTCCGGCACGCTTATCGTGGCCGGACAAGGACTGGGTGTCGTCGTCGCCACCGGAAATCGGACCGAAATCGGCCGCATCAGCAGCTTGCTGCGCGACGTGCAAACCCTCCAGACGCCGCTGCTGAAAAAGATGGATCGCTTCGGACGGCAGTTGGCCGCGGTAATTCTCGCCGTATCGGTGCTGGTCTTCATGGGCGCCCTGGCGCGCGGCATGCGTTGGGACGAGGCATTTCTAGTGGTGGTCGGCCTGGCTGTCGCCGCAATCCCCGAGGGATTGCCGGCGGTGCTGTCGATCACGCTCGCGCTGGGCGTGCGGCGCATGGCCGCGCGCAAGGCCATCGTTCGGCTCATGCCGGCGGTGGAAACCTTGGGGGCTGTCACCGTCATCTGCTCGGACAAGACCGGCACCCTGACGCGCAATGAAATGATGGTGGCGCAAATCGTAACCGCCCAGGGCACCATCGAAGTCGCCCGTGAGGATGATCAGCCGCACGGCACGTTCTTGCGCCAGGGCGAGGTCGTGCCGGAAACCGAACTGCCGACCATTACATCGCTCGCAAAGGTGGCTGCGCTCTGCAACGACGCCGAGTTGCAGACGGGCGACGGCGCCTGGACGGTGAGCGGAGACCCCATGGATGGTGCGCTCCTCGTGCTGGCGCAAAAGGCCGGACTGGATCTGCCGACCTTGCGCGCGACCCATCCCCGGATCTCGGAAATCCCCTTCGATTCGGCGCGCAAATTCATGGCGACGGTTCACCGCTTACCGGATGGTCGCCATGAAGAGTATGTCAAAGGCGCGCCCGAGCGTCTGCTGGAGATGTGCACCCATCACTGGACGACCGAGGGTGAGGTCCCGTTAGCGACGCCTCACTGGGCGGAGGCCATCGAGCGGCTGGCAGGGGCCGGATACCGGGTCATGGCGCTGGCGGTGCGGACCCTGCAGGACCCCGATCATTCGTCCGAGGAGGCTACGCGTCACCTCACCCTGATCGGCCTGATCGGTTTGCACGATCCGCCCCGACAGGAAGCGATTGCCGCCGTGGCCGAGTGTCAGCGGGCCGGGATACGGGTCAAGATGATCACCGGGGACCACGTCGGCACCGCTGTGGCCATCGCCAGACAGCTCGGCCTGACCGACGGCGACCAGACCTTGACCGGCAGCGATCTGGAGGGGATGGATGAGGTGGCGCTGCGGGATGCGGTAAGACATACCGCAGTGTTTGCGCGCGCCACGCCCGAACACAAGTTGCGTCTGGTGCAAGCGCTGCAGGCGAACGGCGAGATCGTCGCCATGACCGGAGACGGCATCAACGATGCGCCGGCACTCAAGCGCGCGGATGTCGGCATCGCCATGGGCAAAAAAGGCACCGAGGCGGCCAAGCAGGCCGCTGAAATGGTGCTCGCCGACGACAACTTTGCCACCATCGTGACCGCCATTCGCGAAGGACGCACCGTCTACGACAATCTGCGCAAGGTCATCGGCTGGACGCTGCCGACCAATGGCGGCGAGTCGATGATATTCATTCTTGCCATCGCCGTGGACCTCACCCTGCCCCTCTCCCCGTTACAGATCCTGTGGATCAACACCATCACCGCGATGACCCTGGGTCTGGTACTGGCCTTCGATCCGCCGGAGGCCGGCGTCATGGCGCGTCCACCGCGGGATCCGGACAGCGGCCTGCTGTCAGGCTACCTGATCTGGCGGGTTGTCCTGGTATCGCTGCTGATAACGGCAGGAGCATTTCTGGTCTTCGAAATTGCCTTGAACTTGGGACGGGATCTCGAAACCGCTCGCACCTTGGTGGTCAATGCCATCGTGGCCATGGAAGCCTTCTATCTGTTCAATGCCCGCTTCCTGAGCTCCGCTCCTCCATTGCTGCAGGGCTTGAAAGCGACCCGGGCTGTACTGATCGGAGTATCGAGTATCATCCTGTTGCAGTTGGCTTTTACCTACACTCCGCAAGCGCAGCTACTGTTCGATACCCGTCCGCTGATCTGGCAGGATGGCATGACCGTGATCGGAACTGGCCTGGCGCTGTTCGTCCTGCTGGAGATCGATAAACGAATCATCGGCCGCCGGTTTTCCGCACGCCCACACGCTCCACACAAGAAAACGCAAACATGAAATCCCGCGCCGCCGTGGCCTGGGCGCCCGGAAAACCGCTCACGATCGAGGAAGTGGACGTCGCCGATCCCAAGAACGGCGAGGTGCGCGTGCGCATCGTTGCCACGGGCGTCTGCCACACCGACGCCTACACGCTCTCGGGCGCCGACCCGGAGGGGCTGTTCCCGGCCATCCTCGGTCATGAAGGCGCCGGCATCGTGGAATCGGTCGGTCCGGGGGTAAGTTCGGTCAAGCCCGGTGATCACGTGATTCCGCTCTATACCGCCGAATGCGGGCAGTGCAAATTCTGCCGCTCGGGCAAGACGAATCTGTGCGGTGCGGTGCGCGAAACCCAGGGGCGCGGGGTGATGCCCGATGGCACCAGCCGCTTTTCGCTGAACGGCCGCCCCATCCATCACTACATGGGCACCTCCACCTTCAGCGAATACACCGTGCTGCCGGACATCTCGCTGGCGCGCATCGACCCGGCCGCACCACTGGACAAGGTCTGCCTGCTGGGCTGCGGCATCACCACCGGCATCGGCGCAGTGCTCAACACCGCAAGGGTGGAGCCCGGCGCTACGGTGGCCGTATTCGGGCTGGGCGGCATCGGCCTCTCGGTGATCCAGGGCGCCGTCATGGCCGGCGCCTCGCGCATCCTGGGCATCGACACCAATCCGGCCAAGTTCGCCATGGCGCAGCAGTTGGGCGCGACCGACTGCATCGATCCTCGCGCACATACCGAGCCCATCCAGCAGGTCATCATCGCCCTGACCGACGGCGGCGTGGATTATTCCTTCGAATGCATCGGCAACGTGCGGGTCATGCGCCAGGCGCTGGAGTGTTGCCACAAGGGCTGGGGTGTTTCCACCATCATCGGCGTGGCCGGCGCCGGCGAGGAAATCGCCACCCGCCCGTTCCAGCTGGTTACCGGCCGGGTGTGGAAGGGCTCGGCCTTCGGCGGCGTGAAGGGCCGCAGTCAACTGCCGGGTTATGTCGAACGCTATATGAAGGGCGAGATCCGCATCGACGACTACATCACCCACCGTTTTGCGCTCGAGGACATCAACCGTGCCTTCGAGCTGATGCACGCCGGCGAAAGCATCCGCTCGGTGATCGTGTTCTGACGAATCCTTGCCGTTGCATTGCCGCTGCGGCCGAGCCAAGCCATCGCGCGACTGAATATCTCCGATCGACCCCGCAGGAGTTCTCCATGAAATGGATCCCAGTCTACGGACTCGCGCTACTGGTTTTTCTGTTGCTCGACGGCCTATGGCTGGGCTATGTCGCCAAGGATCTTTACCTGACGCGGATGGCACCGATCATGCGGGAACGTCCGATCCTTCCGGTCGCCGCACTGTTCTACATGGCCTATGTCGCGGGGCTGGTGTACTTCGTCATTGCGCCCGCGCTGCAAATCGGCGACTGGCGGAGCGCTGCCTTGAACGGCGCGCTGTTTGGTTTCTTTGCCTATCTCACCTACGACGCCACCGCGTATGCCGTCATCCGCGGGTTCGACCCCATGCTGGCGTTGATCGATGTGGCCTGGGGCAGTGTGCTGGGCGCCACCGCAAGTACGGTGACCGTGCTGGCGCTGCGCACCGTTCCATCGACATGATGCGCGACACGACTCAGAAACGCAGTGAAACGCCGATACAATGGCAGGCGCCACCGCGCATCCCTGTCGTCACCGAGAGCTTTTCATGTCCGCAGCATCCCATCTGCATCCCATCCGCTTCTCGAAAGAATCGACCTGCTATCGCACCGACTGGAACGGCATCGCGCTGCGTGGGCACTACCTGATCGAGACGCGGCGCAAGCCGAATCCGCCCGAGGGCAGTGTTCCAGTGGTGCTCATTCCCGGTGGCTTCGATCCGGTACGGGGCAGCTACGGCGACGCCTTCATCGAAGGCTTGCTCGCCCATCCCCGGGTCAGCGCGGTCTATGAAGCCCACTATGAACATCAGGGTCGCGGCGGCTACATCGACATCGAGTC
Organism: Candidatus Acidiferrales bacterium; assembly: GCA_035573755.1. Taxonomy (GTDB): domain Bacteria; phylum Pseudomonadota; class Gammaproteobacteria; order UBA5335; family UBA5335; genus Macondimonas. The sequence goes on from DATLZY010000100.1 coordinate 7,314, forward strand.
GGTCCTGCACGACTTGCGCTTGATGCTGGCCGACTCGGTTCAGCGCCCGCTCCTGGTGGGCATGAGCCTGAGCACGTTTTCGTTGAGCTGTGCGCTGCATGCCACGCTGGCGGCAGGCGAGACTCCCTCGGCCACCGGAATCGTGCTGATCGGTCCCTACCTCGCGGGATACGAGACACTGCTGGCCAGAGCCCTGGGGCCGTATTATCGGCGCGAAAAAATGCGCGAGCGCATCTACAAGCACTGCGGACACCCCTACCTGTTCGATAACGGTGACCGACTTCTGGCCTGGTGGAATCAGCAACCGCCCTTTCGTCGTTTCTTGGAGAAAGGCGATTTCGCCGAGTTTGCCGAACGGCAGACCGTGAGCATGACCCTCGTCTACTTCCGCCTGGATACGCTGTCGCGGCGCGGTCGCCGCTTGTTCGGGCGGATGTTCAACGGCCAGACGCATCCGGAAGTCATCCCTGGCCACCATCGGGCCCTACGCTATCTTGCCGCCGCCGATCCCATCCTGCTGCGCGCATGCGAAACCCATTTGCGAGGCCGCCCAGCTGCACCGGCAGCACGCATCCTTCCAGCCGGGGATTGATCCGGCTTCAGGGCCGCTCGGCCTGAGGGCTGATCCATAGACGATCGACGAGTCGCAGCAGCAGACTAAGCACGACGCCCGCCAGCATGGGGATGAGTAACTCGGGGCTGTACCAGTGCAATTGCTCGGGGTGATAAGCAAGCTTGTCGATCACAGCATCCCCGAGCCACGCGTAGAGCGCGATCTTGGGCAGCGATCCCAGCAAGGTGCCGAGCGTCAGATCGCGCAAGCGCAGATTCATGACGGCCAGAAACCAGTTCACGGGCGGCAATGCGAAGAACAACAACCGCAGGTGGATGACGCTGATCAGGCCGCGATGGCCAAAATGCCGTTCGATCGGGTGCATCGCACGGCCAAAGACGCTCATGATCACACTGCGACCGAGATACCGGCCGATGAGATAGATCAAGACGTTGGCCACGTTCAGGGTAATGACCCCCAGCACGATGCCGCCGAGCGCGCCATAGAGTGTGGCGGCAGCCAGGACCACCAACACGCAGGGCACGTTGAGAATGATCACGAGCGTGCCGGCGAGCGCAAACTCGAACATGCCCCATAGGCCGGCATCGGCCTGCCAGAGCCGTAACGACGCCAGATGCGACGCGAGCTGGTCACGATCGGCGAGGCGCCCCAGATCGAGGGCGTGATAGCCGTACACCATCGCGCCCAAGACCAATAGCACGAGAACGACACGCCACCCTCTCCCCCAGCCCGTCAGGATCGGCTGCTGGGGTTTCTGGGGTTTCTGCGAATTCATCGCGCCTCCATGGCGAGGGTGCCAGGCAGCCGAAAATCCGCCCGATTAATCTCCGGATGCAAATTCAGCATCCGCTGGACCGTAGCCTGCTGCGCGGCGTTCATGGATGATTCGCCCGTACTCGCCAGAACGGAGCCTTCCTGCGCATTGCGCGACAAAGTCCGCGTCATGCGCGCCTGGGCCACCTCATCCACCGGCGGCAGGCCCAGCGCGCCGAGGAGTTCGGGCATCATCGACACGCCGCCAGCGCAGAGGTCCTCGTATCGGAGCACAGCCTGGAAAAACGGCTGTTGCCTGCGTTGTAGCGCAAGCGCGTGTTGCATCTTCGACATCCAGGCGATGGTCAAAAAGGCGGCCAGATCCTCGGGAATCTGTTTGCGATAGTGCGGGTCTTTGTATAACGGCGCCAGCGCGCCGGGATTGCGCATCATGGGATTCATGAGCGCCACGAGCCGCAATACCAGAGTTTCCAGCCGCACCTTGCGCGCCAGACGCATGATGGGCACGCGCAGCATCATGGCAAAAAAGGAATCCACCGTATCGACCGCATTACGGTACAAAAACAGATTGCGCGCGTCGGGCAGGTCGCGGGCGATGAGATCGGCGGCGAACACGGCCATGCCACGCAGCTTGATCACCACTGATTGCGCGGCTGGATGGGTCTCGCGCAATTGCGCGACCAACAGACGGGTACAGGCCGCCGTAATGGCGCCAAGCCGCGCCTCGGCGGCCGGCCCCGCATCATCGCGCAGCACAACCAGTTGGCTGTAGAAATCCGGCTCCGACACCGATACCGTCGCTGCCGCATCGCCCAGCAACCGACACAGCAGGGTGGAACCGCAGCGACCCGTGCTGTGGAGAAACACGATCGGCGTATCACACCATGCCGCCTGCATTTCCTCAGCCAGCGCGACGACCCCTGCGTAGGGAACGGCGTAGAGCATGGCGGCGTGGTGACGCTGGGCCTCATAGAAAAACGGATGAACCTCCGTCAGATCAACCGGATCTCGGGTTTCGACAAAGACGACCCGTTCCTTGGTCGCATCGAAGCAATAGGGCGTCAGGCGGCTGGAGGCTCGCGCCCACACCTGACGAAAATCGATGGTGCCGGCCGGGCGCGTCTTGAAGTCGCCGATGTCGACGAATCCGTCGAGCAGGTTACGACGTTTGGGCCGAAGCACCCGCAACGCCTGACTTAGGATCGGCCCGGAGCTTGACCTCGGATCGGCCTGTTGCTGCAGGGCCGGCTGGGAAATCTGTTCGCCGTCGCTCATGTGCGTTGTCCGCTTTTAAGAAGATGATGCTGCCCGCTTTGGTTGTCGACCGACGCGCTGATCTTCTCAAGACTCACCGAAAGTTGTTGTTTTAAGACGAGTTCACTGCGGACACGCGATCGAGCTCACCCCTACGGCGGGCTCGAACCGCGGCGCATCGACGGCGCGCACGATGATGTATGTCTGCCGCCGCTCCCGATAGCGAGGCTCGATGCGCGCCTCGACGCCCAGCTCCTTCAGTTCCGCCATCCGTCGCAATGCGCCACCCGCCTCGGCGTAGAGCCCGAGCGAGAGTCCATTGCGCATCGCCCCGCTGGTGATCACCGCCAGATCCTGGACGCCCAGATCCCGCAAACGCCGCTCCTCATCCCGCGCTGCAGCGAGCGTGGGCCGTGGGGGCAGATAGATCCAGTCAGCCACCTTGTCGCGCTGTATCTCCTGCGACACCACCATTGCGTATTCCGGCGCCGCGAAGTGCGTCTTCGCTGCGCGCACACCGGCCTCATCCAACGGACCGATGCGCCAGCATCTGACCGGCGCTGAATCGACGGACACAGGAGCTTCCTGCCGGGACGCCACCGCGCCGCTCGTAGTCTCCGGCGAGGTCACTGGCACTGGCGCATCCGCACCAGCGACGAACGGCTGCAGCGTGGCCACAGTGGACCCCGAGCTGCGCGGGCTGACCGATCGCAACTGCCAGACGCCAAGCAGCAACGAGCCCAAAACGAGGCTCAGCACCGCGATGCGCATGAGCCTAGGCATCGGCCATCACCGCCAACCCACGCAGCACCAGATCGGGCTCGATCCGGCTGGCAAAGGGCAAAAGCGGCTGCGCCCAGAACGCATCGCCACCAGTCAACAGCACCGTCACATCAGCACCCAGTCGAGCCCGCGCGACGTCCACGATGCGCATGCAGCAGCCGATCACACTGTGCGTCACGCCCCAGGCCACGCAATCGTCGGTCGTGCGACCGAGTCCTGTCCCCCACCCCTCGATCGCCGGTGCCGGCGCATCCGTGATCACCTGCGCGGTACCGCCGCGCAGACTCTGCTGGAGCAAATGTCGTCCCGGTGCGATGATGCCGCCCAAGTGGCTGCCTTGCGCATCCAACAGATCGCCGGTCAGCGCTGTACCCAAATCCAGGATGCAGACCGGGCCTGCCCCCAGCGATCGCGCGCCCACCAGCGCCGCCCAGCGATCCGCCCCCATGCGCTGCGGCTCGGCATAGGCCGAGCGCACCCCGAAGCCCGCGGCCTGAGAGGCGACCCGGTGCACCGGCATGCCCCATGCCCGACCCACCGCCTGCACGACGGCCTCCGTCCGGGACCGATCAGCCACGCTGCACAGCCAGACCGCATCAGGCCGCTGCGGAAGCGGCCATCGATCCGTGATCGACCCGGTCTCATGCAGCACCGCGCCGCGCGCGATGAAATCCGGCGCACCTGGCGCCTGCGCAGCCCACTTGATCCGGGTATTGCCCAGATCCAGCAACAGCCTCATGGACCCAGTTCCCGCACACTGACCTCGCCGGACCAGTACGGGCGGATGCCTGCGTCATCCTCCAGCAGCAATGCGCCGCGTTCGCTGACGCCTCGCGCGGTGCCCTCCAGCCAGTCACCGCGCTGCTCCACGCGAACGCGCCGGCCGGCCAATACGTCGCGCTCCCGAAAATGCGGCAGAAAGGGTGCCAGCCCCTCCTCCGCAAAGCGGTCGAGACCCGGAATCAACGCACCGATGAGCGCCTCGGCGACGCGATTGCGATGCGGCCGCGCGGCGCCCAGGATGCGTCCGAGATCCGTCCAGGGTTGATCGATCAAGTCCGCAGGCAGGTCGGGGAGTTGCACGTTGATCCCCACGCCCACCACGACATCGCAGGGCCCACCGGCCTCGCCGCGCAGCTCGATGAGCACACCACCGAGCTTGCGCCCCTGCCAGATGAGATCATTGGGCCATTTCAGACCGATATCCGGGGCGCCCAGCTGCTGTAAGGCCTGCGCTGCCATCACACCGACCGCCAGACCCAAACCGGCGAAATCGGCGGGCAGCGCGGCGAAGCCATAGCCGATCGATAGCGGGATCTGCGCGCCCAAGGGCGATTGCCAGACCCGACCCCGGCGGCCGCGCCCAGCCGATTGATACTCCGCAAGACAGATGCGCGGTTGTGGCGACACGGGCAGACGCAGCAGCGCGGCATTGGTCGAATCCACCGCAAAAGGCAGGTGAAATGCCCCGATCCGAGCCGCGACTTCCGGCGCCAGTCCCGCCAGAATGCGGTCCCGGTCCAGCAACTCGAGTGGTGCGGCCAGCCGGTAGCCCCGGCCACGCACCGCTGCGACCTCGACGCCAAGCGGCGCCAGTCGGCGCAACCGGTTCCCGACGGCGGTGCGACTCACCCCGAGAATGCGCGCTAGCTCGGCCCCCGAGACGATCGCGCCCGATGCCAAGGAGCGGATCAGCCGATCCTGCGTCTCGGACAGCGCCACACCGCCGGCCGTCATGGTCTACCGCCGCAACCGCCGCAGCAGCATCACGCGCTCGAAGCGGTTTTCATTGCCGCCCAGCAGACGCCGGATGTTTTCGCGGTGGGTGTAAAAGACGAACGCCGCCATGATCAGCGCGAACGCGCCCAGCGGCGAAGCCAACCCATCGGGGACGGCAGCAGCCACATAGAGCGGCGCGACGAGGGCGGCGCACAAGGTCGCCAGCCCCACATAGCCCGTCAGGACCAGCACGAGGAGCCAGACAGCAAACACCCAGGCCGCGCCCATTGGCATCAGACCCAGCATCACGCCGATGAGGGTCGCGGCGCCCTTGCCGCCCTTGAAACCATGAAACACGGGATAGACATGCCCCAACACGACGGCGAAGGCACACAGAATCGGCACCCAAGAGAGCCCCGGCCCTGGACCGAAAGGCAAGGCCGGAATCAAAGTGACCGCAACGATGCCCTTGCCTGCGTCGATGACCAGCACCGCGAGCGCCATGCCCCGCCCCAGCACCCGCAAGGCGTTGGTCGCGCCCGCATTGCCGCTGCCGTGCTGGCGCACATCCACGCCCCGCAGCCGGCCAAGCAACAGGCTGCCCAGCACCGACCCCAGGAGATAGCTCAGCAACAGCTTGATCAAGAGCCCCATGTCACGGTATTCCCCAAGTCATCGCAAACATTGCATTCAGCCACCCGCGCCGAGCCAATCGAATCCGAGGCTGGTCGGGACAGCGCCATCACCATGCAGTTCGAGCCAGCAGGTGTCTTTCGGTGCGGCATCGAGCGAGAGCGTGTAGTGCATCAGACGATCATCGCGAAACCCGTGCACCGTCATCGGCGCCTGCTCGCCGTCGATTTGCAGCAGGCGTTCCAGCCGCTCGGCGTCCAAGCGCCGCCCGTCCAGCGCCACCAGCACATCGCCGCAGGCCATGCCGGCACGGGCCGCCGCCCCACCGGGCGCCAGCCATTCGACGCGCAAGCCATCAGCCACCACCCTCCACCGAAAACCGGCATCGCGCCGCCGACCTGCGGCCGGGGGCAGGCCGTATCCGCCCGTGTCGCGGGCGTCGCGCGCGCTCGCCCAATGCAGCGTCACACCGAAAGGCGCCAGGAGCTCGGCGACGGGCAACTCGGTGCGACCGTACACCCAGTCGCGCAATGGCCCGGCCACGGCATCCCCCGCCATTTCCGCCACCAGCGCCTCGAAGCCGCCTTCGGGCACCGGCTCGCCCGTTGCGCCATGGCGCGTCCACAAGGTCCGCAGGATGTCGTCGAGACTCGAGGCGCCGGCCGATTCGCGGCGCAGCAAAAGATCCAGGCACAAGGCGATGACGCCGCCCTTGGTGTAGTAGCTGACGGTGTGGTTGGGCGTGGCCTCGTCGGGCTTGTAGAGCTTGATCCAGGCATCGAAGCTCGCATCGGCAACGCTGTCGATGCGGCGCCCCGGCGTGCGCGCGAGCCGCGTCAGGGTGCGCGCCAATCGGCCCAGATACTGGGCCTGGGTAATGCAGCCTGCACGCAGCAGGGCCAACTCGTCGTAATAGGAGGTGATGCCCTCAAACACCCACAGCTGCCGGGTGTAGGTCTCGGCGGTGAGGTCGGCGCTCGCCAGCGGTGCAGGCCGGATGCGCTTGACCAGCCAGCTGTGGAAATACTCGTGGCTGCACAGGCCCAGCAACTCGGCGTAGTCATCGGAAACTCCGGCCTCGCCGAGCAGCGGCAGCGTCTTGCGCTGGGCCAGCAGCGCCGAACTCAACCGGTGCTCCAGGCCACCATAGCCCTCGCCGGCCAGGCGCAGCAGAAAGTGATAGCGATCCATGGGCAGCGCGCCGAACAGCCCCGCCTGCCAGGCGCAGATGCGCGCCAGATCGACCACCAGACGGTCCACATCCACGCCCGAATCGGCACCGAGCATCTGCAGATGATGTGGCACGCCCGCCAGCTCGAATGATCGCTGCGTCAGCGGGCCCATCAGCACGGGGCTGTCGATCAGCGTCTCATAGTCCGGCGCCGTGTAGCGGCCGAATCCCTGGGCATCGACTGCAACCGGGGTGAGCGCCGTGGCCAGCCGCCAAGCGGGATCGGGCGCCGCGATATCGACCTCGATGCCGGTCACGGGTACGTCGAGCGGCTCCAGAAACACACTGGTGCCGTTGAAAAAGCCCCACTCGCGATCGAGGTAGGCGCCCCGCACCGAACCGTCGCGGGCGTAAACCTCCCAGACCAGATCGAGCGGACCGCCCGTGTGCGCCACCTGCCAGGTGGACTTGTCACATTTGGTCACCGCCAACCCGCGGCCCGCGGCATCACAGGCGGAGAAATGGATCACATGCCGGGCAAAGTCACGGATCAGGTAGCTGCCGGGGATCCAGGCAGGCAGGCGCAGGCATTGATCGGGCAGCGCTTCGGGCAGATGGCAGCGCACCCGATAGCGGTGTTCAAGGGCCGAAGCAGCTTCGATGTGGTAGCGCAGAAGCATCGATCATCCAGACACAAAAGATGCGGGCGCGCCCCGTTCGGCACGCCCGCGGTCAAGTGTGTGGAAGTTGATGCTGTCGGTCAACGACTCACGCGCATGGTCCCATCTGCCGATCGCAGCACGCGCACCCGTTCCCCCAGTTGGAACGGCGCCATGGACGGATCCACGGCCTGGGCGACTGCAATCACGCTGCCGTCGGTCAGGCGAACGGTCAACTCCACCCCTTCTTGGCGCGTCGCGCGCTCCTCTGCGGCTTGACCGGCGACCGTACCAGCAGCAGCGCCGGCAGTGGTCGCCAGCCGACGGCCCGTACCGCCCCCGACGGCGCTCCCGAGCACGCCGCCCACGACAGCGCCGCCAATCTGACTCGCCACGGAGCGATTGCCTTCGATGACGATGGCACGGATGTTCTCGATCACACCCGTCTGGACCTCCATGGCGCGCATGGCTTGGTTGCGCTGATAGACGCCGGGCGACTGGCTGGGGGCACAACCCGCCACGGCCAGTGCCACTGCCAGACTTCCGATGGCGATGACTGACTTTCGCATGATATGAACCACTCCTCGTTATCCAAGCGCTCATCATAGCCTCAGGTCGACAAAATTGGGACCGTCCGCGAGTCAGGCACGGTTTATCAACCGCCCCAGTCCCCGGGCCGCCAGAGCTTGTTACAAACCGGATGCGGGTTGCCCGACCAAGACCTTATTACGCCGCCACAGGCTGGCGATGACGCTCGTAGAGGAAGCGCAATCCCTCGGCGCGGTAGTGATGGAAAGCGGGATTCTCGGCCAGGGCCATGCGCTCGCGTGGGCGCGGCAGGTCGACGGAGAGAATCTCGCCCACCGTGGCCGCCGGGCCGTTGGTCATCATGACGATGCGATCGGAGAGCAGCACCGCCTCGTCCATGTCGTGAGTGATCATGACGATGGTGTTGCCGAGCCGCGCATGGATATCCATCACGGTTTCCTGCAGGGTTGCCCGCGTCAGGGCGTCGAGGGCGCCGAACGGCTCGTCCATGAGCATCACCTTGGGCTCCATGGCCAGCGCCCGCGCGATGCCGACGCGCTGCTTCATCCCGCCCGAAATCTCGTGCGGCCGCTTGTGGCTGGCGTGGGCCATATTGACCAGCGCGAGATTGTGTTCGATCCACTCGTGCATCTCCGCGCGCGTCTTCTTGCCGCGAAACACCTGGCGCACCGCCAGCGCAACGTTTTCATAGACGCTGAGCCAGGGCAGCAGGGAATGGTGCTGGAACACCACCGCCCGCTCAGGACCGGGACCGCTGACCTCACGGCCGTCCAGGATCACGCCGCCCGTGCTGGCCGTGAGCAGACCGGCGATGATGTTGAGCACAGTCGACTTGCCGCAACCGGAATGGCCGATCAGTGTCACGTATTCGCCGCGCGCGATGCCCAGATTCACATCCTGCAGCGCCGTGAACGGCCCCTTGGGGGTCGCGAACGTGATGGAAACCTGGGTGAGTTCGAGATAGGACTGGGGCATGAGCGTCTCCTCGTTCAGCGGGTGATGGCGGTTTTGTCCCAGGACAGCCGGCGCTGCAGCAGCAGCATGCCCCGGTCGAGAATGAAGCCGATCAGGCCGATGGTGAGCACCGCCACCATGATGCGGCCCAGCGATTGGGCGTTGCCGTTCTGGAATTCATCCCAGACGAACTTGCCGAGTCCCGGGTTCTGCGACAGCATCTCGGCGGCGATGAGCACCATCCAGGCCACTCCGAGCGACAGCCGCAGACCGGTGAAGATCATGGGCACCGCCGAAGGCAGCACGATCTTGCGCACATGCGTCGCCCAGCCGAGGCGGAGCACGCGGCTGACGTTGACCAGATCCTTGTCGACACCCGCCACGCCGACGGCGGTATTGATCAGCGACGGCCACAGCGAACACATCATCACCGTGATCGTGGACACCAGATAGGACTTGGCAAAGAGCGGGTCGTCGCTCACGTAGGTCGCGCTCACGACCAGGGTCACCAGCGGCAGCCAAGCCAGCGGTGACACCGGCTTGAGCAGTTGAATCAGGGGGTTGACACTGGCGTAAAGGCCGCTGCTCAGGCCGATCAGGACACCGAGCGGCACCGCGATCAGGGATGCCAGCAAAAATCCGCTCATCACCGTGACGAGGCTGGTGCGGATCTGATCAGGAAAGGTCGGCCGGCCCGCGTAAGCGCGGATGCTCACCTCGGCCGCGGGGTTCTCGGCCAGACGCGCAGCGTTGCGCTCGGCCTGACGCGCCTCGAACGCCGCCGCCTTCGCGCGCTCCTCCTGAAACTCGGCGTAAAGCCCCTGCGCGGCGCGCGCGGTGTCGGCCGGCCCCGGAAACTGGCCGAGCGAGGTGTTGATGCGGCCGGCGGCCACATGCCAGATCAGCAGGAAGGCCAGGATGCCGCATAGCGGCAGGATCAGCGCGCGCACCCAGGCCAGCGACGAGATTCGGGGACGCGCAGCGCGCAGCCATGTCCATACGTTCATCAATAGCGTTCCTCGAAGGCGGGCGCGGGGCAGGGATGCAGAAAGCAGGGGGATCGGGGTTGCCATGGGGTCATACCTCCTTCGAAACGAGCCGGACCAAGCCCCCTCGCCCGGTCCGGCGGGATCAACGCCGCTCAGGGCTGTTCACTGCCTTTCAGGCCGATGGCGAACTGCGCGAGATAGGCATTGGGCTTGCGGGCGTCGAACTCGATGCCGTCCAGCGGGCTCTTGCGCGGCGGCTTGATGGAAAAGTCCTTGGACAGATCCGGGAAATCACTGGCCTTCATCTTGCCGTCGGCGATGAGTTCCTTGGCCGCGGCGAGATAGATGTCGCCGCGATAGGCTCTCTTCGCGGTCTCCAGATACCAGCCATCCGGCTTCTGCTCGGGGATATGGCCCCAGCGACGCATCTGGGTCAGCCACCACACGGCATCGGAGGCATAGGGATAGGCGTAGTAGCCGCGGAAGAACTTGTTGAAGTCGGGGATGGGCCGCTTGTCGCCTTTCTCGAATTCAAAAGTGCCAGTCATGCTGTTCGCCAGCACCCGCTCCTCGGCGCCCACGTAATTGGGCTTGGCGATGATGCGCACCGCCTCGGGGCGGTTGCCGTTGTTGTTGGCATCGAGCCAGGCCGACGCCCGGATCAGCGCCTTGACCATGCGCACTGTGGTGTTGGGGTTTTTCTCTGCAAAGCTCTTGGTGATGCCGAAGACCTTGTCGGCGCCGTCCGGCCAGATGTTTTCGCTGGTTATGACCGGCACGCCCAGCCCCTTGAACACCGCCTGCTGGTTCCAGGGTTCACCGACGCAGTAACCCACCGTGGTGCCGGCGTCCATGGTCGGCACCATCTGCGGCGGCGGGACGACCGAGAGCATGGCCTCGGCCTTGAGGTTGCCGCTGTTGTCGCCTTTGGCCGGCGCATAGAAGCCGGGATGGATGCCGCCCGCGGCCAGCCAGTAGCGCAACATGTAATTATGCGTGCCGATGGGGAAGGTCATCCCCAGGTTGAAGGGCTTGCCGTTCTTCTTGTAAGTCTCGAGCACGGGCTTGAGTGCGGCGGCGCTGATGGGATGGACCGGCTTGCCATCCGCCATCGGCACCTGCTTCTTCATCTCGGCCCAGACCGCGTTGGAGACGGTGATTCCAGCGCCGTTGTAGGACAACGTCAGGGGGGTAATGATCTCGGCTGCCGTGCTGGTGCCGGTGGCGGCGACCAGCGGCATGGCCGCCAGCATGTGCGCGCCGTCCAGTTCGCCCGTGACCACCCGGTCGAACAGCACCTTCCAGTTGGCCTGCGCCTCGAGCGTGACGTAGAGCCCTTCATCCTCGAAGTAGCCCTTCTCGTAGGCCACGGCCAGGGGCGCCATGTCGGTGAGCTTGATGAAACCGAGTTTCAGCTCTTCTTTTTCCGGTGGACCGACGGCGGCACTCGCTTCAGGACTCGTGGCCATGGTGGCGCCAAAGAGCCCCAAGGCCAGCACCGTGGCCGCGATCGAGGCGCGCCAGCGCGCGAGGGTGCGGTTGAACCTGTTCATGAACGCTCCTGTGAGTTGCAAGGTGTATCGGTGAGTGGTGATGTCCCAAGGCGATCAGTCGTCGCCTCGGGTGCAAGGGGATCGAAAAGACGGCCGTCGAAGAAACGGTCGGCGCCGAGGGTCAGCGGCGATGAGGCATCGGTGAGTGTCCAGGGCGCTGCATGGCCGCCTTCGGTCTTGAGATCGCCCCGCGGACTCGCCATCCCGAGCGCCGTGGCAGCCGCCCGATAGAGATCCGGGCGATAGACCTCCCGGGCCACAGCCAGCGCATCGGACGGGCGCGCGATGTGCCCCCAGCGCGCCATCTGGGTGAGAAACCAGATGGCATGGGAGCGCCAGGGAAAATTGGCCGCGTAGCGATGAAAGACGTGGAAATCGGGCAGCGCGCGCGGGGCCTCGCCCGGCACATAGATCACCTGCCCCATCATGGCGCAGCGCACGGCATCCAGCGGCGCTCGCACATAGGCTTCCTCTGCGAGCCACGCGGCGGCCGTCTCGCGATGCGCCGGTTCATCCAGCCACTGCGCTGCCTCCAGCAAGGCCATGAGCAAGGCGTCATGGGTACGCGGATGCGCCTCGGCCCAGTCGCGGGTGACAGCCAGCACCTTTTCCGGCGCGTTGTTCCAGAACTCATGCCCGCTGATCACGATGCAGCCGATGCCGCGCGCGACTGCCTGACTGTTCCAGGGCTCGCCCACGCAGTAGCCGTCGATCAGTCCGGCCTCCAGGTGATCGGCCATCTGCGGCGGCGGAATCACCACCAGGCGCACGTCCCGATCGGGATCGATGCCGGCAGCATAGAGCCAGTCGCGCAACTGAAGATCGTGGGCGGAAAAGGTGAACACCGTCGCAAAGGTCAGCGGCGCACGGCCGGCGCGCTGATCGGCATCAATGACAGCCTTGAGCGCGCGCGCCGTGCACGGCTGCCCGGCCATGGCATCCCGGTCCGCCTCGACCATGCGCGCATGCAGCGCGCGGGAAACCGTGATGGCATTGCCGTTCAGGCCCAGGCTGAACGCCGTCACGAGCGGCCGGATGCCGGCGCCGGGGATGTCCTGCCCCGCCACCAGCGCCATCGGTGCCAGCATGTGCGCGCCGTCCAAGGCACCGCTGTCGACCTTGTCGCGGATGTTGGCCCAGGAGGGTTCGCGGCACAGCTGCACTTCAAGGCCATGACGCCGGAAATACCCCTGCTCCTGCGCCGCGATGAGTACGGCACAGTCGGTGAGCGGAATGAATCCCAGCCGCAACCGACGCTGCTCCAATCCCGAATGAATCGCCGCCATGGTTTCCCTTGCTGTACAAAAAAAGGCGTTCTGGATGCCCGTACGATGAACGGGTCCAGGACGCCTTTGTCCTCCAAGCCGCAACCGCAGCCTTCAGGTACGGAGGACGATCCGCCGTTGGACCGCTCCCTTACCTAATGGCTCTAGTACTGCACGGTTCGTGCCATTGCGCCTTGCTCAATCCGCCGACTTCATCAACCCCGCGCAAAAAAAACGGCCCCGGCAACGCCGGAGCCGTCAAATGGCATCACTGCCATGCTACGTCAGGAGGAAACAAGCACACGAACGGTGCAGCGACGGGCCCGACCGAAGTCGGACCTGCACGTTGGATTCAGAACTTGAACTCGCCCATCAGCCAGATCTTTTGGGTGTCGGTCGCAAAATCGTCCGCCTGGTAGTCGGCATATTTCACGGTCAGCGACAGATTGGGCGTTACCGGCTTGGTCGCCATCAGGTCCCACTCGGTACCGTAGTCCACATCGCCGGCATCCGACTTGAAGTCATGCACCATGGCGGTCAGGGTGACGCCCATCACTGCACCACTAACGGTCACGAAGTTGTCCTGCAAGCCCTTGCCGCCCGCAATGGAATCGCCCAGAAACTTGTCCGCCCAGCCGTTGAAGATGTGCTTGGTCGCCAGCGGTGTCTGAAAATTGTAGGTCCCGTCACCGCCCAGCACTTCGCGCGAGAGTTTCACCGTCACGCCGGACAGCGTGCCGCCCAGTTCAGCCAGATAGTAGTCGGCATCGACCGCGGCGCTGGACTCGCCGTAATCGCTCTGCTGAGCATATTCAAGCGTATACAGCAGCTTGCCCGCACCGATGGGGGTGCTCCCCTGCGCGCGCAGCCCGAAGGTCTGGGTGTCCTTGGTCGGGCCCGCATCGAGGTCGTAGTCGAGCAGGTAGCCGTAACCGATCAGCTTGGCCCAGGGCGCCAGATCGTAGGCGACGTTGATGAGATGGGCGCTGAGTTCGATCTCGTCGAAGGTGATATTCTGCACCCGGTCGAGATAGGCGTAGGTCAGGACGGTCTTGGGAATCGACTTGTTCTGCACGCTGAAGGCATCGAAGGTCTGCTCGTTCTGGCGCCAGCCCACATTGCCGACGAAGCGGGCGTTGTCGAGGATGATGCGCTGGCGACCGAGCTTGATGTCGGTGTCGTACAGCCCGCCGTAGCTCAGATAGGCCTGATTCAGTTCGGTACCGGCGGGATCGGCGATGACCGGGTACTGCGTCTTGCCGTTGTCGGTGCTGTTGTAGTCCTCGCCGGCGAAGGCATCGACGTGCTCGAGTTGTACATAGGCGCCGAAGCCCTTGAGATCACGCGTCTTGTAGCCCAGACGCAACCGGCCCGTGTAGGCCGCGGCATCCTCCGGCAGTCCTTCCTGGTCCACCCACTCGCCGCGCAGGCGATAGTCGAAATCCACCTTCCCGCGGGTGACGGCCGCGGTCAGGGGATCGGTTTCCCCAGCGCCCCACGCCAGCCCCGAACAGACCGACAATGCGGCGGTTACGGCACAGCCGGTCTTCATACCTGATGTCTTGATTCGCATATGATGCTTTCCCTATCCCCGGTGACGGCTCCGCGCATGGGCGGAACGCAAAAAAAAACGACGCCGGCCCCGCTGTATGTGGGCTGGACGTCGTTGTCTTGACTCGGGACCGACCGTCGTTGGCCTGTCTGCGGCCAAGAGCACTGCAATAAAACTGCCACAATTGCTGCGCGCCCAGAAAACGGCGCTCAGCGCATGCGCCACGCGGATGAAATCGGCGTGAATGCACCGGAAAGAGACGCGACGGGCGTCACCCGCCTTGTGACAGTGCAGCCCGGGTGGTCAACCGAGCAGTTCGGCCATCTCGACCACCGTGCGGGCGACATCCGCCAGACGCTGGTTGCGATCCATGGCCAGCTTGCGCAGCGCCTGATAGGCAGCTTCCTCGTCCATGCCGCGCTTTTTCATCAGGATTCCCTTGGCCCGCTCGACCACCTTGCGTTCGGCGAGCGTGTTGCGCACCTGCTCCAGTTCCTCGCGCAGCGCCTGGAATTCCTTGAAGCGGGCCACCGCGACCTCGAGAATGGGCTTGACCCGGCGCGGATTGATGTCATCGACCACATAGGCGCTGACCCCGGCCTTGACGGCCTCACGCATGATCGCGGTATCGGTCGATTCGGCATACATGACGATCGGGCGCGGAAAATCGCGGTTGATGTGGCGCACCGATTCCAGCGTGTCGCGATCGGGAACGTTCATGTCGACGAGAATCACATCCGCCCCGCTGCGCTGCAGTTCCTCCAGTAGGTTCACGCCGCGCAGCGCGCAATTGCACACCTCGTAGCCGGCGTCCGTCAGCGCCTGACGCAGGATCGCGCCACGCCCCGGATCGTCATCCACCAGCATGACCTTCAATACGGACACAAGCCAACCGCCATCGTTTCTTGAAACAGATGAAGCGCGCCAAGCAAAATCGGCGCCATACACGCCCGCCCGAGCAACTGGGTATCGTGCAGGAGCTCAATCTCATGAATAGCCTGGCCCTGATCATCTTCGTGCTGTTTCTGCTGGCCGGCGGTGCCGGCGTCATCCTGCCTTTTCTGCCCGGCGTTCCGCTGGCCGCGGTCGGCGTGCTGTTCGCGGCCTGGCTGGGCGCGTTTCAGGTGCTGGGACTGCGAGAGATCCTGATTGCCGCGCTGCTGGCCGGCCTGTCGCTGGTGCTGGACTATCTCGCCACCGTGGTGGGTGCGCGCTGGTACGGCGCCAGCACACGCGGCGTCTGGGGCGCCGTGATCGGGGCCGTCCTGGGCGTGTTCTTCTTTCCGCCGTTCGGTTTTCTGCTCGGCGCCGGCGTCGGTGCGATCGGCGCCGAACTCATCACGGGTCGGCCGTGGCAGGACGCCGTGCGGGCGGGATTCGGGACGCTGATCGGCAGCCTCGGCGGCATGGTCGTCAAGCTGCTGTTGATTCTCGCGCTTGCCCTGATGTGCCTGCCGCCCCTGATCGCCGCGCTGTAGGCAAGCACTCGGACCGATCGAGCGGCACGACGCGCTGGGCACGCATCCGGCCCAACCGCGCCTTGAGCCGCGCCCTGTGGGGCGGCGGCAGACGTGGGGGCGGCGCAATCGCACACAAGGGCTGCAGCACGAAGGCGCGTTGCAGCAGCCGGGGATGCGGTACGGTGAGGCGCGCCGTGCGGATGCGCCGCGCGCCATAAAGCAACAGATCCAGATCCAAGGGTCGAGGACCCCATCGGCGGCGACCGCGGCGGCGACCGTGCGCGACCTCGATCCGTGCGAGCGCGCGCAGCAAGGCCATGGGCGCCAGCGTCGTCTCCAGCGCCGCGACCGCATTGACGAAGGGGGACTGGGCGCGTCGGCCAACCGGAGCAGAGCGATAAAAAGCGGAAACCGGCCCCAATACGCTATGGGGCAGCCGGTCGAGCGCGGCGAGGGCGCGCGCGAGCTGCGCAGCCGGATCGTCGCGATTGCTGCCCAGACCAATATAGACCCGGACCGGGCGGCGGCTCATGACGCCGCGGCGCCCTCCGGCCGCCGGCGCGGTGCGCGCCTGCGCCGACGCCGTTTTCCGGGCGCCGTTGCGGATGCCGAGGGCTGTGGAGGCTGCTGCAGGAGGGCGTCCTGTTCGTCGCTGGAGGCCTGCTGGACGGTCGTCCACCAATCCTGCAAGGCCTGTGGAACCTCGCCCGCATGGCCCCGCAAGAGCAGAAAATCGTAGGCGGCGCGAAAGCGCGGATGACCTAGCAGCAGCTTGGCCCGTTTGGCCGTCGTCGACTCGAAGCGATGCTGCAGACGCCAGATTTCCTGCATCGGCGCGCGAAAACGACGCGGGGGCAGCACCGGCATGGTCGCGTCGATACATTCGCTGGCGTCCACCATGGCCTGCGGCAGCGACATGCCCGCCTCGACCCGCGCAGCCACCGCGTCACGCACCGGCCCCCAGCCCAAGGCCGCGAACAAAAAGGCCGGCGTGACGGGTTTGTCCTCGGCGATACGGCGGTCGGTGTTGACCATGGCCTGGTGCAGCAGGCGCAGAGTCGGACCCTGTTCGCCCTCGCGCCGGATGACGGCTTCGGTCGCGGGAAAGAGATAGCCGAACAGGCCATAGGCGCGCAGCAAAGTGAAAGTCTGCGCCGCATGGCCGCCCAGAAACAGTTTCAGCGATTCGTCGTAGAGCCGTGCCGGCGAGATGTCGGCCAACAGGGCGGAGAGTTCGGTCAGCGCGCGGGCCGTCTGCGCTTCCAGAGCAAAGCCGAGCTTGGCGGCGAAACGCACCGCCCGCAACATGCGCACGGGGTCTTCACGGTAGCGCGTCCAGGGATCGCCGATCAGGCGCAGCACGCGGTTCTGGAGGTCCGCCATGCCGCCCACGTAGTCGTGGATGCTGAAATCCTCGATGTTGTAATACAGCGCATTGACGGTGAAGTCGCGCCGCCAGGCATCTTCTTCCAAGCTGCCGTAGACGTTGTCGCGCAGCACCCGGCCGCGCTCGTCGACCACCATGGCATCGTCACCATCGGTGCCAGCGCCGCGAAAAGTCGCCACCTCTACCACATGCCCACCGAAATGCACATGCGCGAGCCGGAATCGGCGCCCGATCAGACGGCAATTGGAGAATGTCGCGCGCACTTCCTCGGGCAAAGCATTGGTCGCGACGTCGAAATCTTTCGGTTGCAATCCCAGCAACACGTCACGCACACCGCCACCGACCAGAAAGGCCTGATAGTGCGCCGCCTTGAGCCGGTATAAGACCTTCAGCGCGGGCGCAGCGATCTGGGAACGCGACAACGTGTGCTCGGATCGCGGCACGATGACCAGACCGGGCGCAGCAGCCGATTGAACGGGAGGGGTGGTGACGGAAGGGGGACCTTGCACGCGGGCCGTGTCGTTTCAGATGAGGTGAATTTGAATGCGGGTTAATTTAACATGACGGCCGCACCGATACAGCTCATTCGGCTCGGAGTCGCCCCTGCTCCCTTCGTCTAGTGGCCCAGGACGTCGCCCTCTCACGGCGAAAACAGGGGTTCGAACCCCCTAGGGAGCGCCATGACCCCCTCGAACCCTCCCCCTTCCGCCTCCCCCCGGCCTTGTGGATTGCTGCGCCGCCTAGCGGCCATCTTCTATGACAGCCTCCTGCTGGGCGCGCTGTGGATGGGTGCCACCTTTCCGCTGCTGTTTCTCACCCATGGGGAGGCCATCCATCCGGGCAACCTCGCTTACACGGGCTATCTGCTGTTCATCGGCTGGGCATTCTTCGGCTGGTTCTGGACCCGCGGAGGGCAGACACTGGGCATGCGTGCCTGGCGCATCGAGGTACGGACCCCGGATGGGCTCCCGATCGGCTGGGGCCCGGCGACCCGCCGTTATGCCGCTGCTGTGCTGTCCTGGCTCGCCTTGGGCCTGGGCTTCCTGTGGCAATGGATCGATCGCGACGGCCTCGCCTGGCACGACCGACTGTCCGACACTCGCCTGATCGTCCTGCCCAAAGCGCGCTGAGCCGAGCCGTACCTCAGCCTCGCACCTGACGGAGCTGCCAGCCCGCGAACGAGCCCAGCGCCAAGGTCGGCAGCCAGGCGCTCGCCCAGTTGGGCAGACCCAGCACGACACCACCGCCGCTGAAGGTGAGATTGACCAGGTAATAGACTGCGCCGATCAGCACGCCGACGACGACACGGCGCACCATGCTGCTGTCGCGCAGGCTGCCCAGAATCAGCGGCAAGGCCAGGAGCACCATGGGCAAGATGCTGACCGGCAAGACCAGCCGCGCCCAGAACAGCGTCGCGAAGGGCTCGCTCTCCAGACCGTTGTCGCGCAAAAAGCGCTGCTGTTGCCAGAGTTCGCGCAGGGTCAGCGTCTCGGCGCGCACGGCCATCACCTCCACCAGATGCGGCTCGATGCGCAGCGGCCACACGCCCTGCGGCTGCCGGAAGTCGCTGGCCCCGTCGGCGTCAAAGCGGGTGCCCTGCGCATCGAACAGCAGCCAGCCATCCGGCTCCACCACCGCACGCGGCGCGCGCACGACCTGCCTCAGCGCACCGTCATCGGCGAACTCCATGATCTCCACGCCCCGCAGCAAGCGGGCGTTGATGAGGCGGTCGATGCGTACGAAGGTGTTCGCATCGCGCAGCCACACCTGATCCGCCACGCGCGCCACCCGGCCGGCCAGTCGCTGGGCATCGCGCATCTGACGCGCCATGGACTCGGCCGGCGGCCCGAGCACATCGCCGAGCACCCAGGCGCCCGTCCCGATCATGACCGATGCCAGCAGCACCACCCGCAGCATGCGCCACATCGGCAGCCCCAATGCCTGCATGGCGATGAGTTCGCGCTGTACCGCGAGACTGCCCAGCCCCAGCAAGGCACCGAGCAACGCCGCGACAGGCAGGGTCTGAAACAGAAAGGCCGGCAAGCGCAAGCTGACATAGGCGAACAACTGCAATGGACCGAAGCGGGTGTCGTCGAGATTTTCGATCTGCCCCAAAAGGTTCACGAATATCACCAGCGCCGCCATCACCAGCGTGACGGTCACGACCCCGCCGAGCAAATGCCGCAACAGATAGCGCTCGAGTCGGCTCATGTGCGCGCCCACGACCGGAAAATCGACCAGGGACGGATCCGGCCATTCTGATAGGCCAGCAAGGCGACGCCCAAGGCCGCCACCGTGAGATGCACCCACCACAGTCCCGTCCAGACCGGCAGGCGGCCCTGCTCCAGCGCGCTGCGCCCCAGACCGAGCAGATTGCCGAAGACGACGTATACCAGCACCGCCCACAGCAGCCCGTTGCTGCGCTTGCGTGGCGCCGAGCGCGCCAGCGGCAGCGCCACCAGCACGAACACGAACAGCGAGACCGGGGCCGCCAGACGCCGGTGGATCTCCGCCCAGTCGGCCGCGCCGCCGGCCTGTATCAGGCTAATCGGCGACTGCAGGCTGCGCTTGCTCGCGCGCGGCAACATCTCGGGGAGTCGATAGCGGGCGACATGGGTCTGGAAACGAACGATCTGATAGTCGGCGCGTCCCGGCGTGCCGTCGTAGCGCCAGCCGTCCTCGAGCACCAGTTCCCGGACGCCGTCCGCCGCCCGGCGGGTCCAACCGATACGGGCCCGAATCACCACGTCATCATCATGCTGACGAAAGCGGATCAGGATGTCCTCCAGCCGTCCGCTGGCCCGATCCGCCTTCTCGGCGTAAAAGACCGCCTGTCCGCCCTGCAGGGGCAGGAAACGACCGGCCTGGAGCAGGCTCAGGCTGGCCTCCCGCTCGCTCGATTCGCGCATGACCAGCCCCTCCCGCGCGGCCCACGGCGCGATCGCCAGCGAGAGCGCGCCGACCGGCAGCGCGAGCACGAACGCCAGACTGAGCAGCGGCTTCAGGTAGTGCCGCGGCCCCACGCCGCTCCCCGCAAGCGCGAAGGCTTCATGGTCGCGGTAGAGCCGCCCCACGCCGAAGACGATGCCCAGCAACAGGGCGATCGGCAAGGCCAGCGCGAGTTGTTCGGGCAGCGTGAACAGCATCAGCCATCCCACGACTTCCGGGGCGATTTCCCCAGAGCCGGCCGCAGTCAGCAGCCGGCCGAAGATGCCGCCGGCCAGCACCAGCACCACCACCCCTGTCAGCACCAGGACCCAGAAGCCCACTTCCTGCAGCAGATAGCGGGAAAATATGCGCAGCATCAGGACATTCCGTCCGATGATTCAATAAAAACGTGCTTTCTCATAAAATGCATCATCAGCGCAGCGGGATGCAGGATTCGGCTGCTCGTCCGCTTTTCGTCCGCAGCCGCCTGTCGGTGAAGTCGGGCACCAGTCTACACGGGGAGAGTCTTTGTGGAATACGCGGCCAAGAGCGGAAATCCCGACAAACAGCGCGTCGGTTGCGTCATCGCGGGCGTTTTCGAGCACCGCCGATTGTCCGATGCCGCAGAAGCGCTCGACAAGGCGAGCGGTGGCGCCATCTCGGCCATCCTGCGGCGCGGCGACCTCGACGGCAAACCGAACCAGACCCTGCTGTTGCACAACCTGCCCCACACGCTCTGCGACCGGGTGCTGCTGATCGGCTGCGGCAAGGAGCGGGAACTCGACGACAGCCGGTACCGCGACGTGCTGCGCACGGCGATCAAGACCCTGCGTCAGTGCGGTGCGCGGGATGGCTTCAGCTATCTCGCCAGCCTGCCGGTGCGCGGCCGCGACCTCGGCTGGAAGTTGCGCGAAACGGTGCTCGCCAGCGAGTCCTTGGCCTACCGATTCCGCCCGGCGAAGGATGAAGACGGTCACGGCGCGCGCCTGCGCAGCCTAACGATCGGCGTGGACAGCCGGCGCGACCTCGAACAAGCCGAAATCCACCTCCGCACTGCCCAGGCCATTGCATCCGGGGTGCTGATGGCGCGGCATCTCGGTAACCTGCCCCCGAATGTCTGCACGCCGACCTACCTCGCCGACCAGGCCCTCGCCCTCGCCGCCGCCGATTCGGCCGTCACGGCCAAGATCCTGGAAACCGCAGACATGGAGGCGCTCGGCATGGGGGCGCTGTTGTCGGTCGCCCGCGGCAGCCGCCAGCCACCCAAGCTGATCGTGCTGGAATACGGCGCCGACCACGACAAGACACGTCCCATCGCGCTGGTCGGCAAGGGCGTGACCTTCGATTCGGGCGGGATTTCCCTCAAACCCGGCGCGGCCATGGACGAAATGAAGTTCGACATGTGCGGCGCCGCCAGCGTGCTCGGCGTCTTCAAGGCCGTCTCGCAGATGCAGCTCCCCATCCATCTGGTCGGCATCATCCCGGCCAGCGAAAACCTGCCCGACGGCAATGCCAGCAAGCCCGGCGACATCGTCACCAGCATGGCCGGCAAGACCATCGAAATCCTCAACACCGACGCCGAAGGCCGGCTTCTGCTCTGCGACGCGCTCACCTATGCCAAGCGCTACGAGCCGGAAGTCATCATCGACATCGCCACGCTCACCGGAGCGTGTGTCATCGCACTGGGCAACCACGCCAGCGGGCTCTACAGCAACGATGCCGCGCTGGCCAAGGCGCTGCTGACGGCCGGCGAGGCGACCGGTGATCGCGCCTGGCAGATGCCGCTGTGGCCCGAATATCAAAAGCAGCTCGACAGCAACTTCGCCGACATGGCGAACGTGGGCGGCCGCGAAGGCGGCAGCATCACTGCCGCCTGCTTCCTGTGGCGCTTCGTCGAAGATCAGCGCTGGGCCCATCTGGACATCGCCGGCACGGCCTGGAAATCGGGCAAGGACAAGGGTGCCACCGGCCGGCCGGTGCCGCTCCTGCTCGAATATCTGATGCAGCGGGCCGCGCGCGCATGACCCATGTCGGGTTCTATCTGCTGCAGAACGGCGGCGCGGAGCAACGCCATCGCACCGTCTGCCGCCTCATTGACAAAGCCTACCGCCAGGGGCTCGGGGTCTATGTGCATGCGCCCGATGCCGAGGCCGTCGCCGCGCTGGACACACTGCTCTGGACCTTCCGTCAGGGCAGCTTCATTCCCCATGTCCCGCTGGCCCAGGAAGACGGCCTCAGTCCCGTCCTTTTGGGCTGCGATGCCGAACCGCCGACACGCCTGAGCGACGTGTTGGTGAACCTGACCGACGCCGTGCCGCTGTTCTTCAGCCGCTTCGAGCGCGTGGTCGAGGTCATCGGCGCCGCCGAAGGCGCGCGCGCGCTGGGACGCGAGCGCTATCGCTTCTACCGCGATCGGGGCTATCCCCTGCAAACTCATCAAATCCCCGCCTGAACCGGCCCCGCCCTCCTACCCGAGTCATCATGGACAAGTCCTACGAACCGCACGCCATCGAATCGCACTGGTACGCCTTCTGGGAAGCGGGCGGCCATTTCCGCGCCGATCCGACGCAGAGCGGCGAACCGCCCTACTGCATCATGATCCCGCCGCCCAACGTCACCGGCACGCTGCACATGGGCCACGCCTTTCAGGACACGCTGATGGACGTGCTGACGCGCTACCACCGCATGCGCGGCGCGCCGACGCTGTGGCAACCGGGCACCGACCACGCTGGCATCGCCACCCAAATGGTGGTCGAGCGCCAGCTCGCCGCCCAGGGGCTGTCGCGCCACGACCTCGGCCGCGAGGCGTTTCTGGAACGGGTCTGGCAGTGGAAGGACGAGTCGGGCAACACCATCTCGCGCCAGTTGCGCCGCATGGGCGCCTCGGCCGACTGGTCGCGCGAGCGCTTCACCATGGACGCGGGATTGTCGGCCGCGGTGACCGAAGTCTTCGTGCGCCTCTACGAGGAGGGGCTGATCTACCGCGGCCAGCGGCTGGTGAACTGGGATCCGGTGCTGCACACCGCCATCTCCGATCTGGAGGTGGTGAGCGAGGAGGAAGAGGGCTCGCTCTGGCACATCCGCTACCCGCTGGCGGATGGCAGCGGGCATCTGATCGTCGCCACCACCCGCCCCGAGACCCTGCTCGGCGACACCGCGGTTGCGGTGCATCCCGAAGACGAACGCTACCGCCACCTGATCGGCCAACAGGTCCTGCTGCCGCTGACCGGCCGACTGATCCCGATCATCGCCGATGAGTACGTCGACCCGGCTTTCGGCACCGGCTGCGTCAAGATCACCCCGGCGCACGACTTCAACGACTATCAGGTCTGGCAGCGACATGCGGACGAATTGCGATCCCAGCCGCACCGCGGTCTGATCAACATCTTCACCCACGATGCGCGTATCAACGACGCAGCGCCCGCCGCCTATCAGGGGCTCGACCGCTTCGAGGCGCGTGCCCGCATCGTCGCCGACCTCGAGGCGCAGGGGCTGCTGGAAGCGGTCAAGCCGCACCGGCTGATGGTGCCGCGCGGCGACCGCACCGGCGCGGTGATCGAGCCCTACCTCACCGACCAGTGGTATGTGGACCTCACCCGCGACACCCAGCCCGACGGCCGCCCCGGCGGACGCGCCGCCATCACCCGCCCGGCGATCGCGGCGGTTGCGGAGGGGCGCATCCGCTTCGTGCCCGACAACTGGACCAAAACCTACTTCCAGTGGCTGGAGAACATCCAGGATTGGTGCATCAGTCGGCAGATCTGGTGGGGCCACCGCATCCCGGCCTGGTATGACGAGAACGGCACGGTCTACGTCGGCCATTCGGAAGCCGAGGTGCGCGCCCGCCACGGCATCGCGCCCGAGCAGGTGCTGCGTCAGGACGAGGACGTGCTCGACACCTGGTTCTCCTCGGCGCTCTGGCCCTTCTCGACGCTGGGCTGGCCCGAGCAAACGCCGGAGCTCACCACCTTCTACCCCACCTCGGTGCTGGTGACCGGCTTCGACATCATCTTCTTCTGGGTCGCCCGCATGATCATGATGGGCCTCAAATTCACCGGCGAGGTGCCGTTCCGCGAGGTCTACATCCACGGTCTGGTGCGCGACGCCGAAGGCCAGAAGATGTCCAAGTCCAAGGGCAACGTGCTCGACCCGATCGACCTGATCGACGGCATCACCCTGCCCGAACTCATCGCGAAGCGCACCAGCGGCCTGATGCAGCCGCAGATGGCACAAAAGATCGAACAGGCCACGCGCAAACAGTTCCCCGATGGCATCCCCGCCTTCGGCACCGACGCGCTGCGCTACACCTTCTGCTCGCTCGCCTCCACCGGCCGCGACATCAAGTTCGACCTGGGGCGCATCGAGGGCTACCGCAACTTCTGCAACAAGCTGTGGAACGCCGCCCGCTTCGTGCTGATGAACTGCGAGGGGCAGGACACCGGGCTCGGGGATGCGCCGGTCACGCTGGGACTGGCCGAGCGCTGGATCATCTCGCGGCTGCAACGCACCGAGGCCACCGTGCGCGAGCAACTCGACGGCTACCGCTTCGATCTGGCAGCGAGCGCCGCCTATGAGTTCATCTGGGGCGAGTACTGCGACTGGTATCTGGAGCTGGCCAAGACCACGCTGCAGGATACCGGGGCCGATGCCGCCGTGCTGCGCGGCACCCGCCGCACGCTGGTGCGGGTGCTGGAAACCGCCCTGCGGCTGCTGCACCCCTTCATGCCCTTCATCACCGAAGCGCTGTGGCAGAGCGTTGCGCCCCTGGCCGGCCGCAGTGGCGTGACCATCATGACCGCCTCTTATCCCACGCCCGATGCAGCGCGCATCGACGCGGGCGCCGAGGCGGACATGGCCTGGGTGATGGGCTTCATCCTCGGCATCCGTCGCATCCGCGGCGAGATGGACATCGCGCCGGGCCGCGCTCTGCCGGTCTGTCTGCAGGATGCCAACGCCGAGGACCGCCGCCGCCTCGAGGCCTATCGCCGCTATCTCGACAAACTGGCGCGCCTCGAAAGCGTCGTCTTCCTGGCACCGGGCGAACCGCTGCCCGAAGCCGCCCTGGCGATCCTGGGCGATCTGAAGATCGCGGTGCCGCTGGCCGGGTTGATCGACGTCGCGGCAGAACGCCAGCGCCTGGCCAAACAGGTGGAGCGGACGGAAAAGGAGCTGGCCGGTCTGCTGGGACGCCTCGACAACCCCGCCTTCGTCGAGCGCGCGCCGGCCGCCGTGGTCGAGAAGGAGCGTGCCCGCGCCGAACAGCTCCGCCGCGAGCTGGGCGAGCTCAACGCGCAGCGCGAGCGGCTGGCGCGGCTATGACGCCGTCCGCGCCGCCAAGCTGGCCCTGACTTGATCGGACAGGGCGGGCGGTCTCGGCCGCCCGCTCAGCCAGCCTTTTGCTCGGCCTGCAAACGCTGCAGATGCGCCCGGGTCAGTTCATAGAAACGCCGTGACGGGCCGACGTCCTCGAAAATCGGGTCGCCGAGTTCATCGCGCGCCACCACCTGCGAGCCCTGCTGGTAGGGCAGCAGCGCCTCGATCTCGTCCAGCGCCGCGCGGATCAGCTCGCGCAGCAGTTCAGCCTCGCTACAGGCGGGATACAACTCCTGCAAGGCGCGCAGCCGCGCCAGATCATGCGCTGGCAGGCGCAGGAAAAAATCGTGCTCGTTGGTGTGCTGGCGCCGCTCGCTCTGCCAGCTCTTCAGCAAGTCCTTGATCGCCACTGTGTGCTTCCCTTTCGTTGATGACGTTCCGATCGTGACGGCTGTATCGGCCCGGCTCAGGGTGCGCCGTGACCCGCCTGGGCCAGCAGGATCTTCACGCCCACCCAGATCAGCAGGATCAGGATCAGCGTCGCCACCGCCCCGATCGCGATGAAGGCAAACGGGCTGCCGCTGGTGAAATCCCGCTGGCGATTCTTCTCGCTCTGCACGCCGACCAGCGCCGCCAGCACGCTGCCCACGACTTGCCAAAGCCCCATGCGCTGCTCGCGCTGCGTCATCGACCTCATCCTCGCTCGTCATTTGCCCCGCGCGCGGGGCAGAGGATCAGATTCTACCGACCTCGGCCGAAAACCTCATGTGATCCCCCTAAGCTGTCCGCCGGAGTGGCCATGCGCGACCCATCCGATCTTCCGCTGCCCCCCCTCGTCGACGAGCGCCCGCTGACGCTGATCCATGCGGCCATCGGTCAGGTGAGCCGAATCGTGCTCGGCAAGGAAAAACAGATCCGGCAAGCCGTCGCCTGCCTGCTCGCCGAAGGACATCTGCTGCTGGAAGACGTGCCCGGCGTCGGCAAGACGACGCTGGCGCACGCGCTGGCCTGCAGCCTGGGCCTCGAGTTCCAGCGGGTCCAGTTCACCAGCGACATGCTGCCGGCCGACATCACCGGCACCTCGATCTTCGAGCGGGTCAGCGGGCGCTTCACCTTCCATCCGGGACCGGTGTTCACGCAGCTCCTGCTGGCGGATGAGATCAACCGCGCCACGCCGCGCACCCAGAGCGCGCTGCTCGAAGCCATGGAAGAACGCCAGGTCAGCGTGGACGGGATCAGCCATCGCCTGCCGCATCCCTTCTTCGTCATCGCGACTCAGAATCCCGCCCGGCAGGCCGGCACGTTCGCATTGCCCGAATCCCAGCTCGACCGCTTCCTGCTGCGCATCAGCCTGGGATATCCCGATGCGGAAGCCGAACGGGCGCTGCTGCGACTCGGGGAGCGGCGCAGCACCCTCGGCCAGTTGACGGCCTGCCTCGGGGCGGTGGATCTCATGGATCTGCAACGGCAGGTTCGCCGCGTCCATGTGGCCGAACCCTTGCTGTCCTATGTGCTGGCCTTGCTCGATTACACCCGGCGCTGCGGCCGGTTCCGCGAAGGCCTTTCGCCGCGCGCGGGACTCGGCCTGATCCGGGTCGCCCAAGCCTGGGCGCTGCTGGAAGGACGCGAACACGTGCTGCCGGAAGATGTGCAGGCGCTGTTCGAACCCCTAGCCGGCCATCGCCTGCAGCCGATCGAAGGTCGCGAGGAACGGCCGATCGGCCCCGGCGACGTGCTGGCAGCAGTCACCGTGCCCTGAACATGCGCGCGATGCCGCACCATGCCTGGGTGCTGCGCTGGGTGAGTCGGCGCCATCCGCCGGTCACAGGGCCCATCACCGTGGACCGCCGCCGGATCTACATCCTGCCGACGCGCCAAGGCTGGGGCTTCGCGCTGCTGCTCGGCACCATGCTGCTGGCGGCGCTCAACTACGGCAACAGCCTGATGTTCGTGGTCTGCTTCTGGATGGGCGGCGTGGCCTTCCTGACCATGCATCACACCCACCGCAACCTGCTGGGGCTGCGCGTCGCGGGACAACCCGCGGCGCCAGTCTTCGCCGGGAGTGAAGCCGTGTTCGGCTTGCTGCTCTCGCATACGGGCACCTTCCCCCGCTACGGTCTGCGCCTGCACCATGCCGATCAGACGCGCGCGCTCGCTCCCTTGCCGGCCGACGTCGAAACGGCTGTCCCGGTCGCGGTTCCGGCCCTGCAACGCGGCCGGGTGGACTTGCCTCGCCTGGGGCTGTCGACGACCTATCCGCTCGGGCTGTTCGAAGCCTGGACCTGGATTCACCCCAAGCTGGAAACCTTGGTCTATCCGTGCCCTGCGCCGCACGCGCCGCCGCCTGTCGGGGCCGGTCTGCGGAGCGGGATCGGCACGGCCGGAGACCACGGGGAGGGCAGCGAGGATTATCGTGGCCTGCGCAGCTATCGCAGCGGGGATGGGGCGCACACCATCGCCTGGCGCGTGCTGGCCCGCGAGCGCGGTCTCGTGGTCAAGCAGTTCAGCGAGGCCAACCGGCCCGAATGGCGGCTGGATTGGGCCCAGTTCACGCACGAGGCCGATGCCGAACGCATCCTCTCCTTGCTCTGCCGCCAGGCGCTGGATGCCCACGCCCATGGCGCCCCCTTCGGGCTGAGCTTGCCTGACCGGCAGGTGCCCTTGGGCAGCGGCGAGGATCATCTGCAAAAGGTCTTGCGCGCCCTTGCGCTGTACGGCCTGCCGACCCGGGAGACGCCGTGAGCCCGCGCGAACCGAGCCGGCACATAGCCCTGCTGCTGGGCTGCGTCGCGATCGCCTATCTACCCCATCTGACTTATCTGCCGCTCTGGGTCGGCGGCGTTCTGGTAGGCTGCTGCGGCGCGCTGGTGGCCGTCGCTGCCGGCTGGATACCCGCGCCGGGTCGCGGCTTGCGGTTCGTGCTGGCGGCCCTCGGCCTCACCACTGTGGCACTGCAATATGGCCGCATCAACGGCGCCGATTCGGGCAGTGCGCTCTTGACCCTGATGCTCGGCCTCAAGTTGCTGGAAACCCGCACCGATCGCGATCGCATCTTGGTGGTGTATCTGTGTTTCTTCCTCCTCGGCAGCGGCTTTCTGCACGACCAGGCGCTGCCGGGGGGCGCCCTCGCGCTGCTGGGTCTGTTGCCGCTGACCTGCGCCTGGATCCTGCTGCAGGAGGGCGCGGGGCGGCCACCATTGCGGTTGGCGCTGCGCACGGCGGCGCTGCTGCTGGCCCAGGCCCTGCCGCTGATGCTGGTGCTGTTTCTGCTGTTTCCGCGCTTGTCCGGGCCCTTGTGGAGCATCCCACGTGAGACGGGAACGGCCCGCATCGGGCTGAGCGATCACATGGCGCCCGGCGCCCTCACCGCACTGGGTCAATCCGGCGGCGTCGCCTTCCGGACACGCTTCTTCGGCGAAGTTCCGCCCCCTGCGGCGCGCTATTGGCGCGCCCTGGTGCTGTGGGATTACGACGGACTGACCTGGCGCAATCGGCAACCGGCAGAAATCGGGCCGACGCCGCTGATTCCACGCAGCGCGGCCATCGCTTATGAGATCACCCTCGAACCCCAGGGACAGCCTTGGCTGCCGTTGCTCGATGTACCGGCCCGGATCGAGATGCCCGAAGCGCGTTTCACCGGCCGCGAAGCCCTGGCCGCCAAACCGGTGGACGAGCGTCTGCGCTACGAAGCCAGCTCCTACGCCAGCTACCGGCTTGCCCCGGAACCCGACCCTGCCCTGATGGCGCGCGCCCTGGCATTGCCAAAGACCGGCAATGCTGCCACCCGGGCGCTGGCCCAGGAATGGCAGGCCCGCTTTGCCGATCCGGCTGAACGGGCGCGCGCGGCACTGCGGCTGTTTCGCGAGGCGCCGTTCTACTACACCCTGCAACCGCCGCCCTTGGGCCCGGACGGGATCGACGACTTCCTGTTCCGCACCCGGCGCGGATTCTGCGAGCACTACGCTGGCGCCTTCGTGTTCCTGATGCGGGCCGCGGGGGTCCCGGCGCGCGTGGTCACCGGCTATCAGGGGGGCGAAACCAATCCCTTGGGCGATTATCTGATCGTGCGCCAGGCCGATGCCCACGCCTGGGCCGAGGTCTGGCTCGCCGGGCAGGGCTGGGTGCGCGTCGACCCCACGGCAGCCGTGGCGCCGGAACGGATCGAAGATGGCGCAGCCGTCGCCCTGGCGGGTGAACTGCCGGCGCCCGTGCGCCTGCTGCGGGAGAGCGCGGCCCTGCAACGCCTGCGCCTCGGCTGGGACGCGGTCAACTATCGCTGGAATGACTGGGTGCTCGGCTACGGACCGGACAAGCAGCGAACCATGCTGACCCAATGGGGTTTCGACTCGGTGGAGCCGGGACGGCTGATGGGATGGGTGACGCTGCTCACCGTCGGCATGAGCGCGCTGATCGGATGGTGGATGGGGCGTCGACCAGCGCCTCGTTCGGGCGGCGATCCGGTCGCGGACGGGTTCACTCGCCTGCGGTGCCGCCTGTCCCGGGCGGGCCATCCTCTCCGGCCAGGGGAAGGGCCGCGCGACTATCTGGCCCGTTGCGCTGCGGCCGAACCGGCCTGGCGCGCCGCACTGGAGCGGCTGAGCGCGGATTATCTGGCGCTGCGTTACGGGTCGCATCCTGCAGCCGAGCAGCAGGCCCGGTTCAGGCGCGCGGTGCGCCGCTTTCATCCGCGCTGGCTGCGGCTGCGCCGCCGCTGGAAAGTCCGTTTCGGCCGGCTCCGAGACCGGGATTCAGCCGATGGACTCGCGCCGATCAATCCCGACGAGTCCGCTCGAACAACACCATGAGCACCATCACGCTAACGGCGGCATAGAGCAGCTGGCTGAGGCCATGCACCACGAGAAAGCTGCTCCGGCTATCCGGTCCGAGCGCCTTAAAATGCGCCATCAGCGGTTGCAGCGCAGCAGCCTGAAGAATGAGTATCACCAAGGCCGCCTCGAGCAGGCGATGCGGCCAGCGCGCAGGCCCCGGCAGCGCCCAGCGCGCCCAGAGCAGCGCCGGCACCCCCGCCACGAAGACGAAGCGGAACAGCTCGCCGGCCACGGCGCCGGCCAGCACCGGATCGGCCAGCCGGGCAAAGAGCAGCGGCGCCACGGCATAGCCGACGGTGAGTTGCATCCCCGACCACAAGGCCAGAACGATCGGCGCGGACCGGCCGATCCAGCCCGTCACAGGTAGCGCACCTTGACGATCTCGAGGCTGCGGGTGCCCGCCGGGATTTCCACCTGGGCAATGTCGCCCTCGTGCTTGCCCACCAGGGCGCGGGCGATGGGCGAGTTGATGGAGAGCAGACCCGCCTTGATGTCGGCTTCGTCTTCACCAACGATGCGGTAGCTCAGCTCCTCACCGCTCTCCTCGTCCACCAGATCGACCGTGGCACCGAACACCACCCGATCCGATGGGGGCAGCGCGCGCACGTCGATCACCTGGGCATTGGAGAGCTTGGCCTCGATCTCCGCGATGCGGCCCTCGATGAAGCCCTGCTGTTCGCGCGCAGCATGGTACTCCGCGTTTTCCTTCAGATCGCCATGGGCGCGCGCTTCGGCGATGGCGGCGATGACGCGCGGGCGTTCCTCGTTCTTCAGGCGCGCGAGCTCCTCGCGCAAGAGCTCAGCGCCGCGCAAGGTGATGGGCACTCGCTTCATGACAGCAACTCCTTGTGCAGATCCTGCAGCCGATGCACTTCGGCATTGTCCAGATCGTCGAGCGCCTCGCAGCTCGCGCGCGCGCCGGCCAGGGTCGTGTAATAGCTGACCTTGTGCTGCAGCGCCGCGCGCCGAATCGACAAGGACTCGGCGATCGCCTTCTTGCCTTCCGTCGTGTTGACGATCAGGTCGATGGCGTCGTTCTTGATCATGTCGACCACGTGGGGACGGCCTTCGGTGACCTTGTTCACCCGCTCGCAGGCAATCCCAGCCGCAGCGAGATAGGCCGCCGTGCCCTTGGTGGCGACGATTTCGAAGCCGCGCTGGAGCAAGGTCTGAGCCAGTGCGACCGCCCCGGGCTTGTCGACGTCGCGGACGCTCAGAAAGACGCGCCCGCCACGCTCGAGGATCACGCCGGCGCCGAGTTGCGCCTTGGCAAAAGCCTCGCCGAAGCTGCGACCCACCCCCATCACCTCGCCGGTGGATTTCATCTCGGGTCCCAGAATGGGGTCCACACCGGGGAACTTGATGAAGGGGAACACCGATTCCTTGACCGCGAAATAGGAACGCGGCATCACGGAACCCGTCACGCCCTGCGCCGCGAGGGATTTGCCGACCATGCAGCGCGCGGCGACCTTGGCAAGCGGCACGCCGGTCGCCTTGGAGACGAACGGGACCGTGCGCGAGGCGCGCGGGTTGACCTCGAGAACGTAAATTTCGCCCGCCTGGATGGCGAACTGGGTGTTCATGAGTCCCACGACCCCCAGGCCCCGCGCCATCGCCTCGACCTGCGCGCGCAACCGCGCCTGCAAGGCTTCATCGAGGCTATAGGGCGGCAAGGAACAGGCCGAATCACCAGAATGCACGCCGGCCTGTTCGATATGCTGCATGATGCCGCCAATGACCACCGCCGCGCCATCGCTGACCGCATCGACGTCGCATTCGATGGCATCGTCGAGAAAGCGATCCAGCAGCACCGGGCTGTCGTTGGACACGGAGACGGCCGTGCTCATGTAGGTGCGCAGCTCATCCTCGTTGTAGACGATTTCCATCGCCCGCCCGCCCAGCACATAACTCGGCCGCACCACCAGCGGATAACCGATCTCGGCCGCGGCAGCAACGCCTTCCTCAAGCGATCGGGCCGTGCGATTGGGCGGCTGCTTGAGGCCCAGCGCGTCGACCATCTGCTGGAAGCGTTCGCGATCCTCGGCCCGATCGATGGCATCGGGCGTGGTGCCGATGATGGGCACACCGGCCGCCTCCAGCGCGCGGGCCAGCTTGAGCGGAGTCTGACCGCCGAACTGGACGATCACGCCTTTGGGCTGCTCGACACGGACGATCTCCAGCACATCCTCGAGGGTCACCGGCTCGAAATAGAGTCGGTCGGAGGTGTCATAGTCGGTCGACACCGTCTCGGGATTGCAGTTGACCATGATGGTCTCGTAGCCGTCCTCGCGCAGGGCCAGCGCGGCATGCACGCAGCAGTAATCGAACTCGATGCCCTGGCCGATGCGGTTGGGCCCACCGCCCAGCACCATGATCTTCGGGCGCGCGGAGGGCGCGGCCTCGCACTCCTCGTCGTAGCTGGAATAGAGATAGGCCGTCGTCGAGGCGAACTCGGCCGCGCAGGAATCCACGCGCTTGTACACGGGATGGATGCCGAAACGGGTACGCAGGGCGCGGATGTCGTCTTCATGGGCGCCGGTCAGCGTGGCGAGCCGGCGATCGGAAAAGCCCTTTCGTTTGAGCGCGCGCAACCGCGTCGCGTCGAGCCCGGCGAGACCCGCCTCGCGCACCTGCGCCTCCTCGCGCACCAGATCCTCGATCTGCACCAGGAACCACGGATCGATGGCGGTCAGTTCGAAGACCTCTTCACAGTTCATGCCGGCGCGAAAGGCATCGGCCACATACCAGAGCCGCTCCCCGCGCGGCAGGCTGAGTTCCTGGCGCAGACTCGCCCAGGCTTCCTCGGTCTCGGGACGCGCGATGCGCTCGCTGAGGCCGTCCACGCCCGTCTCCAGCCCACGCAACGCCTTTTGCAGCGATTCCTGGAAGTTGCGGCCGATGGCCATCACCTCGCCGACCGATTTCATCTGAGTCGTCAGGCGGTCGTTGGCCTGCGGGAATTTCTCGAAGGTGAAGCGCGGCACCTTGGTGACGACGTAATCGATGGCTGGCTCGAACGAGGCCGGCGTGACGCCGCCGGTGATCTCGTTCTTGAGTTCATCCAGCGTGTAGCCGACGGCGAGCTTGGCCGCGACCTTGGCGATGGGGAAACCGGTGGCCTTGGAGGCCAGCGCGGAAGAGCGCGACACGCGCGGATTCATCTCGATCACCACCATGCGCCCGTTGGCCGGATCGATGGCGAACTGCACGTTGGAACCGCCGGTGTCCACCCCGATCTTGCGCAGCACAGCGATGGAGGCATCGCGCATGCGCTGGTATTCCTTGTCGGTGAGGGTCTGGGCCGGCGCGACCGTGATCGAGTCGCCGGTGTGGACGCCCATGGGATCCAGGTTCTCGATGGAACAGACGATGATGCAGTTGTCCGCTCGGTCACGGACGACTTCCATCTCGAATTCCTTCCAGCCCAGCACCGATTCCTCAATCAGCACCTCGGTCGTTGGGGAAAGATCCAGCCCACTTTCGACGATGGCGACGAATTCCTCGCGGTTGTAGGCAATGCCGCCGCCGGAACCGCCCATGGTGAAGGATGGCCGGATGATGGTGGGATAACCGACCTCGGGTTGCCGGGCCAGCGCCTCTTCCATGGAGTGCACCACCACCGAGCGTGGCGTGGCG
This sequence comes from Candidatus Acidiferrales bacterium, assembly GCA_035573755.1. Classification (GTDB taxonomy): domain Bacteria; phylum Pseudomonadota; class Gammaproteobacteria; order UBA5335; family UBA5335; genus Macondimonas. Next base: position 41,296 of record DATLZY010000100.1, read on the forward strand.
AGGCCAATGTCGGCCATGGCGCGGCGGAACTGGTCGCGGTCCTCGGCCATGTGGATGGCCGCCTCGCTGGCGCCGATGAGCTGCACACCGAAACGCTCGAGCACACCCTCGCGCACCAGGTCGAGGGCGCAGTTCAGCGCCACCTGTCCGCCCATCGTCGGTAGCACCGCATCAGGCCGCTCGACCTCGATGATGCGCGCCACCGTGGCCCAGTGGATGGGCTCGATGTAGACGGCATCGGCCATGTCGGGGTCGGTCATGATGGTCGCCGGATTGGAATTGACCAGGATGACGCGATAGCCCTCCTCCCGCAGCGCCTTGCAAGCCTGGGCCCCCGAATAGTCGAATTCGCAGGCCTGCCCGATGACGATGGGGCCGGCGCCCAGGATGAGGATGCTCTTGATGTCGGTGCGTTTGGGCATGGCAAACCTGTTCGTCGAAAGAGGGACGAGGGCTGTTCAGACGGCGCGGTGACGCTCCATCAGCGCAGTGAACCGGGCGAACAGCGGCCGCAGGTCATGCGGACCGGGACTGGCCTCGGGGTGGCCCTGGAAACCGAACGCGGGCCGGTCGGTGCGCATCACCCCCTGCAGCGTGCCGTCGAACAGCGAGCGGTGCGTGGCGCGCAGATTCGCCGGCAGGCTGGCCTCGTCCAGCGCAAAGCCGTGGTTCTGGCTGGTGATGAGCACCCGCCGGGTGTCCAGATCCATCACCGGATGATTGGCGCCGTGGTGACCGAACTTCATCTTGATCGTGCGGGCACCGCTCGCGAGCCCCAAAAGCTGGTGCCCGAGGCAGATGCCAAACATCGGCACGCCGCGCTCGAGCAAAGTCGCGATCGCCGCGATGGCATAGTCGCAAGGCTCCGGATCACCGGGACCGTTCGACAGGAACACGCCGTCGGGTGCCATCGCCAACACGTCGGCCGCTGGCGTACGCGCCGGCACCACCGTCACCCGACAACCCTCGTCCACCAGCAGACGCAGGATGTTGCGCTTGATGCCGAAATCATAGGCCACCACATGGAAGCGGCCTGCGGACGGCTCGCGCGGCGCGTCTTCGAGCGACAGCGTCGGCTCTTCCCAGACATAAGGCGAGGCGGTGCTGACCGCCTGTGCCAGATCCAGTCCCAACAGACCCGGAAAGGCGCGGGCTGCCGCAAGGCCCTGTTCGCGCGCCTGCTCGGGACTCGACGCCCCGGCGACGATCGCGCCACGCTGCGCGCCCTTCTCACGCAGCAAGCGCGTCAACCGGCGGGTGTCCACATCCGCGATGGCCACAATGCCTTGGGCCTCGAGATAGGACGCCAGGCTTTGTTCGGCGCGCCAGTTGCTGACCACCTGCGCCGCGTTGCGGATCACGAGCCCGGCGACCTTGATACCGTCCGACTCGGCATCGGCGGCATTGACACCGACATTGCCGATGTGGGGATAGGTCAAAGTGACGATCTGGCGATGATAGGAGGCATCGGTCAACACCTCCTGATAGCCGGTCATGGCCGTGTTGAAGACGACCTCACCGGCACTCACGCCCGGCACGCCCAGGGAACGGCCAGAAAACACGCTGCCATCTTCAAGTACGAGCAGGGCGGGTACGGACAAGTGGCCACCTCCGGAACAAGCGTGCAAAAACGCAGCGGGGCTTGCGTCCCGCCCGACGGCTTGGGTCATTCCTTCGAATCTCTGGCTCCGCACCGCGCCAGATGAATGCGAACCGTGGTGGTTCGGCGCGCAGAACGGCGGCCCGAAGGGGCGGCTGGCTCCCGCTGGAGCGCGCCAATTCTAGGCACTTCAGGCCGGGATGTCCATGAAAAGGGCCTAGAGCCCCAGCACGTCGCTCATGTCGTAGAGCCCAGGCGTGCGTCCCGCCAGCCAGGCCGCGGCGCGCAGCGCGCCCTGGGCGAAGTTCTCACGGCTGGTGGCGCGGTGGGCGATCTCGAGCCGCTCGCCCTCACCGGCGAACAGCACGGTGTGATCGCCGATGATGTCGCCGGCGCGCACGGTGGCAAAGCCGATGGTGTCGCGCGCCCGCGCGCCGGTCTGGCCTTCGCGGCCATAGACGGCGCACTGGCGCAGATCGCGGCCCAGTGTCTCGGCAATCACCTCGCCCATGCGCAGGGCGGTACCGGACGGGGCATCGACCTTGTGGCGGTGGTGTGCCTCGATGATCTCGATGTCCACGCTGTTGCCGAGCACCCGCGCGGCCGTCTCCAGCAATTTCAACATGAGATTGACCCCGATGCTCATGTTGGGGGCAAAGACGATGGGGATCGCGCGGGCGGCGTCGGCCACTTCGCTCCGCTGAGCCTCATCCAGCCCGGTCGTCCCGATCACCATCGCCCGCCCCTGGTCACGGCAGGCCGCCAGATGCGCCAAGGTCGGCTCGGGTCGGGTGAATTCGATCAGCACCTCGCAGCGCGCGAGTGCGGCGCCGATATCGACCGTCAGCGGCACTCCCAGCGCGCCGATCCCGGCCAGCATGCCAACATCCTGCCCCAAGGCCGGATGGCCCGGCGCCTCCAGCGCGGCCGTGACCACGAGATCCGAACGTCCCTGCGCCGCGGTCAGCAGCGCCCGGCCCATGCGGCCGGCCGCGCCGGCGATCCCCACCTTCACTATGCGCGCCCCCCTTGTCAGGATGTAAACCGGTCGAAGAAACCCTTCACGCTGTCGATCCAGCCGCTGGCCTGCGGGCTGTGGCGCCGCGCACCTTCCCCTAACAGCCGGTCGAAGCGCTCGAGCAGCTCTTTTTGCTCGGGGGTGAGGTTCACGGGGGTTTCGACCTGGACCCGGCAGAGCAGATCACCCGACTCTGCACCTCGCAGGCCCGGCATGCCCTTGCCGCGCAGGCGGAACACCTTGCCGGTCTGAGTCCCCGCCGGAATCTTGAGGCTGACCTGACCGGTCAGGGTCGGCACATCGATTTCGCCGCCCAGCGCCACGGTGGTGAAGCTCACCGGCATCTCGCAGAGCAGATCGCGCCCGTCGCGGCGAAAAATCGGATGCTCGCGCACCTGCACCTGGACGTAGAGGTCGCCGGCCGGACCGCCCCCCTGGCCCGGCTCACCCTCGCCGCTGAGGCGGATGCGGTCACCGGTGTCGATGCCGGCAGGAATCTTGACCGACAGGGTCTTGTCCTGACGCACGCGGCCTGTACCCTGACAGGTCCTGCAGGGCGATTCGATGATGGTGCCCCGGCCACGGCAACGGGGACAGGTCTGCTGCAGCGAGAAAAAACCCTGCTGCACGCGCACCTGCCCCTGGCCGCCACAACTCGGACAGGTGACCGGCTTTGAGCCGGGTTCCGCGCCGGTGCCGCCGCAGGCGGTGCAGCTCGCATGGCCCGGCACTTCGATTTCGACCGTCTTGCCGCGCGCAGCGTCTTCCAGATCGATCTCGATTACGGTGCGCAGATCTGCGCCGCGATAGGCGCCGCCGGGGCGTCCACCACGCCGGCCACCGCCAAAGACCTCGCTGAACACGTTGCCGAAGATGTCGCTGAAGGCATCGGCGAAATCGCCCTGACCGAAACCGCCGCCGGCAGCGCCGCCGCTGACACCGGCGTGCCCGAAGCGATCGTAAGCCGCACGCTTGTCCGGATTGGACAGCACTTCCCAGGCCTCTGCCACCTCTTTGAAACGCTCCTCGGCCGCCTTGTCGCCGGGGTTTCGGTCCGGGTGGTATTTCATCGCCAGACGCCGGTAAGCCTTTTTCAGCTCGGTCTCGTCGGCGCTGCGAGCCACGCCCAGGATCTCGTAATAATCTGCCTTCGCCATGGTCATCTATCCGTCCATCGCCATCGGGAGGCCCGCAGCACCCCGAATGCGGCGGCGCGCCGGGACTCACTCGCGAGGACCCGGCGCGTATCCTGCCCGATCGCCTCAAGTCGACTTGCCGTCGCCCTTCACCTCATGGAACTCAGCGTCCACCACATCGGCATCCTGCGTGCCACCCGCAGCAGCGCCGCCAGTTTCAGTCTGACCCGCCGCGGCCGCCCGCTGCGCGAGCGTGGCGGACATCTCGGCCAGCGCCTGGGTGCGCTGTTCGATGAGCGCCTTGTCCTCGCCCTGGATGGCCTCGCGCAACTCCCTCAGGGCGGTCTCGATGCGCGATTTCTCATCGCCTTCGATCTGTTCACCCAGATCGCGCAGGGACTTTTCCACCCCGTAGGCGAGGCTGTCGGCCTGGTTACGCGCCATGACCAGCTCATGGAACTTGCGATCTTCCTCGGCATGAGCCTCGGCGTCCTTCACCATGCGCTGGATCTCGTCCTCACTCAGGCCGGAGCTGGCCTTGATGGTGATATTGGCTTCCTTACCAGTGTTCTTGTCCTTGGCCGAAACGTGCAGGATGCCGTTGGCGTCGATGTCGAAGGTGACCTCGATCTGCGGCACACCGCGCGGCGCCGGTGCAATCCCTTCCAGATTGAACTGGCCCAGCGACTTGTTCTGGCGCGCCACCTCGCGCTCGCCCTGCAGCACATGGATGGTCACGGCGGATTGATTGTCCTCGGCTGTCGAAAACACCTGAGTCGCCTTGGTCGGGATGGTGGTGTTGCGCTTGATGAGTGGCGTCATCACCCCGCCCATGGTTTCGATGCCCAGGGTAAGCGGCGTCACGTCGAGCAGCAGCACGTCCTTCACGTCGCCGGCCAGGACGCCAGCCTGGATGGCCGCACCGATGGCCACCGCCTCGTCGGGGTTCACATCCCGGCGCGGATCCTTGCCGAAGAAAGACTTGACCGCATCCTGCACGCGCGGCATACGGGTCTGTCCGCCGACCAGGATCACCTCGTTGATATCGGAGGCCTTCAGGCCCGCATCCTTGAGCGCCAGCCGGCAGGGTTCCATGGTACGCTCGATGAGATCCTCGACCAGCGCCTCCAGCTTGGCCCGCGTGAGCTTGAGGTTCAGGTGCTTCGGGCCGCTGGCATCGGCGGTGACATAGGGCAGATTGATCTCGGTCTGCTGACTCGAGGACAACTCGATCTTGGCCTTTTCTGCCGCCTCTTTCAGGCGCTGCATGGCCAAGGGGTCCTTGCGCAAATCGATGCCGTTTTCCTTCTGGAACTCGCCGGCGAGATAGTCGATGACGCGCAGGTCGAAGTCCTCGCCACCCAAGAAAGTGTCGCCGTTGGTGGCCAGCACCTCGAACTGGTGCTCGCCCTCGACATCGGCAATCTCGATCACCGAAACGTCGAAGGTGCCACCACCCAGGTCATAGACCACGATCTTCTGGTCGCCGCGCTTCTTGTCGAGGCCATAGGCCAGCGCCGCCGCGGTCGGCTCGTTGATGATGCGTTTGACCTCGAGACCCGCGATGCGGCCGGCGTCCTTGGTGGCCTGACGCTGGGCGTCGTTGAAGTAGGCCGGCACGGTGATGACCGCTTCGGTGACGGTTTCCCCAAGATAATCCTCGGCGGTCTTCTTCATCTTGCGCAGCACCTGCGCCGAGATCTCCTGCGGCGCCATCTTGCGCCCGCCGACTTCGACCCAGGCATCGCCGTTGTCGGCGCGCACGATCTTGTAGGGCGCGAGATGGATGTCTTTCTGCACCACGCTGTCGTCGAACTTGCGCCCGATCAAGCGCTTGACGGCGTAAAGCGTGTTCTGCGGGTTGGTGACGGCCTGACGCTTGGCGGCCTGCCCCACCAGCACCTCGCCGTCTTTGGTGTAGGCGACGATGGACGGCGTGGTACGCCCGCCTTCACTGTTTTCCAGAACCTTGGGCGTGCTGCCCTCCAGCACGGCCACGCAGGAGTTCGTGGTGCCCAAATCGATGCCGATGATTTTGCCCATGGCTATTTCTCGCTCCAAAAATTCGGATGTGTGTCCAAGGTGGGGACGGGGGAAGATTGTTTCAAGGTGCTGGCGTCAACCGCCCGGAGCACGCGCCACCACAACCATGGCCGGCCGGATCAGGCGGTCGTTCAAGGCATAGCCCTTTTGCATGACCTCAAGCACCGTGTTTTCGGGCGCCTCGGCCGATTCCTGCGTGGACACCGCCGCATGCCACTGGGGATCAAAGGGCTCGCCCTGAGGGGCGATTTCGCGCACGCCGGCTTTTTCCAGTACCGCCGTGAGCATCTTGAGCGTCAGCGCCATGCCCTCGCGCAAGGCGTTCTGATCGCCCTGTTCGGCTGCGGAGGCCGCGAGCCCCAGTTCCAGGCTGTCCCGCACCGGCAGCAGCTCATTCACGAAGCGCTCCAGGCCGTATTTGTGCGCATTTTCGATCTCGCGCGCCATGCGCCGCTGCTGGTTTTCCAGCTCCGCGCGAGCGCGCAGATAAAGATCCCAGTGCTCGCCGGCCTTGGCTTCGGCCTGTGCCAGCCGCGCCGCCAAATCCTCATCGCCCACCGCTTCGGCAGCTGGGGATGCGCCTTCTTCTTGGAGCGCGGTATCGTCGTTGATGTCGGATGGGTTCATGGGCCGCTCCCTCGCCGTTCGGTCAAAAAAGGATCTCGCCGCCGCAGTTCTTCCGGCGGCGCGCCTATGATGGGGATCAGCCGGATAAATTCAAGGCGCTACCGAGCAACCGCGCGGTGATGTCGACGATGGGAATGACCCGCTGATAGGCCATGCGGGTGGGACCAATGACGGCCAGCACTCCGACCACCTGGCCGTCGACCCGATAGGGGGCACTCACCACGCTGCAATCATCCAGCACGCGATAGCCCGATTCCTCACCGATGAAGATCTGCGCGCTCTGAGCCTCCAGCGCCTGATCGAGCAGACGCAGCATCTCACGCTTGGCCGTGAAGGCGTCGAACAGGGCGCGGAGCTTCTCGATATCGGACAGCTCCTTGAAATCCATGAGGTTGGATTGCCCTGCGATGACATAATCGGCCTCGTCGGGCGCCTCGAGCGCCACACTCGCGAGCTCCACCGCCGTGCGCATGAGCGCGTCCATATCGGCGCGCGTGCGGCGCATCTCCTCCACCAGCGCCTCGCGCACCTGCGCAATGCCTTTGCCGATGAAGAGGCTGTTCAGATAATTCGACACCTGCTGCAGCTCGGCAGCGGTGAAACTGCGATCGACGCGGACGATGCGGTTCTGCACCTCTTGGCCATCGAACACCAGGACTGCCAGCACCTGCCGTTCGGATAAAGGCAAGAATTCGATGTGGCGCAGGCCCAACTGCTCCCGGCGCGGCAAAGTGACCACGCCAGCCATGTGCGTGATACCGGACAGCAGGCGCGAGGCGGTATCGAGCACCTGCTGGCGCGTCAGCGCCTCATCTGCCACGAGTTCCCGCTCCAGCATGGCGAGTTGCGCTGCATCGATCGGCTGCACGGTGAGCAGGCTGTCGACGAAGACGCGGTAGCCGCGCACCGTGGGAACCCTGCCCGCGGAGGTATGGGGCGACTGCAGATAGCCTTGCTCCTCCAGATCAAGCAAAGCATTGCGGATCGACGCGGGGCTGAGGTCCAGTCCGCTTTCGCGGGCGATGGTACGCGAGCCGACCGGTTCGCCGTCGCGGATGAAGCAATCGATCAAGGTCTTCAGGATGACCTGAGCGCGTTCGTTCATTCCGTGCGGTGTTGTGGTAGACATCATTCTCACCCAGAATGATCCTGATCCAGTGAAGGTTTGGCACTCAGCGCCAGAGAGTGCCAAAAAGGACGATAACAATAGGAGGGAAGGAGTGTCAACGACCCGTCATGTCGCGCGTCCCGGCGACGAGGCATCCCAATGACGACCGCGTCGGCCGCACCGAACTTCGCGACCATCGGCCTGATCGGCAACGCAGTCAGCCCCCAGCTTGCCGCCACCTTGGCGCCCTTGGTGACGTACCTGCAGCGCCGCGGCCGGCGCATCCTGCTCGACGAGCGCTGCGCGACGGCCAGTCCCGACCCCACGATCATCCTGATGGCGCGAGAGGAGATGGCCCAGCAGGCCGACCTCATCGTCGTGATCGGCGGCGACGGTACCTTCCTCGGCGCCGCACGCGCAGTCGGCGCGCGCCAGGTTCCGCTGGTCGGCATCAACCTGGGTCGGCTGGGGTTCATGGTCGACATCCCGCCAGCGCAACTGGAACTGGCGCTAGACGCCATCCTGGCGGGCGACTATCAGACCGACCAGCGTTTTCTGCTTGAGGGGACGGCGATGCGCGAAAACGCCGTCCTACATCGGCAGACAGCACTCAATGACATCGTCATCAACAAGCACCACGTAGCACGCCTGATCGATTTCGACACTTACATCAACGAGCATTACGTCAACAACCACCGCGCCGACGGCCTCATCGTCGCCACCCCCACCGGCTCGACCGCCTATGCGCTCTCCGGCGGTGGGCCGATCATGCACCCGCAACTGCATGCCATCGTGCTGGTCCCGATCTGTCCGCATGCGCTGGCCGATCGGCCGCTGGTGGTGGACGATTCAGCCCGGATCGAGATCCGCATCGCGCCACGCAACACCAATCCTGTCCAGGTAACGTGGGACGGCCAGAATAGCGTCGAGTTGCGCAACGGAGATTGCGTGCGCATCCGCCGCAGCGACCATCCACTCACCCTGATCCACCCCGCTAACCACGATTATTTCCGGATCCTGCGCGGCAAGCTGCGCTGGGGCAGTCAACCGATCCCCTGAGACCGACGGGCCATGCTGACGCGCCTCCACATCCGCAACTACACCCTCATCGACCACCTAGAGCTGGAGTTCGGACCCGGCTTTTCAGCGCTCACCGGCGAAACCGGCGCCGGCAAGTCGATCCTGATCGATGCGCTCGGCCTGTTGCTCGGCGACCGGGCGCGATCCGATCTGATCCGGGCTGGGACCAGCCGCGCCGAACTCAGCGCCGAATTTGATCTGAGCGACCTGCCCGCCGCCGCTGCATGGCTGGCCGAAGAAGGGCTCGACGACGGTGATGCCTGTGTGCTGCGCCGCGTGCTGCAGCGCGATGGCGGCTCACGCCTGACCATCAATGGCCGGCCGGTGACGGCCCAGAGCCTGCGCGACCTGGGGCCCTTGCTGCTCGAGATCCATGGCCAGCACGCCCATCAGGTGCTGCTGCAAAATGATGCCCAGCGGGAACTGCTCGACCGGATCGGTGGCCACGGCGCGCTCGTGGATGAGGTCAGCCGAGCTCATGAAGCCCTGAAGAGAGCCACCGATGCGCTGGCAGCGTTGACGCAGATTGCCGGGCACCTCACGGGGCATGGCGAATGGCTGAGGAGCCAGATCGAGGAATTGCGGGAGCTGTCGCCGCAGGCCGCGGAATGGGCCGCGCTAGTGGCCGAACACAAGCGCCACGCGCATGGCGAACGGCTGCTCGCCTTGACCCGCGCAACCCTGGAGCGGTTGGCCGGCGAAGAATCCGTCAGCGCCATTGCCTTGCTGCAACAGGCTCAGCGGAATCTGAACGAGGCCCGCCGGCTGGATGCAGCCTTGGATGACATTGCCCTGCTGGTGGACCAGACCCTGATCCCAGCCCAGGAGGCGGAGCGGGCGCTGACACACTATCTAGCGAATGCCGAGATCGATCCCGAACGGCTAGCCTGGCTCGACGAGCGCCTCGGACGTTACCACCAGCTCGCCCGCAAGCATCACTGTGCGCCGGAGGAGTTGCACGAGGTACGCGACCGGCTCGAAGCGGAGCTGATTACCCATAAAAATCGCGAAAACCTCCAAGCGCAGCTCGAAAAAGAGGCTGCCGAGCGGCGCGCGGCATACGACCGCGCGGCAGATCGCCTGGGTGCGGCCCGGCGCCAAACCGCCCAGCTTCTGGCCCCGCAGATCGAAGCGCAGGTGCGGCCTCTCGGCCTGCCTCATGCGTGCATCGCCATCGCGGTCGAGACTCTGCCAAATCGGATCTCGCCCCAGGGACGAGAGCGCGTCGACATCACCATCAGCATGAATCCGGGACAACCGCCCAAACCCGTGGCACGCATCGCCTCGGGCGGCGAGCTCTCACGAATCGCACTGGCGATCGCCGTGGTCGCCGCCAATCACGCGGCCACCGGCACAATGATTTTCGATGAGGTGGACGCCGGCGTCGGCGGCGCAGTGGCCGCTCTGATCGGTGAGCGCCTAGCGCAACTGGCACAGCATCGTCAGGTCCTATGCGTCACGCACCAAGCTCAAGTCGCGGCTCATGCCCGGCAGCACTATCAGGTCAGCAAGGCCGTCGTGGATCAGGATACCCACACTCGGGTGCGGGCTCTCAACGAAGCAGAGACCGAAGAGGAACTGGCGCGCATGCTGGGTGGGCGAATCATCACCGAGCGTACCCGCGAGCACGCCCGCGAACTACGCGCCCACGCGACTCAATCCAGGGCTTTGTCATCCTGAAACGGCTCTGGCGTCTTGAGCCTTCCCGCCGATACCTCGACCTGGCAATCCGGGCAGACGCCATAGATGTAGAGACTGTGGTCGGTCATCTCGTAACCCATACGCTCTGCGATGGCTGCTTGCCGCGCCTCGATGGCATCATCCAGAAACTCGTCGACGCGCCCGCATTTGATGCAAAGCATGTGATCGTGGTGTTTGCCTGCGTTGATTTCGAAGACCGAATGACCGCTTTCGAAGTTGAGCCGGTTGACCAGACCTGCGGTTTCGAACTGGGTCAATACTCGGTAGACCGTCGCCAGCCCGATCTCCTCGCCCGCATCGAGCAAGGCCTTATAAAGGTCTTCCGCACTCATGTGGCGCGACCCGCCCGACTCGAGCATTTCCAGGATCTTGAGCCGAGGAAGCGTAACCTTCAATCCGACCTTGCGGATGTCCTTGGATTCCAATATACCGCTCTCCAAACTTCGGGAACGTGCCATCGTCACCCGATGGTTTTTTCGCTACTATGGCGCGTCCCAAACCGATCGTGGCCTATCATGAAACGACCCCTGCTACTTTTCATTTCGAGCCTGACGCTGCTGCTCGGTGGCTGCATCGTGTACAAGCCCGATGTCCGCCAAGGTAACACACTCGACCCAGCGGCGATCGGCCAGCTTGCGCCCGGTCTGACACGCGAGCAGGTGCAGTATCTACTGGGACGCCCGGTTCTCAAAAACCTGTTCGACCCCAATCGGTGGGATTACGTATTCTATCATCGCGATCGCCACGATGAGGAAAAGTGCCGGCTGACGGTATTTTTCGAGCAGGACAAGCTGGCCCGCGTAGAAAAGGAGCCAACCGGCGATGCATTCTCGGCATGCGTCGAGAAATCGACCCGCATCAAGCCCAATAAATTCTGATCGTGCCGCGCCCCGCCTGCAGCCCTGGCGCGATCGCGCCATTGTCTCAGGACTTCACCGCAGCCCGGGCGCGCTCGGCCCGCTGCCGGCGCGCCTGCTTGGGATCGACCGGCAGAGGCCGGTAAATCTCGACACGATCCCCGGCACGCAGTGCTGTCTCGGGCGTACAGACCTCACCGAAAACTCCCACCGGCATTGCAGATAGATACGCTTCGCCGAGCAGTTCGGCAAGACCGCTGGCGCGAACTGCATCCATCACGCAGGCGCCGACTGGCAACTCGACGACGACACGCCAGACCCGTTCGGGTCCGGCATGGACCACGGTGACAGCGATGCTGCCTCGGCCATCATCCCCCACCTGCATACCCCCTCCTGCTCCACCCTGCGGCCCTACAACCATTGCTTTATAATGGCCGGCAAATGTCCAAGCCAAAATCATCGAACGGCGATGGTACGAATTCGACCATCGCCGTCAACAAAAAAGCCCGTCACGACTTCTTCATCGAAGATCGCCTCGAAGCCGGGATCGTTTTGGAAGGCTGGGAGGTCAAGGCACTGCGTGCCGGCCGCCTGCAGCTGGTGGACAGCTACGTCATCATGAAAAACGGCGAGGCTTGGTTGCTGGGCGCCCTCATCACGCCCCTGCAGACGGTTTCCACGCACTATGTCCCCGACGCCCAACGGACCCGCAAGCTACTGTTGCACCGGCAAGAGCTGGGCCGACTGATCGGCGCCGTGGAACGCAAAGGCTACACCATCATCGCGCTGTCGATGTACTGGAAGCAGGGGCGCTGCAAGGTCGAACTGGGCCTCGCCAAGGGCAAGCAGGCCCACGACAAGCGCGCCAGCGAGCGCGACCGCGACTGGCAGCGCGAAAAAGGCCGGATCATGAAACACGCGCGCTGACACGGAACTCGCTCTGGCGTATAGTGTCACAGGAACCATACGGGGGCGACCTGGTTTCGACGGAGGTCGCGAAGCCCGCGGTGCATGCCGAGGTACAGTGCCCCTCGTTAATCACACTGCAAACCAAATAGTTGCCAACGACGACAACTACGCACTCGCCGCCTAAACACCGGTAGGGTGCCGTCTGACCGGGGACGTGCCTGTGCGCCCGGCCTCCAGGCGTCATCTCTCACAGGATCGCGATCTCACTCGCCCGGAGTCGAATCGCTAAAGCTATCCGGGCTCGCTGTCTGTCTTCCCTGCCCGTCGGGTAGCAGCCGGTCAAATCAATAGACTGGGACAAGCATGTAGAGCCAACGGTAGAGGATTTTCGGACGCGGGTTCGATTCCCGCCGCCTCCACCAATCACCAGGGCCCGGAAAGTCTCCGGGCCCTTTCCTTTTGACGCCGGCCCCGCGCCACGCGGGATTCTGGCCATCCGCCCTGCGGGTGGGGGCCAGCCAAAACACCCAAAATCGGCCATTGTCTCGGCCAGAGCCGTCTCTGTTCTCCGGCTGGCTTGCGGGTAGCCGCAGCGCCTGATTCATCAAAATCAACGACTTACGCGCGGCGGTTCATCGTCAACCAGGGCGGCGATCGCCCCAGCGAACTGGACCGCGTGCGTCGGTTGTACTAACATGGCGTCCATTGATCGAACAAGAAAGGCGCCGCCATGACCGCCATCGCATCCTCGCCTGCTGCCCGTACTGCCCGCCTGGGGCTGCGCGCCACGCCCGAACAGGAGGCCGTGCTGCGCCGTGCCGCCGAGGTGGCCCACAAGTCGCTGACCGACTTCATCCTCGACAGCGCCTGCCTGGCCGCCGAGCAGACCCTGCTGGACCAACGATTGTTCATGGTCTCGGGCAGCCAGTACCAGGCCCTGATGGAGTTGCTCGAGCGCTCCGAGCAGGCCAACGACGGCTTGGCCGACCTGTTCGCCCGCAAGGCCCCTTGGGACGCCAAGTGACGCTGCGGGCACCGGCGCCTCTGGCCGCACAGCATCGGCTGGAAGGCTTCGACTGCGGCAAGCCTGCGCTGAACGATTGGCTGCTGCGCCACGCCCGCCAGGCGCAGGGCAGTGGCTCGGCCAAGACCTTCGTCGTGGCCGCCGATGGTGACGACCGCGTCGCAGGCTACTTCAGCCTGACCGTAGGCCAGGTCGACACGCTGGAAGCGCCGGAGCGTATCCGCAAGGGCATGGGACAGTACCCGGTGCCGGTGGTGATCTTGGCCCGGCTCGCCGTGTCACGCGAGCACCAGGGCCGCGGGATCGGCATCGGGATGCTTCAGGATGCGATCCGCCGCACGCTGGTGATCGCCGAGCAGGCCGGTGTGCGGGCCATGCTGACCCATCCGATTGATGAAGACGCGACCAGGTTCTACACCCGATTTGGGTTCATCGCCTCGCCGCTGCGCGAGCAGCAGTTGCTACTGCTCTTGAAGGACGCCCGTCGCTGGGTTCGTTGAGTCACACCCTCACGCATCGAACCTCGCGAGCACCTCCCGCTGCGCCACCCAGTCGGTCGGCAGCGGGTTCCGCTGGAACCACAGCAGGCTCATGCAGCGCGGCTGCTTGCCTGCCAGGATGGCCTGGATGATGGCGGGCTGCAGTAGCGTCAGACGCAGCAGTTCGTTGACCGTCGAATGATGCAGGCCTTCACGTCGGGCGATCTCGCTGCCGCTGGCAACCACCCCGTCGTCGAGCAGTTGCTGCCAGTAGAAGGCCCGCGTCAGTGCCACCAGCAAGGGTTGGTCGATCTGGCTGGCGACCTTGCCCGGCGACTCGACCTGGCCATCCGGGCGCAGCACCACCTTGCTGGCGCCGCGCTTCCTGATCTTCAGCGGGATGAAGGTGGACAGCTTGACCTGGCCGCCGTCCCGGCGCTCGCGCGCAACGGGTCCGCCCAAAGCCTGCACTTTGGGCTTCATACGGTTTCCTCCATCTCCTGCAGTTCCGCGCCGATGGTGCCGGGCAGCAGTTCCCCGGCCAGTTCCTGCCAGCCCTGATCGCGCCAGATGATTTCCAGCCCACCGTCGGCAATCACCACGCGCTCGATCAGCAACTGCGCCAGTCGACACTGTTCGGCGGGGAACAGCTGTTGCCACAGGCCCGCCAGATTTCGCATCGGAAGCACGACCTCAGGCTCCGACAGGTCTGGGCGGGCTGTCCGAATCCGATCCCACACCGATTGCACGATGTGCGGGGCCGAGAGCGCCGCCACGATTTGCTGCGTCACCAATTCCTCGATGGGTGCCGCTGGCAACGGTCCGTGGCTGCTGGCCCACGCGCCAAAGCGCCGGTGTCTGATCGGCGTGTAGTAGCGGTAGGTCTTGCCCTTCTTCCTGGTGTAGCTGGGCACCAGCCGTTCACCATCGGGCGTAAACAGCAGGCCACGCAACAACGCTGGCTCACGCTGGCGGTCGTTGGTCTCGCGCCGCCGTTCGATGCCATCGGTGGCGATCAGTGCGTGCACGGCATCCCACTGCGCCTGCGTCACGATGGCCTGATGCTGGCCAGGGAAGCTCTGCCCCTTGTGGACGATCTCGCCCAGGTACATCCGGTTGTTCAGCATCTTGTAGATCGTCTGCTTGGTGAAGGGCTTGCCCCCCTTGGTGACCACGCCTTCTGCACCGTAGGCCTTGGCCATCAACGTGGCTGACCGCATGGTCACGAAATCGTCGAAGATCCGGCGTACCAGCTTGGCCTCTACCTCATTGATCACCAGCAGACGATCCCGAACGTCGTAGCCGAGCGGCACCGGCCCGCCCATCCACATGCCCTTGCGCTTGCTGGCGGCGATCTTGTCGCGGATGCGCTCGCCGGTCACTTCCCGTTCGAACTGCGCAAAGGACAGCAGGACGTTGAGTATCAACCTGCCCATCGAGGTGGCCGAGTTGATCTGCTGCGTGACGGCGCTGAAGCTGACACGGTGGCGGTCGAACACATCGACCATCCGCGCGAAATCGGCCAACGAGCGCGACAGGCGGTCGATCTTGTAGACCACCACGATGTCGATCTTGCCGGCCTCGATGTCGGCCATCAGGCGGCGCAGGGCGGGCCGGTCCATGCTGCCGCCGGAGTAGCCGGGATCATCGTAGTCGTCGGCCACGGCGATCCAGCCCTCGTGGCTCTGGCTCTTGATGAAAGCGTGCCCGGCTTCTTTCTGGGCGTCGATGGAGTTGAACGACTGGTCCAAGCGCTCGTCGCTGGAGACGCGGCAGTACACCGCGCAGCGCTTCGGCGGCGCCAGCAGCGGCGCACTCATTGATCATCCCCCTTACGATCACGCAAACCGAAGAACTTCGGTCCGTTCCAGCGCGTGCCGGTGATGTGGCGTGCTGCCGCCGACAGGCTCTTGAACACCTGGCCATCCAGGGCATACAGACCATCGGGCGTGATCGTCACGCGGTACTCGCGCTCATCCCATTCCCTGATCAGCGTGGTGCCGGGCATGAGCAGTGTCTGGGCGCTGCGTCCGGCAGCCGACTTGATCTTGGAATGCTTGGCTCCGGCCTCGACCAGCATCTTGCGGATGTTGGTCGGCAGCGCGCCGTATGCCTTCTCCTGGATGCGGTAGGCCAGACGCGACTCCACGTATTGGCGATTGGGATGACTGGGCCGCCGGGGAAAGTACTGATCCCACAGCGCCCAGAGGTCGGACATTGGCAGGGAGGGCAGTGCCGCCAACTGGGCCGAGATGCTGCCGTTGGGGGAGCCAGTCATTTCGAACTTCTCCTGTGGTTGAGACAGGTCCATGAACGCGCTGTGGCGACCAGAAGCCAAGTCAAACCGCGCTCTGGTCAACGTCATCGACCTGACCTGTCGCCACATCGATACGCTCGCCCAGCAGCGTCTGCGGCCGGCCGGTGCGCCGGTCCTTGATGCCCAGGATGTAGATCTCTCCGTTCCAAACGCCGCAGGCCACGTCAGTATCTTCAGCATCGGCAGGCAGCAGCCACCCGGTGATGCCATCAGGCAAATCGAGCAAGTCCTCCGGGCGTTGGATGGGCCAGCGCATCGCCGCCTGGAATCGGTCGGCAAACCGCAAGACCTGCGGCGGGACGTCTGGGAAGTTCTGCTGGCTGAGGATGGGAATCCAGACCAGCGGCTGGCCGCTGGCAATCCACTGCTGCACGCGCTGGTGGACTTCCGGGTCGTAGTGCTGCAGTCGTTCAACAGGCAACTGGCTGGCGCGGTTGCGGGCTTGGGGTTCTATCGTGTGGTTCATCAAAGACTCCTTGAGTGGTAACCCGGCGCATCGCCAGGTGGTAACCGGGGTGGTAACTGGTAACCCCGTTTCGGGGTCTGTCGGTAGCGGGGCAGCGCGGCTGCGCCCCCCGTATCGGTTCTTGTGAGGGAAGGACCCATTTCACCGGCGGCGACGCCAACGCGACGGGCGCTGGAAATGGCGCTGCCACCAATGCCAGAGGCGGCGTTCAATACGCGCGGCTGCACACAACCAACGCCACCACCACGGCAGCTTGATCCGGGCGCAGCGTGGTCTGCGCACGATACTTGTCGCCCCCTTGCCGGGTACGGTGAATGGGGACTCGCCCCATGCGGTTTGCGGCACAGAAGGCAATACACCGATGCCGTCATCACGCGCGATGGCGGCATGCGCTGCCGGTGGCAATACCCGCTGCAGGATGGGCTGGTGCTCCAGCCCCTCTGGCCCGGAGGCGATACGCGGCGACAGCGGCCCGAAACGATCAGGTTGGTGCCGGCGCGATGGCTGGATGTCCATAGCAGCCGCCCTCACACGTCCACGCGCACGACGGTCGACAGGCCCGTGCCATGACCGAGATGCTTCTTCGGCGGATTGGGATCGGGCGCGTAGATACGGCGCTCATCACCTTTGGCCCTCGGGTGATAGACCTTCAGCCCCCAGCCGTCGAATCCTGCACTGCGCAGGGCGGTGTCCAGCGCCTCGACCAGTTCGTTGTCGGTGCGGGTGAACTGGTCGTTCAGGTCACGCAGCTCTTCATACGGGATACCCGCGATCAAAGTTGGCAGCAGCTCGCCAGCGCGCGTTGGTCCGATCAGCTCGTGGTCGAAGTGAGTGCAGGTGTCGCCCGTCACGCGGGTGTGCGTCAGACGCACGCGCTGCAACAGCACTGCCTCCACGCTTTGCATCTCGCGCCAGGCCTGCACGAAGATCTTGGCGGCCTCCAGCATCCGCTGTGCGCTGGGCTGGAAGATGCGGCGGATTTCCTGATCGATGAGGGACTCATCTACCCCGGCCACCATCTGCCCAGCCAGATCGTTGAGGTACTGCTCCAGTGCCTTGACGCGGGTGGGCGCCTCCAGCACCTGCTGCGTGGCTTTCACGCGGGCGGCGTGTTCCTGTGCCAATGCCTGCTGGTGTTCCTGATCGAACTTGGCCAGTGCTTCGGTATCACCCAAGGCCAGCAGCACTTCGCGCTGGATGGTCAGCGTCATCTCCGGCTCGGCAGGTTTGTCCCAGCCGTTGCTGATACGGTTGGCCGCGATCAATGCGGCAATGGCCTGGTCGTATTGGGCGTTCTGCTGGCGCAGGCGCTCAAACATCTGCGCCACAGCGCTGACGTCCCCGATTTCATTCAGGGGTGATGCGCCCTCGGCGGATCTCGGGCTGACCGCTGTTGCGGCTTTCTTGGTGAAAGGGTTCATCTTCATTTGTGTTCTCCATATCGAATGCCGCCCACAGAGGTGCGGGAGACGCCGGGCGGCGTGGCGTACTGTTTTTGGGTGGTGATGCGCCAGAGCGCGCCCTCCCGGCTGTGGCCGAGGTGGGTGATGTGGATGCCCTTGGCGCGGTAGGCCGGGGCGATGCGGCGCAACTGGTCCGACAAGCCCTTGGGCGAGCGCGGCCAAGTGCTGCGGTCCGGGAGGCTGTGGGTGTTGAGCAGTTCGTAGAGCTGACCGGCGGTGCCTTGCCAGTTGATGGGCAGCACGCGCTCGGCAAGGTACTTGTCGAGCGCCTGCGCGACGGCATTGCTCTCCAGCGCACGGTCGATGCCCGCGCGCACGAGATCAGCGTATTGCTGCTGGAATTCGCCAGCCTCGAAACCGAGAGCACGGGCTACCGCTTCGCCCAGCCGTTCGTAATCAGCCATGCGCTGCTTCTGGGTGAGCTTGACCGTCGGCAAAATGGCCAAGGCCGCTGAGAACAGATCGAGCAAGCCCGCGAACACCTTCGGCTGATCGCGTTCCCAGCCCGCGTGGGTGTCGGCATCGTCGCGCCGGGCATCCGCTGGGATGGTGGGCAGATCGACGTGAATCACTCGGTCGATCAAGTCGGGGCGTGTGGCGACCACGGCGATGCCGTTCAACACTACCGGCCGCTTGGTTTCCATGACGTGCTCTTCGCCGTTGGTGTAAAGCTGGCGCGAGGCAAAGCCACCGCCGGTGGCCAGGGTGCAGAACGCGTCTTGCTGCTCGGGCGTCAGGCCGGAGAGGTTCTCGTAGCTGACCAGCCAGTTGTTGGCGGCGGCGACGAAGATGTCCTCCACCGTCTTGGGACGGCCGCGCAAGCCCACCTTGTTGGGATCAACCAGGCTGCGCAGCACGGATTGCGTAGTGGACTTGGCCGAGCCTTGTTCGCCCACCAGTTCCAGCACCGGGAAGGGGGTGTCGGGGCGAAAGCAGTCCAGCAGCCACGCCAGCACCATCACGCGGCTGTGTGCCGGGATGTTGGTGTGCTGCCAGAGCAACCCGATATCGCCATGGGCCGCCGGCATCGGCAGCGGGCGCATCGAGGGCGTGCGGGTGAAGTACACCGGCGACCCGCTCACCACCCGCCAGCCCTGGGGGGTGACGTGAATGGCCTGCCACTGCGCATCGGCCAGATCGATCAGGTAGCCATCACCATACCGGGCGGCGCGGACGTGAAGCTCGATCTGCTCGCCATCGTTGATGCCGGCAGCAGCGAGCGTGGCCAGGGCCGACTTCATCGTCGTTTCCGGCACGCCCATTTCCTTGGCACGCCAGTACGCCGCCCGCAGCCAGTCCTCGAAGCCGGACGAATACACGCGCCACACTTCGCGCCGACCAGGCATGGGAATCACGGCCACCGCATTGCGGTCGGCATCGTGGTGCAACTGGCACTGCGCTCTGGCCAGCGCTACCAGTTCATCAAGCGCGCTCGCGTCGTCATCGCTGCCGGGCAGTTCATCGCGCACCAGCTTGTCGAGCACCGTCACCGAGCAATCGCGATTGGCCTTCTTGGCGGCGTGGCGCAGGCGCAAGTAGGTCGGCAGGTCCGTGGCCTTGAGGATCGAGAAGGCGCGCACCACGTCGTCCTCGGCCAGCACGCCCACGTCATCGGCCAGACGGACCAGTGCCGCCTCGATCACACCAACGGGATCGGTGTCAGGTGTCGGTGCCTTCGTTACCGCTGTATCCACCGCGACCGCGTGATGGTCGTGATGGTGGTGACGGTCGTTCTCTATGACTCCGTCTGGGGAGGGGATGAATGCGCTCACCATCATCCCCGCTCCACCCCTTCGGAGGTGCGCTCGACGCGGCGGCTGTTGGCCTCCAGCCAAGCCAGCACATCGGCCTTGCGATAGCGGACGGTGCGTCCGATCTTGGTGAGGATGGGGCCGCCGCCGTGGGTGGCAGTCCACTCCAGCCAGCCGACGGTGTAGCCCATGCCGGCGGCGGCTGTTTTACGGTCGAGCAAGGCCTCATCGGGCGCTTGCCAGAATTCAGCACGCAGATCAGCGGTGCTGGCAACCTGGGTTGTTCGGGCCCGTTTGGGCATGACGGCACTCCTTCGGATTCATTGGGAATGCCGCCATCGTGGTTCGCCCAGTCGCTGGCGAACAGCAAGTTCAGAAAAGTTTTCTGAAGTTCAGAAATGGACCGTCAGAAGACGCGGTGGCTACGGATCTCCGGGCCGAACTGCTTCAATGCCGTCGAAAGCTTCTTGTGCAGGGACAGCAAACCGCGCTCGTTGTTGGGCATCAACTCGTAGGCCACTTCGAGCACCGCCTTGGCGATGGCATCGGCATTCGGGCGCTCACCGGCGCGGTACTTCGCCGATTGACGCGCCAAGAGCACGGCCATGAGTGCCAGCGCCTTTTGGCTGTTCATCTCCTCGACGTTGCTGCCATCTGGCAACACCGGCTGCCGCGCCTCGTCGAACAGGAAGGCCGGGCGATCCTCGAACGGCAGTTGCTCGAACCACCTGCGCAGACTGGCCTTGTCGATCACCAGTCGATCCTTCTCCAGCAACTCGTCGATGGGCGCGCCCTTGAACACCTGCCCACGCGCGGTGACGATGCCCAGATCTTCATATTCGAGGCGCCCCGTGCGCAGGGCGGTAACCAGCGCGGCCCGCTTGGCGCTCATGCACTGGGTCTCGAAGTTCAGACTGGCGAGCTCGGCAGGCTCCACGCCACACCACAGGGCAATGGCGTCATCGATGCGGATGTGGTCGGCCAGGTCCCAGTAGCGCAGGCAGTCGTTCGGGTGGGGCATGGATGCCTTCTTTCGGTAGGGTGGAATACAGGTCTTGCCAAATTTTGCCAAAGAACCCACACTTGCGCCATGAGCACGATGAACATCTCTCTCCCCGACGCCCTGAAGTCCTTCGTGGACGAGCAGGTCAGCCAGCGCGGCTATGGCACGAGCAGCGAGTACATACGTGAACTGATCCGCAAGGACCAAGACCGCCAGCAATTGCGCAAGCTGCTGTTGGCTGGAGCGGCCTCGGCCCCGGCGGCCCCTGCTGATGCCAGCTACTTCGAGGGGCTGCGGGGTCGGGTGCGCAAAGCCAACGAGCCCGCTGCCAAGGCGTGAAGGCCAAGCCCGTCATCCCGCGTGAGCAGGCCAACCGGGATGTGGACGAGGCCGTGGCCTACTACTTGAGTGAGGCGGGCAAAGCCGTGGCAATCGGCTTCATCGATGCGCTGGAGAAGGCTTACGGGCACATCGGTCGCCATCCGGCCACCGGCTCCTCGCGCTACGCCCATGAACTCAACCTGCCGGGCCTGCGTGCATGGCCGCTGACGCGCTACCCGCACCTCGTTTTCTACGTCGAGCGCCCGGACCACATCGACGTCTGGCGTGTGCTGCACGGCCAGCGAGACATCCCGGCGTGGATGCAGGAGCCTGACCCCGTGTGATGGTCTACCGCCGGTGGATGTCCGTGTGCTCGCCGGTGCAAACAATAAGCAACGACCGTCACGACCATCACCACTGTCACATCGAGTTCGCGCCTGTGATGGTGGTGACGGTGGTGATGGTCACCGCCTATTGTTACGGTCGGGGAATGCACACATGTCCAGGCAAAACGGGTCCTTCCTGGCCGAAAGCCAATACGGGGGGCGCGAGCGCGACGCTTTTCTAGCGTCAGAGTGCAAACCGGGGTTTGCACGGTTTGCGGTTTGCAGGCCCCATCCCTGGGGCCTGCCGCTTCGCGGCCAGCCTGCGGCTGTCCAAATCCGCTCCAGGCGGATTTGTGCACTCCCCGATACACACCACGAGCCCGCCCACGGTCCGCCGTCGGCGGGCTTTCTATTTCGAGGTTCCGATCCTGAACACACTCAACGTCGAGTACCGCAAGGTCGAGACGCTGATCCCCTACGCCCGCAATCCGCGCACCCACAGCGACGAGCAGGTCGCGCGCATCGCCGCCAGCATCGCCGAGTTCGGCTGGACCAACCCGATTCTGGTCGATGGCGACCATGGTGTGATCGCCGGCCATGGCCGGCTGCTGGCCGCACGCAAGCTGGGGCTGACCGAGGTGCCGGTGATCGAGCTCGCGCACCTCACCCCGGCGCAGAAGCGCGCCTACGTAATCGCCGACAACCGGCTCGCGCTCGATGCCGGCTGGGACGAGGCCATGCTGGCGCTGGAGTTCGCGGAGCTGGCCGACGCCGGCTTCGATCTGGACCTGACCGGATTCTCTGCTTCCGAGATCGAAGGCCTGCTCGACCACATCGAGGAGACGGAACCGTCCGCCGATGAGGACGAGCGCGCGCCGGAAGCCGACGCGGACGAGGACGACGTCACGCCGCCCACGGTTGCGGTCACGCGGCCCGGCGACTTGTGGCTACTGGGCGAACACCGGCTGCTCTGCGCCGACAGCAGCGACGCTGCCGCCGTCGCGCGCCTCCTCGACGGCGATCGAGCTCACGTGCTGTTCACCAGCCCGCCCTACGCGAACCAGCGCGACTACACCACCGGCGGGATCGATGACTGGAACGCGCTCATGCAGGGCGTGTTCGGCGCCGCCCGCACCGCGCTGCACGAGGACGCGCAAATCCTGGTCAACCTCGGCCTCGTCCATCGCGACGGCGAGTGGCAGCCGTACTGGGACGGCTGGATCGAATGGATGCGCACTCAGGGCTGGCGCCGCTTCGGCTGGTACGTCTGGGATCAGTCGGTGACCGTGCCCGGCGACTGGGCCGGGCGCCTCGCGCCGCGCCACGAGTTCGTGTTCCACTTCAACCGCCAGGCGCGCAAGCCGAACAAGATCGTGCCCTGCAAGTGGGCCGGTCACGAGACGCATCTGCGCGCCGATGGGTCATCCACCGCGATGCGCGCCAAGGATGGCAAGGTCGGCGAATGGAACCACGCCGGACAGCCCACGCAGGAGTTCCGCATCCCGGATTCCGTCGTCGAGGTGACGCGCCAGCGCGGCCGCATCGGTGATGGTATCGACCATCCGGCCGTATTCCCGCTGGGCCTGCCGAAGTTCTTCATCGAGGCCTACACCGACGTGGGCGAGATCGTCTTCGAGCCGTTCTCCGGCGGCGGCACCACGCTGCTGGCCGGGCAACTCACCGACCGCAGGGTCCGCGCCATCGAGCTCGCGCCCGAGTACGTCGACGTCGCGCTGCGCCGCTGGCTGCAGCACCACCCGGGCATGGAGCCCGTACTCGCGGCCACCGGCCAGCCCTTCGCCGAGGTCTCGGCCGAGCGCTTGGGCGAGACGGCGGAGGCGGCCGCGTGAACTGGTTCGCCGAGCGCATCGAGCACTGGCCGATCGACAAGCTACTGCCCTACGCGCGGAACGCCCGCCAGCACTCGGACGAGCAGATCGCCCAGATCGCGGCCTCCATCGCCGAGTTCGGCTTCGTCAATCCCATTCTCACCGGCGCCGACGGTGTGCTGGTCGCGGGCCATGGGCGGCTCGCCGCCGCGCGCAAGCTGGGCCTGTCCACCGTGCCGGTGGTGGTGCTCGATCACCTGACGCCGACGCAGCGCCGGGCGCTGGTCCTCGCCGATAACCGGCTCGCGGAGCTCTCGACCTGGGACGATGTGCTACTGCGCATCGAACTTGAGGCACTGCAGGACGAAGGCTTCGACCTCGATTTGACCGGTTTCGATGCCGATGCGTTGGCCGAGCTACTGGCCGGTGAGGAGCCAGAGCACGAAGGCCAGACCGAGGACGACGCCGTCCCGGAGATTCCGGAAGAGCCGGTGTCCAAGCCGGGCGACGTCTGGAGGCTGGGGCCGCACCGTCTGGTCTGCGGCGATGCGACCGCGGCAGAGGCCTACGCGCAGCTGTTCCCGGACGGCGAGCGGGCGGACATGGTCTTCACCGATCCGCCGTACAACGTGAACTACGCCAACAGCGCCAAGGACAAGCTGCGGGGCAAGCACCGTCCCATTCTCAACGACGCGCTCGGCGCAGGCTTTCACGACTTTCTCTACGACGCGCTGTCGCTGCTCGTTGCCCACACCCGCGGCGCGATCTACGTCGCCATGTCGTCGAGCGAGCTCGACACCCTGCAGGCGGCGTTCCGCTCTGCCGGCGGCCACTGGTCTACGTTCATCATCTGGGCGAAGAACACCTTCACGCTGGGCCGCGCCGACTACCAGCGCCAGTACGAGCCGATCCTCTACGGTTGGCCCGAGGGCGCGGAGCGCCACTGGTGCGGCGACCGCGACCAGGGCGACGTCTGGCAGATCAAGAAGCCGCAGAAGAACGACCTGCACCCGACCATGAAGCCGGTGGAGTTGGTCGAACGGGCGATCCGCAATTCGAGTCGTCCCGGCGACGTGGTGCTGGACCCCTTCGGCGGTTCCGGCACCACCCTGATCGCCGCCGAGAAGTCAGGGCGCGTGGCGCGCCTGATCGAACTCGACCCGAAGTATGCGGACGTGATCGTGCGGCGCTGGCAGGACTGGACGGGCAAGCAGACCACCCGCGAATCGGATGGCCTGGCGTTCGATCAGGCGGCGACTTCCTCCTCGACGATCTCGCAGTGAATCACGAACCCGGTGAGGTACGGCAACCCGCGCGGGATGCCGTAGTCCTTACTGGTGCGGCGTCCGATGGTCCATTCCATCCACTGCCGGGTGGCGGCGCAGATCGCGTCGTGGAGGGCATGGCCCGCATGCATGTGGTTGAGGACTTCGTCCGCGAAGTGGCGTCCGTGGCGGCTGTCGAGGAAGGCCCGCACCGCTTCGAAGGGCTGTCCCGTGGCGTCGGAGATGGCGTTCATCGCGATGGGCCAGGCGGCTTGCGCGTGCGCGTCCATCGTGCCCCAGAAGCCCCAGGCTTCGTTGCGGGTGGCGGGGATCGTTTTGGCTGTGGTCATCGTTGTCTCCTTCGTTGATCGTTGCGACACACGTATGAACGCGCTGCTGGCGCGGGAAGCCAAGCGTTTTCTGCTTGGCTTCCCATTCCGCTCGAATCACGCGATCCGGTAGATGCGCTCGCCGCCCTCGGGCTTGTCCGAGGTGATGGTGAGGCCCAGCTTTTTCTTGAAGGCGTTGGCAAAGGTGCCGCGCACCGTGTGCGCCTGCCAGCCGGTGAGTTCGCAGATCTGGCGCACCGTCGCGCCCTCCGGGCGCCGGAGCATCGCGATGACTTGGGCCTGCTTGCTGTTCTCGCGGGTGCGGGGCTTGGTCTCGGCGCGCTGCGGTGCCCAGGTGGCTTCGGCGGCTGCGACCTCCGCCTCGAGATCCGCATCTGCCTCCACCGAGGCCGGCGCGGGACGCGGGCGCCCCAGGGCCTCGTAGCCTTCGGCGGCGACGAACCAGTCGGTGCCGTCGGTGGTGATCAGGGCCCGATTGCAGAGACCGTCCAGCACCTTCTTGCGGGCGCCGCCTTTCACGTTGTCGGGGAACCACTCGATCTTGCCACCGGTGTGCTCGACGGCGTAGGCCAGGATGGCGTGCTGGGCGGAGGTGAGTTGGATGGTGCTCATTCGATGCTCCTTCGTGGTGGTTGATGGTGTTGTCATGAACGCGCTGTTCGCGACTGAAGCCAAGCGCTTTCCGCTGCTTTCTCAGCCCTGTCCCGCGGCCTGCCGGCCCGCCTGGTAGGCGGCCATCAAGGCGCTCTTGACGGCCCAGACGCTGACCTCGTGGAAGTCCAGCCGGTCGCTGTTGCGGGTTTCCAGGGTGTCGATGAACAGGTGATCCAGCGCGATCTGCTGCAGTTGCCGGTCGATGTCCTTTTCGGCTTGCTCGGTCA
>DATLZY010000101.1:0-5664 GCA_035573755.1 Candidatus Acidiferrales bacterium
ACCGTTCGGGCTGCAGCAAGACCAGCACGGCGGCCGTGCGCTCTTTACTCAGCCACGGGCTCGATCACCCCAGCGCTTATCCAGCTGCACGCACCGGTCTGGTCGCCTCAACAGCGTTCAGACTCTACCGCTCCGGTCCGGGGTGAACATACAACAGGCGCGAAGGATGAACCGGATCGACTGTCCTTGCTCGTTCAGAACCTCACCGCCCAGGGGAGTGCGCGTCCGCGGAAGATCACCACGTTAGCCAATTCCATCAATAATCTATTCCGCAAGTCGCTGTCGGAAGTGGAAATCGCGGATCTCATCGCCGCGCTACAGCAGGCCGGCCATATCAACATCGACGGTCAAAGCGTGCATTACTACCTGTAGGGCGGCGCTGGCCGGCATTCTGGCCGGTCAGACGGCGGTGGTGCTCACGCCGGCACCCTCGAACGTGGCCATCTCGCCATGCAGCGCGCAGGCCGCGCGCAACAGCGGCACTGCCAGCGCCGCGCCGCTCCCCTCGCCGAGGCGCAGATCCAGATCGAGCAGGGCGGAGCCGCCGAGCGCGTCCAGCAGCCGCGCATGTCCCGGCTCTGCCGAGCGGTGGGCGAAATGCAACCACTCGGCCACGCCCGGATTCAGCCGCACAGCCACGAGCGCCGCAGCCGTAGCGATGAAGCCGTCCACCAGCACAGGCAGGCGCGCCTGGGCGGCGGCAACGTAGGCGCCCGCCAGCGCCGCCAGTTCCAGTCCGCCCAGACAGCGCAGGATCTCGAAAGGCGAGCGCGCTGCGCCATGGCGGGCCAGCGCGAGGGTGAGCGCTTCATGCTTGCGGGCGAGGCCTGCGGCATCGAGGCCCGTGCCGGGTCCGAGCAGCGCCTCGGGCGGGGCCGCCAGCAGCGCGCAGCCGAGCGCCGCTGCCGCCGTGGTGTTGCCGATGCCCATCTCGCCGCCGATGAAGAGATCCGAGCCGGCCGCTTGCGCTGCTGCGATGCATGCCGCGCCGACGGCCAGCGCGTCTTCGGTTTGCGCCGCGGTCATGGCCGGGGCCTGAGTGAAATCGAGTGTTCCCTTGGCCACGCGCCGATCAAGCACACCCGGCAGCGGATGCAGGGCATGAATGCTGCCCACATCGACGATGGTGAGTGCGGCGCCGAGCTGGCGCGCCAGCACCGCGATGGCCGCGCCGCCGCCGGCGAAATTGGCCAGCATCTGGCTCGTCACCACTTGCGGATAGGCCGACACGCCGCGCTGCGCCACGCCATGATCACCGGCAAAGATCGCGATGTGCACGCGCTCGAGCGTGGGGGTGAGCCGACCTTGCTGCGCGGCCAGTCGCGTCACCGCGTGTTCCAGCCGACCGAGCGAGCCCGGCGGTTTGGTGAGGCGCTCCCAGCGGGCCGCGGCAGCGGCGGCTGCGTCCGCATCAGGCTGCGGGGGTGGAGCGGTCCACCACGCCGCCATCAGGGCGTGTCCTTCAGCACCAGCGGCAGGCCCGCCGCCAGCAGCACCACCCGTCCGCAGCGCTGCGCCACCGCCTGATTGAGCCAGCCCAGTTCGTCGGCGAAGCGTCGCGCCAGGGCGTTGGTCGGCACCAATCCCCAGCCGACCTCGTTGCTCACCAGCAGCACCCGCCCCGGCAGCGCGGGCAGCCGGTCGAGCAACGCTGCCCGTTCGACCGCGAATGCCGCATCTCCCGCATGCAGAAGATTGGACACCCACAATCCCAGGCAATCGACGAGCAGGCAGCGATCCGGCGCAGCCGCCAGCTCCAGCGCTTGCGCCAGTGCCGTTTCGACCTCGTGCGTGACCCAATCGGCGGGCCGACGCGCGCGATGCGCGGCGATGCGAGCGGCCATTTCCGCATCGCCTGCCGTGGCGGTGGCGATGACGTGCACCGCGAGCCCGCTCGCTCGGGCCTGCGCTTCGGCGTAGGCGCTCTTGCCCGAACGCACACCGCCGAGGATGAGCTCCGCGCCTTGGGTCATGGTGGTTCCTCTGGGTTGGGGCGGCAGTATAGCCAACATCTCCGGGTCATCCCCCGTCGGTGGGCTGTCATCCGTCCGGTGATCGCGTCAAGCGGTTCCTCGATCGCGTCGGAATGCCCCGAGCCCTTCTGGACGCGTGCTGCGCGCGAGCCGATCACGGGCATGAGGGCGCCACGGCAGGTCACTGGTTGATGGCCGACGGAAGCCGCGGTGGTTCAAGTTGCCCGGATCGGCGCCGAGTTATTTCATACCGAAAACCGCAGGGATTCCTTGATGAACGGGCACTCAACGGTGGATACATCCCATGGTTCACGGCCGCCCGCTTCGTCGACGGTATTGGGTGAATCGATGGGGCGACTGGCTTTGCTCATCGATGCCGACAACGCCCAGCCCGCGGTGATCGAATCACTGCTGGCCGAGGTGGCCCGCTTCGGCGAAGCCACGGTGCGACGGATTTACGGCGACTTCACGTCACTGGCCAGCGCCGGCTGGAAGAAGTTCCTGAACAAGCACTCGATCAAGCCGGTGCAGCAGTTCGCCTATACCACGGGCAAGAACGCCACCGACAGCACCATGATCATCGATGCGATGGACCTTCTGTACACACGCCGCTTCGACGGCTTCTGTCTGGTCACGAGCGACAGCGACTTCACCGGGCTGGCCATTCGCCTGCGAGAAGAAGGCTTGAGGGTGTTCGGCTTCGGTGAGGAAAAGACGCCCGAGGCGTTCCGAAATGCCTGCCACAAATTCTTCTTCACGGAGATTCTCCGTTCACCAGCCCCCGCACGGGAGGCACAGTCGCCACGCTCCAGCCCAGTCGAGCCAGCGCAGCGGCTGCAAGATCCTCCTCTCAAGCCACCCAAACCGCGTTTCCCGAGGGAGTTCCTGATCGAGGCGCTGGAGAAGTCCGCAGATGAATCGGGCTGGTCGCATCTTGGCACCTTCGGCAGCTATTTGCAGAAGATTCAGCCGGATTTCGATTCGCGTCTGTACGGCTTCAAGAAGCTGTCCGACTTGGTGCGCGGGCATACCGAGCTTTTTCTCACGGAAGAGCGCGTGCCCCCCGGAGGTAGCTCCAAGGTCTTGTATGTAAAAGGACGCGTAGACGTCTGAACAAGGAGATGGAAAAACATGGGCGCCGTCAGTTCCTCGATCGGCGACTGGCGATGGCTGAAACCCATCTGCGTCGTTTGCCTTGTGATTCCGTTCGAAGATTCCGCGTCGTCCATCCACAGTCAGCAGGGAGTTCACCATGCGTGCCTCATCCACGATGCCGACGTCTACGCCACGCTCACCCGCCCTGAAATCGCAGGATGTCCTGGCGGGACTGGGTGCGGCGCCACGTGAGTTGCTGGCGACCTGTTTGGCGCTGTTCGAAGACAACACCCTGCAGCAGCACCTCGCCCGGCGGGTCGGTGAATTCAAGGAAAAATGGCCGAGGCCTTTCTCCGCGTCCACGGATGAGCGTGCCATCGCTTCACTGCACAATCGTGCGCTGGCGTGGATGAATGCATCGGCTCATGACGACGACTTGCGTCTGCTTTTGTGGATGCATCTGCGCGAGGCATTTGACTTGCCGGCCTCGACGTTCGGGAGTCTGCGTTCGACCCGGGGCGCGGCCGACGATCTCGTGACGGCCGCGCTGGCCTCCATACAGGCCGGCGTCGTCGAGAAGATCAAGGATTGGACGCGGCTGGGCACCAAGCGGGAAATCCCGGATTCTCTTGACGCACTCGCCACACAGACCTTGGACGAGTTGATCAAAGGGGTGATGCAGCCCGACGACGCAACCCAGGAGGCGGCTCGCAACGCTCTGATTCAGAAAATGAAAGAGCGAGTGGCAAAGCTGGACCCTGAGACGCAGAAACGGCTGCTCGCGGGCGTTAAGGCGGACGAACTCAACGACGACGCGATTCGGACGCTTCTGTTGACAGGCGGCGGGCTGACCTCTTTTGGGACGGCAGTCAATATCGCCGGTTTCTCGGCCTACATCCTTGCGGCTCAGGTATCGGCCTTCATTCCGCTGGTCAGCGGGCCGGCGCTGGTCTCTGTGGTGGCGGTGCTGTCCAGTCCGATCACCATCGTTCTGGCCACTGTTGGTGCCGGTTGGTGGGCCGCGCGCTCGGCCGGCAGCGAAATCAAATCTGCCATTGCCCTGCGCGTCATCGCATTGCTGGCGTTGAACGGTCTTTCCGCCGGCGAGGATGCGCTGAGGCAAATCGCCCGTGCGTTTGCGCGCCTGCCCGGCATACGCGAGATCGGCACACTCAAGCGCAACGTTCTGCAACGCTACCAGGCGGACTGGTCGGCCATTCGTGACGCGCACCGACGGGCCACCACGCTCGATCCTGTGCTTGCTGCGGCGATGGATCGTGGCCTACCGGTAAGAGAGCAATCCGACCGCTGGCGGCGCTTGTTGAACAAGGGCGATGACGCCTTGGCGGACACGGCAGGCATGGGTGCGCTGACCTTGGGCGAGCTGCTATACAACATCCACGCCCTCGATCCCGCCGTGTTGCAGGCGGCGGATTTTTCGCGCGCGGCGGATCTGGCTGACCCGGTGAACTTTGCCGCATTCGCGCACCAGATCGAAACCATGGCCGACGACAGCAAACTGGGTGCGATCAGCAATCTCAAGGGTTACGTGGCCGAGCGGGTGGTGGCGAGCCGCCTCGTTGATCAGGGTCACGTCGTAAGTTTCCCCGATCTCGCCAATCAGCCCGGTTGGGATCTCGAAGTGGACGGGATTCGTTTCCAGATCAAGAACGCGGCAGACCTCAGTCTGCTGGAGCGTCATTTCGAGCACTACGACTACCCCGTACTGGCCAATGCCGAGGTGGCGGACCTGCTGGCGCAGGCAAAAGCACACGGCGCGCTGCCCGCATGGGCGGACCAGGTCCACTTCGTCGAGGGCTACAGTCAGCATGACGTTCAGGCGGTCGTGGATCACTCGCTGGCCGCTGGGGACGGCATGTTGCATCCGCATGTGGCGACCTTCGCGGTGCTGCTCAATGCGGTGCGCAACGTCGATCGCTACCGCTCGGGCCAGATGACCGGCTCGCAAGCCGTCCAGGATGTCATCATCAATGGCGTGGTTCGCACTGGCCTGGCAGTGACCGGCAACTACGTGGGCGTGGGGATCGGACTGCTCGTGTTCGGTCCAGCGGGCGCGGTCGTTCTCGGCTCGGTGTTGCCGGTGCTGAGCCGCTGGCAGTCGGATCGCACCAAAAGGGTTCTGGACCGGCTGGTTCATGGGGAGCGTTATCGCCAGTGGGAAAGGGCGGCACGGCAGCGGCTGGATGCCCTAGGGGCCGTTCTTCGCGCCGGCCTCAAGGAGAAGACGCGGCTCATCGCAGCACGCGAGTGGATCGACGATAACGCGGCTGCCGAATACCTCGCCTGGCGGCGTGACGATGATCTGCGGTTTTTGCGCGAGGCAGAGCTGAAACTGAAGGCCATCCTTCAAGACCTTGAGCGGCCCGTTGAGGAGGCTGCCAGCCGTCTCTTGGTGTGGCTGAGTCACTCGACCTTGCACCCGGCGCGCTATCAAAGGGAATTCCGGGCGTGGCTCGACGTGTTGGATCGCAGGCCGGGAATCCCGCAGAGCGTGGGGGATCTCGTTGGCGCGATCACAGGGCGCGTACGATCTTTCCGGGCTGGATAGGTTCAACTGATCTTGAATTTGATCTGT
>DATLZY010000102.1:0-19613 GCA_035573755.1 Candidatus Acidiferrales bacterium
GCAGCAAGACCAGCACGGCAGCCGTGCGCTCTTTACTCAGCCACGGGCTCGATCACCCCAGCGCTTATCCAGCTGCACGCACCGGTCTGGTCGCCTCAACAGCGTTCAGACTCTACCGCTCCGGTCCGGGGTGAACATACAGGCGCCAGGCGATCGAGCACGAGATCGCTCACGGATGAGCATAGGTGATTCAGGCCGACACAGGCTCGGTGGTTGTGTCGGTGGCTACGGTACTGACGGCCATTCGCGCAGCTGTCAGGGCGTGCCTGACCGGCGCGCACAGTCAGCCACGAAGTCCGCGAGCAGGACCCCCGCCAGACTCATCGGGCCAGGATGGGGCGGCAGCGCCCGGTAATCGAACCAGCCGGCCTCCACGATCTCCACTCCGTCGGGACGCAATTCACCTGCGAGGTACTCGCAAATGAAGCCGATCATCAAGGAATGAGGAAACGGCCAGGGCTGCGAACCGACATAGCGCATGGCACCCACCTCGATGCCGCATTCTTCGGCGACCTCCCGGCGCACGCAGCTTTCCAGCGTTTCTCCCGGCTCGACGAACCCGGCGAGAATGCTGTACATGCCTTCCGGGAACGCCGGTCCACGCGCCAGCAGCACCTCTGTTCCGCGCACCACCATGGCCATGATGGCTGGAGCAAGGCGCGGAAACTGCCGCAGGCCACAGGCGGGGCACTGCTTGGCCCGGTCGTTTTCGGCAAACACGAGGGGCACGGCGCACCGACCGCAATAGCGATGGGTCCGATCCCAGGCCACGATCTGCACAGCGCGTCCGGCCAGCAGGAAAAGGTCGGAGGGCAAGCGTCCATAGAGCCGGCGCAGATCCAGCCATTGTCCCTGCGAATCTGCCGTCTCGGCCGCGCTGTCCGCGCCGACGCCATAACACGGCACGCCGTCCAGATAGCCCAAAGGATGCGGCACAGGGTCCGTTTCCAGTCCCAGCAGGATCGGGCGGGACGCTCGTGGCACGCCAAGACTGCCGTCAGCCTCCCGCCGCACCCAAAGACGGGATTCATCGCAGATAAACCAGTAGGCTATCCCGACTGGCGACGTTTCGAACCGGACGACTGGCTCGAAACGCCCCGTGAAACGGTAGTGTCGATCCATGGCGTGACCTCGACAATTCAACGACGATCGCGCATCGCCTTCAAGCCCGCTCGACCGGAAACGCCAGAACGGCATCGAGGGTATCGGCGCAGGTGGCCAGCATCACCAGCCGATCCACGCCTAAGGCCACCCCCGCACAATCGGGAAGCCCCACAGTGAGCGCGGCGAGCAAGGCTTCGTCGACCGGCACGACTGGCAAACCGTGCGCTTCCCGCCAGGAGAGATCCTGCACGATGCGGGCGCGCTGTTCCGCTGCATCGGTAAGCTCATGATAGCCGTTGGCCAGTTCGACGCCGTTCAGGTACAGCTCGAAGCGGGCCGCGCGTGCGGGCTCGCCGGGCAGCAGACGGGCCATCGCGGCCTGCGATGCCGGATATTCAGTGATGAAACACGGCCCGTCCCGGCCGAGGTACGGGGCCACACAGTGCGTCATGACGAGATCGAGCCAGCCGTCGCGATCGAGCCCGTCGATGCCGGCGGCAAGATGCACTCCGGCGATCGCGAGGCAATCCCGGAACTCCGTCATGTCCGCCGTGAACGGATCGAGTCCGGCGTGGCGCCGGAACGCCTCGCAATAGCTGAGGATCGTGCTCGGCGCGAGCGGCGGGCCATCGACCAGTACCGCGCGTACCAGCTGGTCGACCTCCGCGATCAACGCATGGTGATCGAAGCCTGGACGGTACCATTCCAGCAGCGTGAACTCGGGGTTGTGCAACCGCCCGCGCTCACCCTCGCGTGCGGCGCGGTAGATCTGGTAGATCGCCCCGCTGCCGGCGGCGAGCAGGCGCTTCATGTGCGCCTCCGGGGAGGTTTGCCAATACCGCGGGCCCCACGGCGAATCGGCAAGGAAGACGGCCTGCAGATGGGGATCGCTGGCGCAAGCCGCGCCGAGGATGGGCGTTTCCACCTCCCACACCCCGCGCGCCGCAAAAAACGCGCGCAGCCGAGCCAGAACGGCGGCACGCTGCCGCAGCGCGGTGAGGCTCGCGCTGGGCCGCCAGTCCACCTGTGAACTCACTCCTTGACGCGGGAAACGTATTCACCCGTGCGGGTATCGACCTTGATCAGTTCGCCCTGCTCCACGAACAAGGGCACGCGCACCACCGCACCGGTTTCCAGTGTGGCCGGCTTGCCACCGCCGCTCGCCGTATCGCCACGAATGCCGGGGTCGGTTTCGGTGATGCGCAGCGTCACGAAATTGGGCGCAGTCACGCTCAGCGGGACGTTGTTGTAGAGCATGACGGTGCAGACATCCTCGGGCTTGATCCATTTGCCGGCCTCCCCCACCGCCTGCGGGCTGGCCGCATGCTGTTCAAAGGTGTCGGTAACCATGAAGTGCCAGCTGTCACCGTCGTTATAGAGATACTGCATCTCCACCTCGACCACATCGGCAGACTCAATGGTGTCGCCGGACTTGAAGGTGCGCTCGATGACCCGGCCGGTCCTGAGGTTACGGAACTTGACGCGGTTGAACGCCTGGCCCTTGCCGGGCTTGACGAACTCGTTTTCCAGAATGCTGACCGGGTCGCCGTCCAAGATGACCTTGAGACCGGCCTTAAACTCGTTGGTGCTATAGATCGCCATGGATAATCCATCGTGGAGTGAGGAACGCCTGGCCCGGACGCCGCTCGAGCCATATGCGGGTTGTCTAAAATGCGCCGGTCGATCCATCCCGAATACCGTGACGGACACCGCAGGAGCGCCATGATAACCCGAAGCATTTCCCCGACACAGCCGCCCCGCTGGGTCTCGCTGCTGGCTCAGGGCGTGCACGACCCGATTGAATTGCTTGCGCTGCTCGGGCTCGATCCGGCGCAGGCGCCCTACCCCATCGATGTCCACTCGCCGTTCCCCCTGCGCGTGCCGCGGGGTTTCGTCGCCCGCATGCGCCGTGGTGACTGGCAGGACCCGCTGCTCCGTCAGGTGTTGCCCTTGGCGGCCGAGAGAGAGCCGAGCCCGGGCTTTCTCCTCGATCCGGTGGGTGACAGCCCGAGCCGGCGGCCGGGCGGCATCCTGCACAAGTACCACGGCCGCGCATTGATGATCCTGACCGGCGCCTGCGCCATCCATTGCCGCTACTGCTTTCGCCGCCATTTTCCCTACGCCGAAGCCCACGCCGCGCGCAGCCGGTGGGCGGAAGCCTTGGGCTACCTGCGCGCCGAGTCATCCATCGAAGAGGTGATTCTGAGCGGCGGCGATCCCCTGAGCTTGCCGGATGAGAAGCTCGCCGAACTGACCGCCGCCCTTGCCGACATTCCTCATCTCCGACGCGTGCGGGTGCACACGCGACTGCCCATCGTCCTGCCCGAGCGCGTCGGCGAAGCCATATCAAGTTGGCTAGGGAATCGCCGATTCCAATGGATAATTGTGGTGCACAGCAACCATGCCCAAGAACTCGATCGGGCGGTGGCCGAGGCGATGATGCGGATGTCGGACATGGGCGCGGTCCTGCTCAATCAGGCGGTCCTTTTGGCCGCAGTGAATGATACCGCCGCTGCCCAGATCGCGCTGAGCGAGCGACTGTTCGAGATGGGCGTGCTGCCCTATTACCTGCACCTGCTCGACCGGACGCAGGGCACGGCCCATTTCGAGGTTGGGGAAGATGCGGCGCGGCGGCTCATGGGCGAGGTGGCCAGTCGAATGCCGGGCTATCTGGTGCCGCGGCTGGTGCGGGAAGTGCCCGGCACTTCCGCCAAGCGAGTGCTCGCTGCCAGTTGAAGCAAAAACTCAGGGGACGACAGCGTCGTCAGGAGAGCAGTATTTTGAATACGGAATCGCCTGATTTCATATCGGCATGGGTGGTCGATCGGTCGCCCAACTCGACCGATGTGGTCGGGAGCCTGCTGCGCAACGCTGGGCTCAGGGTTCGTATACGACATATTCCCGATTTGACCGCCTTGAACGATGCGCTGCGTGGTGATCGACCCGATGTCCTGCTGTGCCCCGAGGTGAACGGCTCGGTCCCTCTGCCAGACGTGATTGCCCGCGCCCGCATTTGCGATCCACCGTTGCCTGTCATCGCCGGTGGAGAACGTCCCGATACCACCCGGATCGCTCAAACCATCCGGCAGGGCGCGGCCATGTTGATCGACTTCCAGGCGGGCGACCTGCTGGCTGCCGTGACACTGCGGGAAATCGAACGAGCCGAAACCCTGCGACGCCATGTAGTCAACAGCGAACAGGCCGACCTATGGCGCAGCCAGTGCGAGCGCTTCGTCGCTCAGACTTCGGACCCCATCGTCAGCGTCGTGGAAGGCATCCACGTCAAAGTCAACGCCGCCTACGCGCGGTTGATGGGGTTCACGGGTCCCGAGGACATCGAAGGTTGTCCGATCATGGACCTGATTGCGCCCACATCCCGTGAGGCCGTCAAACGTTGCCTCCGCGAAGCGCAGCAGGGCCGGCTGCCCGAACAGCCACTCAACGTGACTGGCGTGCGCAAGGACGGATCGCGCATCGACATGACCTGGCTCTGCGGATGGACGCTATCCGGCGACCAACGCATCTTGCAAATCATGATGCCGGCTCGGGCGGTCGATCCCGCTATGGCCGAGGCGCTGGCCGCTGCGCAGAATCAGAACGAGCAACATCAAGCCACCATCCGCGACCTCAATCACGCTCTGAAAACAGCGCGCGCGGATCTGGCTGATACGCGACAAGCATTGGAAAAGCTACAGGGCGAGCGGGCCGCTGCGCCAACCTCCTCGCTGGAACGCCTGCGCCAGGACCTGCACCTGCTCACGGCGGCCCCGCTGCCCGACTTGGGCAGCCGGTTCCTGATGGTCATTCATCTCGAAGAACTCGCTGGACTGCTTCCGACAGTGGGCTACGTCGCCTGCGAAACAGCCCTTGTCCATTATGCTGCTGCCGCCGCCGCATTGCTGCCCCCGGGGCACGCCCTCATTCGCCTACGCGATTTTTCGCTGGCCGCCGTGGTCCACGAGTCGTCCATCGAACAATTGAAATCGCGCGCCGCTGCGTGGCAGGCCGCGCTTGCCGAGGAGGTCATTACCGTGGGCCCACAGAGCCGTGTGCTGCGCGCGATCATCGGCATCCGCGAATGGCCTGCCGGGGACGCGACCACAGTAGAGGCCGCGCTGCTAGACGCCGAACGTGGCGTCCAGGATGCGCGAAGCATGCGCCAAGTCATCGGCGTCGCCAAACCAGTCCGCCTCGAAACGAATACGGCACAGGCCGACGCCGAATGGGAAAGGAAAATCCGCAGCGCTCTGGCCCATGACCGCCTGCAGCTTGTGTACCAACCAGTATCCTCTTTTTCGGCAAATGTTGCCGAATACTATGAAGTACGAGTGCGGCTTCTGGACGAGGATGGCAGCGAGCAGTCGCCACTGTTGTTCTGGCCAGCCGCCGAACGCACCGGCATCGCCGAAGCCTTGGATCACTGGGTATTCACCCGCGCCATAGCCGTTCTGTCCGAGCGTCGGAAGGAAGGAAGCGAAACCGGATTCTTTGTGAAAGTCTCCGGCGCGAGCTTGCAATCACCGGCCGGTGTGGAGTGGTTCCGGTCACATTTGCCGGGAGAGCATCTCAAATTGCCGTTATACCTTCAAATCTCGGAAGAGCACATCGAATCAAATCTCAAGAAGGTGCTGGCATTGGCGCAGACACTCAAGCAGAACGGCTACGCACTGGTAGTGGATCAATTCGGAAGAAGCCGGCATGCACTGCAGTTGGCAAGCCACCTGTCGCCGCGCTTTTTCAAGCTGGCCCCCGATCTGCTCAAGGAGGTGACCGAGAGCCAAGAAGCGCAAACCTACATCCGCCAGATCGTGGACTATGCAGAACGCCACGAGATCGGCGTCATCGCAGGTCATGTCGAAAGCGCTCACACCCTAGCAATGCTCTGGCAGCTGGGGGTGCATTATCTACAGGGTCACTACGTGCAGGAACCCGAGGTGGTCCTGCACTCGCTGGAGTCCAAGCCCAGCCCGCCGCCCCGGCAGGAGCGGCGGGCTTAGCAGTCCTTCAGCCTGCTGCGCGCAGGGCCGCAATGCGCTCCTCAAGCGGCGGATGACTCATGAACAAGCGCATCATCCCACCACCCGAACGGATGCCGAAGGCGCGGAGCTGATCGGGCATCAACGGCGGCTCATGCGCTTCGCGCAGGCGCTCCAAAGCGGCAATCATGGCAGCGCGATTGGTCAGCGCAGCGCCGCCCGCGTCGGCGCGAAACTCACGCCAGCGCGAGAAGGCCATCACGATCATGGTCGCGAACAGTCCTAGAACGATCTCGGCCACGATGACCGTCGCGAAATAACCGATACCGTAGCCCTGACGCTGCTCACCGCGGGAGAGGGCGTTGTCGACCACCATGCCGATCATGCGTGAGAGGAAGATGACGAAGGTGTTGAGCACGCCCTGCAACAGACCCAGCGTCACCATATCTCCGTTGGCAACATGCGCCACTTCGTGACCCAGTACCGCCTCGACCTCTTCCTGTCGCATGCGCTGCAGGAGACCCGTGCTCACGGCGACCAAGGCATCGTTGCGCGACATCCCGGTTGCGAAGGCATTGGGATCTGGACTATCGAAAATTCCCACTTCGGGCATCCCGATGCCCGATTCGCGCGCCATGCGAGCCACGGTTTCGACCAACCAGCGCTCCAAGGCGCTCCTCGGTTGCTCGATCACGCGTACCCCCATGAAGCGTTTGGCCATCCACTTGGACATCGCCAGGGAGATGAAGGACCCGCCCATGCCCATGACGGCGGCAAAGGCCAGCAGGACCATGGGGTCATTGCCGCGCGCAGCCATGGCCTGGTCCAGGCCCAGGATGCGCAGCACGATCGTGAGCAGCACGATCACCGCGATGTTGGTCAACCCGAACAAAAAGATACGCTTGATCCACGTCATGGAACTCACCGTTTTGCGTTGTAGTAATGGCACCGGCTACGGGCTGGCACGGCTGTCAGCTCGTTACCGCCTTGGGAAATAGCTGAATCCGCACCTAAGACCACGCCCCTGACAGCGCGGTTCCCGCCCGCAGCGCAGATTGTGCAACGGCGCCCTCGCGCATGCCAGCCGTTCAGGTTTCCATGCGAGCCGGGACTGGATATTGGATTGGTCCTGAGGCAGCATGAGCCAACCTCCGGCAAATGTGACCCCATGAATACCGAATCGCTCGATTTTGAAACAGCCGTCAAGGAACTCGAAGCCCTTGTAGAACAACTCGAACGCGGCGAGCTGTCTCTGGAACAGTCGCTGGCCCACTTCGAGCGTGGCGTGCAGCTCACCCGCCACTGCCAAAAAGCGCTGCAGAACGCCGAGCAACGGGTTCTGACGCTGAGCCAACCCAGCCCGGACGCTCCATTGGTGCCGTTCGAGGCGGATAAGAACACCTTGTGAACCACATGAATGCCGTGTGCCCGGTACTCGGCGAGTGGCGGATGCGGGTCAACGCCGCGCTGGCTGATCGACTGCCACCGGCCGACGAACCGCCTGAGCGACTCCGTGCTGCCATGCGTTACGCCGTGCTCGGCGGCGGCAAGCGGGTGCGGCCAGCCCTGTGTTACGCCACAGCTGCCACGCTCGATGTGCCACTGGATTGGGTGGATGATGCCGCGTGTGCAGTGGAGATCATCCACGCCTATTCCCTCGTGCACGACGACCTCCCAGCCATGGACGATGATGACCTACGACGGGGGCAGCCGACCACACATCGGGCCTTCGACGAGGCGACCGCGATCCTGGCCGGCGATGCCCTGCAGTGTCTCGCCTTCGAACTGCTTTCCCGTCCAGGACCGGGCGTTCCGAGTGCACATCAGCGGCTACAGCAGATCCGTACCTTGAGCCGGGCCTGTGGGTCGCTGGGGATGGCGGGCGGACAAGCCCTGGACTTGTCCGCAAGTGCCAGCACCATCGACGAAAGCCAACTGGAAACCATACACACCCTGAAAACCGGCGCCCTCATGGCAGCGGCCGTATGCTTGGCGGCAGATCTGGTACTTGCCGATACAGATCCTGACTATCAGCGTCTCACGCGCTTTGCCAAGACGTTGGGTTTGGCATTCCAAGTGCGTGACGACATCCTTGACATCACGACTGATACCGCCGTCCTTGGCAAGCGTCAGGGCGCCGATCTCGCCCATGACAAGGCGACTTACCCCGCCTTGCTGGGTCTCCATGGCGCTCAACAAAAAGCGCTCGATCTCCACCGGCAAGCGTTGGATGAACTCGCCGCCCTCGGTACCGCAGCGGAACCGCTGCGCCGCTTGGCCAATGAGTTGCTGACCAGATCCTGCTGACGCATCCTGCGATTGATCTATCCTTGATAGTGCAGAGCCAGCAGACAGATAATGAAAAATTTCCGGGTGCCCATCCTCATGACATCCAGACCTCAGCTGCTGACGCATATCGATTCGCCCGACGCCCTGCGTCGGCTGCCCGAATCGTTTCTGCCCACATTGGCAGCAGAATTGCGCGACTATCTGATTCAAACGGTCGGGCAATCCGGCGGTCATTTCGCGGCCAACCTGGGAACGGTGGAACTCACCATCGCACTCCACTACGTCTTCGACACACCGCATGACCGGCTGGTATGGGATGTCGGCCATCAGACTTATCCTCACAAGATCCTCACCGGGCGGCGGACGACCCTACCCACCATCCGCAAGCTGCACGGCCTCGCGCCCTTCCCGCAGCGCGCCGAAAGCCCCTATGACAGCTTCGGCGTGGGGCATTCGAGCACCTCGATCAGTGCCGCTCTGGGAATGGCGACGGCCTTCCGTGTCCGGGGTGAGCAGCGCCGCGTGGCCGCCATCATCGGCGACGGCGCCATGACGGCTGGCATGGCCTATGAGGCGCTCAATCATGCCGGCCACCTGCGAGCCGACATGCTGGTCGTCCTCAACGACAACGAGATGTCGATTTCGCCCAACGTGGGCGGATTGTCGAACTACCTGGCTCGCATCCTGTCCGGACACTTCTACAGCACGATCCGAGAGGAAGGCAAAAAGGTCCTGCGGCATGTACCGCCCATGTGGGAGTTCGCGAAGCGCGCCGAGGAGCATGTCAAGGGGATGGTGGCGCCAGGGACCCTGTTCGAGGAGATGGGCTTCAACTACATTGGGCCCGTCGATGGTCACGATCTTCCGGTTCTGATCGAAACTCTGCGCAACCTGCGGGATCGACCGGGCCCGCAGTTCCTGCACGTCGTCACCCGCAAGGGCAAGGGGTTTGCGCCCGCGGAAAAGGACCCCATCGGCTGGCATGGGGTCACCCGTTTCGATCCGCATACCGGCACCCTGCCCGCAGCCCAGCCGGATGCCAAGCCCACCTACAGCCAGGTTTTCGGTGCCTGGATCTGCGACGCGGCCGCACGCGATGCGCGCGTGGTAGCGATCACACCGGCCATGCGCGAAGGCTCTGGGCTGGTCGAGTTCGAAAAGCGCTTCCCGGATCGCTATTTCGATGTCGGCATCTGCGAACAGCATGCGGTGACCCTGGCCGCGGGCATGGCTTGCGAAGGAATGCATCCGGTAGTAGCCATCTATTCCACCTTCCTGCAGCGAGCCTACGATCAATTCATCCATGATGTCGCGCTGCAGCATTTGCCGGTGGTCTTGGCAATCGATCGCGCCGGGCCCGTGGGGCAGGACGGGGCGACGCATCATGGCGCCTTCGACCTCTCCTTTCTGCGCTGCATCCCCAATCTGGTCCTGATGGCGCCGGCGGACGAGGCCGAATGCTGCGCCATGCTCAACACGGCGCTGACGATCCAAGGACCCACCGCAGTCCGTTACCCCAGAGGGGCGGGCATGGGCGTCGACTTTTTTACCGATGCTCCGCCGGTGCCCGTGGGCCGCGGGGAAATGCGGCGCCAAGGGCGGGATATTGCCGTGCTGTCGTTCGGCGCACTGCTCGCGCCCGCCCTCGATGCGGCCACATCCGTGAACGCGACGGTCGCCAACATGCGATTCGTCAAGCCCCTCGATGAAGCACTGGTGCTGGAACTCGCCCGTACCCATCGTCATCTGGTCACGCTTGAGGACAATGTCGTCGCGGGCGGCGCGGGCAGCGCAGTGGCTGAATGCCTCGCCCGCCATGGCCTGACAGTGCCGCTCACCCACATCGGGCTTCCCGACCGGTTCCTGGAGCACGGCAGCCGGGAGGAATTACTTGCGGCCTGCGGCCTGGACACCGCCGGCCTCGAGGCAAGCCTGCGCGCGCTCCTACCCACTCCCCGCGTGCGCCAAAGACCCTGACCGCGCTCGAACCTTGATTGCGCGCGACAGCGCATCGAGGCGCACAGGATTTCCATTGCGCGGAACCTTGCCGCGCCTGCCGGGTCGGATCAAGGGACTCGGGCGGGGCCATTCATCGACCCTCATCTGCCGCAACGGGCGTCGCTGCCTGACTTCTGTCGATATGGCTTTCTGCGGCACCCGGCACGCGCCGCGCTCGAACCTCACCATCGCCTGCATCCGCCAACAGGAAACCAGGATGGAAAAGAAAAACTTTCCTGCCGACAATCATGCTCACCACCTGAGCTCGCACGACATTTATCTCTTCAAGGAAGGATCCCATACCCGCCTGTTCGACAAACTGGGCGCGCACATCACCTCGCGAGGCGAGGTGGCCCATACCGTCCACTTCGCCCTCTGGGCGCCCAACGCCACGGCCGTCTCGGTCATCGGCGATTTCAACGACTGGAACACGCAAACCCATCCGCTCGAAGCGCGCACGGACGACTCCGGCATCTGGCAAGGAACCGTGTCGGAGATTCCTCTCGGCAGTCTCTACAAATTCCACATCGTCTCGCGCTATCACGGCTATGCCGTCGACAAGGCCGATCCTTTTGCCGTCTGCAGCGAACCACCGCCTGCAACGGCCTCGCGGTTATGGACGCTCGATTACGCTTGGGGTGACGGCGACTGGATGGCGCGGCGTCGCGACGCGAACGCACTCGACGCGCCCATGTCGATCTATGAGGTTCACTTGGGCTCATGGCAGCGCGTGCCGGAAGAGGGCAACCGCTTCCTGAGCTACCGCGAAATCGCCCCGCGCCTTGCGGATCACGCGCGCAGCCTGGGTTTCACCCATGTCGAGCTGCTGCCCGTCATGGAACATCCGTTCTACGGTTCCTGGGGCTATCAGACCACGGGCTATTTCGCGCCCACCGCGCGCTACGGGACGCCACAGGACTTCATGTACCTCGTCGACCATCTGCATCAGGCCGGCCTCGGCGTGATCCTGGACTGGGTGCCGTCGCACTTTCCGAGCGACGAGCACGGCTTGGCGTATTTCGACGGCACCCATCTGTTCGAGCACGCCGACCCGCGGCAGGGCTTCCATCCCGACTGGAACAGCGCCATCTTCAACTACGGCCGCAACGAGGTGCGCTCCTTCCTGCTTTCCAGCGCCCTGTTCTGGCTGGACAAATATCACATCGACGGCCTGCGCGTGGACGCCGTGGCCTCCATGCTCTACCTCGACTACGGACGGCGCGACGGCGAATGGATCCCCAATCGCCACGACGGCCGGGAAAACCTGGAAGCCATGGGCTTCCTACGCAAGCTCAACGAAGCCGTCTATCAGGATTACCCCGACACCCAGACCATCGCCGAGGAATCCACCGCCTGGCCCATGGTGTCGCGGCCGACCTATGCGGGCGGGCTGGGTTTCGGCATGAAATGGAACATGGGCTGGATGCACGACACACTGAAATATTTCCAGACCGATCCCATCCATCGCCGCTATCACCACGGCCAGATCTCTTTCAGCATCTGGTATGCCTTCACGGAAAACTTCCTGCTGCCGCTATCGCACGACGAGGTGGTGCACGGCAAGGGCGCGCTGATCGGCAAGATGCCAGGAGATGAGTGGCAGCAGTTCGCCAACCTGCGCCTGCTCTATGGCTACATGTGGGCCCATCCCGGCAAGAAACTGCTCTTCATGGGCGGCGAATTCGGCCAGCGACGCGAATGGCAGCACGAGGAGAGCCTCGAATGGCATGTGCTGCAATATCCGCTACACGATGGCGTCCAACGCTGGATCGGTGATCTGAACCGCTGCTACCGCTCCCTGCCAGCCCTGCATGCGCAGGATTTCAGTCCGGATGGTTTCGCCTGGATCGATGGCCAGGACTGGGAGCAATCGATCCTCGCCTTTGTACGCCGCGGCAAGCG
The DNA here is from genome assembly GCA_035573755.1 of Candidatus Acidiferrales bacterium. GTDB lineage: Bacteria > Pseudomonadota > Gammaproteobacteria > UBA5335 > UBA5335 > Macondimonas. Next base: position 12,270 of record DATLZY010000102.1, read on the forward strand.
GCCGGAGGATGTCGTGCTCGTGGTCTGCAATTTCACGCCAGTCCCGCGATACAACTATCGCCTAGGAGTGCCTTTCGATGGAACATGGGAGGAAGTGCTCAACAGCGATGCGGCGATCTACGGCGGCAGCAACATCGGCAATCTGGGTCGGATCGAAGCGGCCCCCGTCGCCGCACAAGGATATTTTCAATCCCTTTCTTTGGTTCTCCCTCCTTTGGGCGTTATCTATCTGAGGCCGGTGGCCGATCTCTGAGACGAGGACATCTCATGACACAGTATCCGCAGGAAGGACGGCGGCGAGTGGTCATCGAGCGCGTGCGGCCCGAGGTCGACGCGGGGCGCTTTGCCATCAAGCGGGTCATCGGCGAGCGGGTCGATGTCTCGGCATCCATTTTTTGCGACGGCCATGACCGCATCAGCGCAGCCGTCCGTTACCGCCGCGCGACGGACACCGACTGGACCGAGACTGCGATGCAGACTCTGTCCAACGACCGCTGGCAGGGATCCTTCACGGTCGACCAGATCGGGACTTACGAATACACCGTTGTGGCCTGGATCGACCTGTTCCTGACCTGGCGTCATGACTTCCTGCGCCGGACCGATACGGCGGACATCACGCTCGCGCTCAAAAGCGGCGCCCTGTTGGTGAGCGACGCCGGGCGGCATGCTGACGGTCCCGACGGCGATGCGCTCCTGGCCTGCGCCGAGCAACTGGCCAGCGCCGGCGCCGCTGAAGGCCGAGCGTTGGCGGGTGACCCCACACTCCAGCAACTGATGGCGCGTCATGCCGAACGCCGATTCGTTCAGGAGTCCCCACCTCTGCGCGTGACGGTCGATCCGGTGCGGGCGCGCTTCTCGAGCTGGTATGAGTTCTTTCCCCGCTCCTGCAACCCGACCGCCGGGGTCCACGGCACCTTCGCGGACTGCACCGCGCGCCTGCCCGACATCGCCGCCATGGGCTTCGACGTGGTTTACCTGCCGCCCATCCACCCGATCGGGCGCACCTTCCGCAAGGGCCGCAACAACGCCCTCGTGGCGACGCCCGAGGACGTCGGCTCGCCGTGGGCCATCGGCGGCCCGGAAGGCGGGCACAAGGCGATACATCCGGCGCTCGGCACCTTGGACGATTTCCGTGATCTCCTTACGGCTGCGCGCGAGGTGAACCTCGAGGTCGCGATGGACATCGCCCTGCAGTGCTCGCCGGACCACCCCTATGTGCACGAACATCCCGCGTGGTTCCGCCATCGCCCCGACGGTTCGATCCAGTATGCGGAAAATCCGCCTAAGAAATACCAGGACATCTATCCCTTCGATTTCGAGACCGACGACTGGCAGGCGCTATGGGCGGAACTCAAGAGCATCTTCACCTTCTGGATCGAGCAGGGGGTGCGCATCTTCCGGGTCGATAATCCACACACCAAGCCATTCGCCTTCTGGGAATGGCTGATCCATGAAATCAAACAGCTCCACCCGGAGGTGATCTTCCTCTCAGAGGCCTTCACTCGGCCGAGCATCATGCACCGGCTGGCCAAGTTGGGCTTCAGCCAGTCCTACACCTACTTCACCTGGCGCAACACCAAGCAGGAGCTCACGGATTATCTGCTCGAACTGACCGAGCATGAGTCGCGCGAATATTTCCGGCCCAACCTGTGGCCGAATACGCCGGACATCCTGCCGGAGTTCCTGCAATACGGTGGCCGGCCGGCCTTCATGCTACGAGCAGCATTGGCCGCCACCCTCGGCGCGAATTACGGCATTTACGGCCCGGCCTTCGAACTGCTCGAACATCAGGCACGCGAACCCGGCAGCGAGGAATATCTAGACTCGGAGAAATACCAGTTGCGCCAATGGGATCTCAACCGCCCCGACAGTTTGGCCCCGTTCATCACCCGACTGAACCGCATCCGCAGGGAAAACCCCGCGCTCCAGCAAGACTGGAACCTGCGCTTTCATGCGGTCGACAACGATCTGCTGCTTTGCTACAGCAAGGCCGGCCTGACCGCGGACGGACAGGACAATCTTTTGGTCATGGTTGCCAACCTCGATCCGCACCACGTGCAGTCGGGCTGGATCGAACTGCCACTGGAAACCTTCGCGATAAGCGCCAGCGATTCCTTTCAGGCGCACGACCTGTTATCCAATGCGCGATTCCTGTGGCAGGGCGCGCGCCAGTTCGTGCGTCTCGACCCGCAGTCCGCTCCGATCCACATCCTCCGGCTGCGCCGCCGCCTGCGCAGCGAGCGGGATTTCGATTACTTCCAATAAGACCGTCCGAGTGGAGAACGCAGCATGGAACCCGGAATCATCCCCGCCTCTACCCCGTCCGATGCCCTGCTGGAATGGTGGAACAGCCCCCTGTGGTACAAGGATGCGATCATCTACGAACTGCACGTCAAGGCATTTTGCGATGCCGACAACGACGGCATCGGCGACTTCCGCGGGCTGACCGAAAAGCTCGACTATCTGCAGGATCTGGGCGTCAATACGCTGTGGCTGCTGCCCTTTTATCCCTCGCCGTTCCGGGACGACGGCTACGACATCTCCGACTACCGCAACGTCGACCGCCAGTACGGCACCCGTGCCGAGTTCAAGCATTTCATCCGCGAGGCGCATAGACGCCACCTCAAGGTGATCACCGAACTGGTGATCAACCATACCTCGGATCAGCACCCCTGGTTCCAGGCCGCCCGCCGCGCACCGCCGGGGTCGTCCAAGCGGAATTTCTACGTTTGGAGCGATACCGACAAGAAATTCGAGGGCACGCGCATCATCTTCACCGACGCCGAAAAATCCAACTGGGCCTGGGACGAGGTGGCACAGGCCTATTACTGGCACCGTTTTTTCTCCCACCAACCGGATCTCAACCACAACAATCCGGCCGTGGTGAACGCCGTGATCCGCGTGATGCGCTTCTGGCTCGACATGGGCGTCGATGGCCTGCGCCTCGACGCCATTCCGTATCTGTGCGTGCGCGAGGGAACGGACAACGAAAACCTTCCTGAAACCCATGCGGTCATCAAGAAAATCCGTGCCGTGATCGATGCCAACTACCCCAACCGCATGCTGCTCGCCGAAGCCAACCAGTGGCCGGAGGACGTGCGTGAGTATTTCGGGGAAGGCGATGAATGCCACATGGCGTATCATTTCCCCCTCATGCCGCGCCTATACATGGCCATCGCCCAAGAAGACCGGCACCCTATCGTGGAAATCATGGCGCAGACCCCGGACATCCCGGACAACTGTCAGTGGGCGATCTTCTTGCGCAACCATGACGAGCTGACGCTGGAAATGGTCACCAGCCGCGAGCGCGACTACATGTACACCATGTACGCGGTGGATCCGCGCGCCCGGCTCAACGTCGGTATCCGGCGCCGGCTGGCTCCGCTGATGGACAACAACCGGGAAAAGATCGAGCTGATGAATTTCCTGCTTATGACCCTACCGGGCTCACCGATCCTGTATTACGGCGACGAAATCGGCATGGGCGACAACGTCTATCTCGGCGATCGCAACGGCGTACGCACCCCGATGCAATGGACGTCCGACCGCAACGGCGGGTTTTCCCGCGCCGACCCGCAGCGCCTGTTCCTGCCGCCGGTCATGGATCCGATCTATGGCTACCAGACCATCAACGTCGAAGCGCAACTGCGCAATCCGTCCTCGCTGCTGCACTGGACGCGGCGACTGATTGCGGCGCGCAAGACCTATCGGGCCTTCGGCAACGGCACGCTGAAGTTCCTTTCACCCGGCAACCGCAAGATCCTTGCCTATGTGCGTGAGTGGCAGGACGAGAAGATCCTGTGCGTGGTGAATCTCTCGCGCACCGCCCAGCCGGTCGAACTGGACCTTGGCGAATACCGGCAGCACGTCCCTGTCGAGCTGCTGGGCCATACGCCCTTCCCGCCGATCGGCGATCTGCCGTATCTGCTCACTCTGAAAGGCTACGGCTATTATGGTTTCCGGCTGGCGCTGGATGTCGATGCGCCCACATGGCATCAGGATCGTCTACCGGGCCGTGAACTGCCGGTCCTGGTGCTGACGGATGGCTGGCTGACCTTCTTCGGCGCGCGCGCGCTCGTCAGTCCCGTACGGCGGGCCATCGAAAGCCGGACCCAGACCCAGTTCCAGCAGCAGATCCTGGCACCCTACCTCATGGACAAACGCTGGTTCGCGGGCAAGGGCCTCAGCATCGCTCGCATCGACATTGCCGAACAGAGCGAATGGCGCGACGGTGGCGGGTGCTGGTTGCTGGCGCTCATCGACGTGCATTTCACCGAAGGCGAACCGCAGCAATATTTCCTGCCGCTCGCCCTGGCCTGGGAAGACGAACTCACCGAGGATAAACTGCACGGCTTGCTGCCTTGGACCATGGCGCGCGTGCGTGAAAAGGCGCGCATGGGCATCCTTTACAGCGCCTACGGCGATCCTGCCTTTTGCCGCGCGCTGGTGGCGGCGATGGGGCGGAGACGCGAAGTTCCACTGGGTCACGGTGTTTTGCGGTTCCAGACGACCGACATCATCGACGATTTGCCCAGCGCGCTACAGGAGCCCGTCCATCATCCCGCGCTCGAGCAAAGCAACATTGCGGTCTTGTTTGGCGAACGACTGTTCCTGAAGGCATACGGCCGGCTGCAGTATGGAATCAACCCCGAAGTCGAGGTCGGCGCATTTCTCACGCAACATGCCCGTTATCGCCACATCGTGCCCCTGGCCGGAACGCTCGAATACCAAGCGCCTTCGGGCGATCGTCTGACCCTCGCGATCCTGCAGCCTTTCCTCAGCAACCAGGGATCAGCCTGGGACTACACGGTGGGCTATCTCGAGCGTGTTCTGTCCGAATCGCCAGCGGAAACCGCCGATGACGACGCCGCCAGTCAGCACGCTTTTTTCACGCATCAGATGTACAACCTGGGCCGGCGCACGGCGGAACTTCACCAGTGTTTCGCGCAGGTCACCGGAGATCCCGCGTTCGATCCGGAGCCGGTCAGCGCCGCCGAACGGGATGGATGGTTCAGCGCGGTAGGTGGGGAAGCAACGGCCACCCTGGACGCCCTCGCGCAAGCGCTCGATCGGCTGCCCGAGGCGATCCGCGAATGCAGTCTTCGCCTGCTGGCCCGGCGCGAGGGCCTTCTGGACGCGCTGGAGCCGGCCGCCCTGCCTCACACGACGATCATGCGCAGCCGCTATCACGGCGACTACCATCTGGGGCAGGTGCTGCTGGTCGCCGATGATTTCGTCATCACCGACTTCGAAGGCGAACCGGCCCGCCCGCTGGCGGAACGGCGCGCCAAACACTCGCCACTACGGGACGTCGCGGGCCTGTTGCGCTCCTTCGACTACGCCGGCATGGTGGCGCTGGCGCAGAGCACCACGGAACGGCCGGCCGATCGACTGCGACTGGAACCGGCCGTGCGCGCCTGGGAACAGAAAACCGCGGCCGCCTTTCTGGAAGGCTACCGCAACACCATGGCAGGCGCCGCGACCTTCCCCAAGGACAAAAACGTCATGCAGCGCTTGTTGCGCTTGTTCCTGATCGAAAAATGCCTCTATGAAATCCGCTATGAGTTGAACAACCGCCCCACATGGCTCGGCATCCCCGTGCAGGGCCTGTTGCGTCTGGTGGCCTGATGCGCAGCATCGCCATAAGCGGAGGATACCGGAACCGATGGATAGTGTACGTCAGATTCCACTGACTATGTGGCTCATGACTGCTGTCAGCCTCGGCATCACGGTCCTGGTGGCGGCGCTGCTGCATCGCCTGCTGCGCCCGGCCAACGGCCTCAGTCACCAGGCGCCCGCCTCGCCGCCGGAACTGCGACAAATCATCCGCGAGATTCTGGTCGCCTCCCGCGCCCCCGTCGTGAGCGCCATCGGCGTGGTCGGCGTCTATCTGTCGGTCCAGCCATTGCTGCGGACGCTCGAGACCCAGACCGGGCTCACGCTGCTCGTACCGCTCGAGAAGCTGCGAGACGGTCTGCTTTTCCTCTGGACGTTCTGGGTGCTCTACCGCATCGCCCGACGCCTGGCACACTATGCCGAACGCTGGGGTCAGCGGCAGGACTCGACGCTGGAGTCGTTGTTCATTCCCGTACTGGCCAACGGCCTGCAGTTGATCCTCCCGTTGATCGCGCTGCTGCTGGCGCGCCCTCTGTTGCCGACGGCGCCGCGCTACACAGCCGTGGTCAAGTTGGTCGTCTCGATGCTGCTCATCATCACCGTGGCCTGGGTGCTGATCCGCGCACTCAACGTGATGGATCGGCTGGTCGCCATCCGCTACCCCATCCACGTCGCCGACAACTTGCAGGCGCGCAGCATCCGCACCCAATTTTCCTTCCTGCGCAAGCTGGGTATCTTTCTCGTCATGCTGATCGCTGGGGCATCGATACTGATGCTGTTCGACGGCGCCCGCCAACTCGGCACCAGTCTGCTGACTTCCGCCGGCATCCTGGGTCTGGTGGTCGGTTTCGCCGCCCAGAAGATCCTGGGCAACCTCCTGGCGGGCTTTCAGATCGCCCTGACCCAGCCCATCCGCATCGACGATGCCGTCATCGTCGAGAACGAATGGGGATGGATCGAGGAGCTCACGCTGACCTATGTCGTGGTGCGGCTGTGGGACTGGCGGCGCCTCGTCCTACCGATCAACTACTTTATCGAAAAACCATTCCAGAACTGGACGCGCAACTCGGCCGAATTGATCGGCAGCGTCTTCCTGTACACCGATTACGCCGTGCCTCTGGAACCGCTGCGCGCCGAACTCACACGGCTGCTGGCGGCGCATCCACTCTGGGACGGCAAGGTCAACGTCCTGCAGGTGACCGACAGCCGCGAACGGGTCATCGAACTCCGCGCCCTGATGAGCGCACGCAACGCCCCCGAGGCGTGGGATTTGCGTTGCGCCATCCGCGAAGGACTCATCACCTATTTGCAGCGCGAGCATCCCGAAGCATTGCCGAGGTTGCGTGCCGAGATCAGCGGCGAGCCGCTTCGCCCTCAAAAAGCCGATGCGCCCCCATCCGTTGGTGCTCCGCCGCCGTAAGTGGGCATGCGCGGATTGTCAGCATGGGTCAAGGACAACGGCCCGGCGCAGTTCCTTGTTCTCGCGTTCCAGTTGCTTGAGTCGCTCGCGCTCGCTGGTCGTCAGCCCATCGCGCTGGCCAGCATCGACTTCCTCGCGCTTGCCCCGACGTCCCCCCGCTTTTAAGGCCGTTAACGCTATCTGAGCGCATTGGCGATCAGGGCGAAATGGATAAACGCGGTGAACATCACGTCGAGCTTCTCGAAGCGGGCGAAGATGCGGCGGAAGCCCTTCAGGCGACGGAACAACCGCTCGCGTTGCGCCGCTTG
>DATLZY010000103.1:0-17781 GCA_035573755.1 Candidatus Acidiferrales bacterium
GGGGCAGCCAGAGGCTGCGGCGCAGGTGCACGACGACGGCTTCCTGTGCGGGCGTCAAGGTGGTTTGCAGGCGGTGTGGGAGCGATCGACGCAGGTGTCGCGCTTTTTCCACTTGTAGACGGTGGCCTCGGTGACACCGTAACGCTTGGCAAGCACCCGTGCACTCTCCTTGCTAGAGGCCATCTCGGCGCGTATCGCTAGGGTGGTGCGGGCGTTCTTGTGCAAGGCAATCATCATGGTGTACGGGCTCCTTGGCTGGCTTGCTCATGCTCCTTGATCAAGGCCTGCAGAACGGCACGGGCCATGAACAGGGGGGAGCGGCGGGGGTCTGTGTAATCGTCAGGGATGCGACACGCCGCCTGAGCGCGCTGATCCGTCACCTGCAGGCCGCCCTGGCCGGCGAGGCGCCATGGGAAGTGGCGGCGACGGCCGTGTGATCGTGTGCGCTCGTTCGCCGCGCCTTGGCTCGTACGGCAAGCAGCGACCGGTCAGGACCGCGCACGATGGGCCGTACCTGCGACCGGCCGACCCAGCACATGCGTCAGGCGGATGCAGCGGTCGTCGCCGAGCGTCATCAGGATCTGCAATCGCTCGGCGAGCGTCGCCGCCTGCGCACAACGTCGCGCGATCAACGGAGTCGCCGCCAGATCGAGCACGATGAAATCGGCCTCGGCCCCGGGGCGAAACGTCCCGATGCAGTGATCCATGTCCAGCGCCCGCGCGCCGGCCAGTGTGGCCAGATAGAACGCCCGCAAGGGCGACAGTCGCTGCCCCTGCAGTTGCGCCACCTTGTAGGCGTCCCCAAGGGTGCGCAGCAGGCTGAAACTCGTGCCGGCACCGACGTCGGTACTGATGGCATAACGCAACTGCGCGGCGTCGCTCGCAGCGAAATCGAACAGGCCGCTGCCCAAGTACAGATTGGAGCTGGGCGCATGGGCAATCCAGGTGCCGGTTTCGGCCAGGCGCTGGCGGTCCTGATCGCTCAGATGGATGCCATGGGCATAGACGGCCCGCGGCCGTAGCAGGCCGTAGTGGTCGTAGACATCGGTATAGCTGCGGCTCCAGGGAAACAGTTCTCGCGTCCAGGCAACCTCGGCGAGATTCTCTGCAAGGTGGCTGTGTACATGCACATCCGGAAACTCGGCTGCCAGCCGGCCGGCACTGGTCAGTTGCGCCTCGGTCGAGGTCGGCGCAAAACGCGGCGTGATGGCGTAGCGCAGCCGATCGCGGTTGTGCCAACGTTCGATCAGTGCCCGGGTGTCCCGCTCGCCGCTGGCGGCGGTGTCGCACAAATCTGCCGGGCAATGCCGGTCCATCAGCGCTTTGCCGGCGATCAAACGCAGATTCAGCTCCACGGCCGCTGCGAAGACCGCGTCAACCGATGCGGCGTGTACGCTGCCTAGCACCTGCGCCGTCGTCGTGCCGTTCGCGAGCAGCTCGTTGATGAAGAAATCGGCGACCGCGCGGGCGTAGCCTGGATCCCCGAAGCGGCGCTCGGCGGGATAGGTGTAGCGTGCAAGCCAGTCCAGCAGGTCGCGACCGCCCGAGGCGATCATATCGGTCTGAGGAAAATGAATATGCGCGTCGACAAAGCCGGGCATGATCAGGGCGTCGGCATGCTCGGTGACCGTGACGGCCGGCGATAGCTGCGGCAGCAGCGTCGCCGCCGGACCAACGGCCGCAACGTGTCCACTGTCGATCACGAGCAGTCCGTCCTCGTGGTAGACATGCGCCGCCGGGTCGTCCCCCTCGCCGGGGTCGGTGACGAAGTAAAGGATGGCACCGCGATGCGCGCAAACATGAACCACGTCGGTCTCCCGTCATCTCAGCGAGAACATCCACCGCGATTGGTGGACACGGAACCAGCATATCCCTTTGCGTCCGCGCCCGCCGTACCGTCGAGACGATGGCAAGCCGAGCCCCACAGGCTTGGCCTCGCCTCGCCTGTTGCTGCCGGCATGAACGGAGCCAGACACTAGAGTGGCCTGCCCGCCTTTGCTCACTTTCCGATAAAATGCTCGGCTATCGACGAACGATTATCCGGCAACGGCGTCGGCGCATCCCCATCACCGCCCGATGAACCGGCGGTGTTCCCACCTGACCGCAAGGAGCACGAATGAACATCGACTTTTCCCCCGAGGAACTGGCCTTTCAACAGGAGGTGCGAAGCTGGTTCGCCGCAAACCTGCCGGCCGAGCTCAAGCGCAAGACCGAACTCGGAATCATGCTCTCGAAAGACGAACTGGTCGCCTGGCAGCGCATCCTCAACAATCAAGGTTGGTTAGTAACGAACTGGCCCAAGGAGTACGGGGGGCCCGACTGGACACCCACCCAGCGCTACATCTTCGACATGGAACGCGCCCGCGCCAATGCGCCGATCGGTCTGTCCATGGGCATCATCATGCTAGGTCCGGTGTTGATGGCCTACGGCACGCAGGAGCAGAAGGACTATTACCTGCCCCGGATCCGCAACTGTGAGGACTGGTGGTGCCAGGGCTACTCCGAACCCGGCGCCGGTTCGGACCTTGCCAGCCTCAAAACCATGGCAGTCTCGGACGGCGATGACTACATCGTCAACGGCTCCAAGATCTGGACCACCTACGGTCACTGGGCCAACCGCATCTTCTGCCTGGTGCGCACCAGCACCGAAGGCAAGAAGCAGGAAGGTATCTCTTTCCTGCTGATCGACATGGACACCCCCGGAATCGAAGTGCGCCCAATCGTCTCCATCGACGGCGAGCACCATCTCAACGAAACCTTCTTCACCAACGTGCGGGTGCCGAAGAAGAATCTGGTCGGCAAGGAAGGCCAGGGCTGGACTGTAGCCAAGTACCTGCTCACCCACGAGCGCACCACCATCGCCGGCGTCGCCGACAGCAAGGTGCACATGGCCAACCTCAAGCGCATGGCGCGCCAGAACGGCGCAAATGGCGAACCGCTGATGAATGACGCGAATCTGCGCCAGAAATTGGCCAAGGCCGAGATCAACTTGCTGGCGCTGGAGTACACCAATCTGCGTACGCTGGCTGCCACTGCCGCTGGCAAGGCCCCTGGGCCAGAGTCCTCTCTGCTCAAGCTCGACGGCACCGCGGTGCAACAGCAGCTCTCCGAGCTCGGCGTGGAGCTGTCTGGTCAGTACGCCTGGCCTTGGAAAACGGAAGGCACTGTGGGGCCAGAGGAATTTGCTACCACCATGACGCGCTATGCCTTCACCCGTGCTGCCACCATCTACGGCGGCAGCGATGAGGTGCAGAAAAACGTCATCGCCAAGATGGTCCTTGGCCTGAACTTCAAGTAAGGATGCACCCCGATGGATTTCAATCTTTCAGACGAACAAAAGCTCATTCGCAACGCAGTCGACAAGTTCATTCGCAACGACTACAGCTTTGATGCTCGCAAAAAAGTGCTGGCTCTCGAGAACGGTTTCAGCCCCGAGCACTGGCGCCAGTTCGCCGACATGGGGTGGCTAGGGATTCCCTTCTCCGAAGACCAGGGTGGCCTGGGTGGAGGCATGGTCGACATCGTACAGGTGATGGAAGCCTTTGGTGCCGGCATGGTACTGGAACCCTACCTCACTGCCGTGGTGCTGGCGGGCGGCCTGATCGCGCGCGGCGGCAGCGCTGCTCAACAGAAAGCCCTGCTGCCGGCGCTGATCGGCGGCGAGAAACTGCTCACCGTGGCTTATACCGAGCGTGAAAGCCGCTTCAATCCCGCCGATGTCCAGACCCGCGCCGAGAAGAACGGAAACGGCTATGTGATCTCGGGCGAGAAGACCGTGGTGCTGGGTGCGCCCACAGCCGATGTGCTCATCGTCTCGACGCGCACCGACGGCGATCGCCTCGATCCCCAGGGAATCTCCCTGTTCTTGGTCGATGCCAAGGCGCCGGGCGTCGAGATCCAGGGCTTCCGCACCATGGACGGCGGTTGTGCAGGCAACGTCCGCCTGAACAAGGTCGAGGTCGGCGTGGATGCCATGGTCGGCAGTGAGGGAGCGGGTTTCGAGTTGCTCGACGAGGCGGTGGATCATGCGATTGTCGCGGCCTGCGCCGACGCGCTGGGCGCCATGCAGTCAGCCATGCGCAAGACGGTGGACTACCTCAAAACGCGCAAACAGTTCGGCGTGCCCATCGGCTCCTTCCAAGCTCTGCAGCACCGAGCCGTCGACCTGTTCACGGCCGTGGAAGCCTGTCGCTCCATGGTGCTGATGGCCAGTCTGAAGGTGAGTGACCAGGACCCCATCGCACGGCGCATGGCGGTTTCGGCAGCGAAGCAGTTCGTCGGTGAAAAGGCGCGGCTCGTGGCCCAGCAGGCCGTACAGATGCACGGCGGCATCGGCATGACCGAGGAACTCGACATCGGTCACTACTTCCGCCGCTTGACGATGTTCTGCGCGCAGTTCGGCACCACGGACTATCACCTCAAGCGCTACGCCGACCTGATGGCGGCCGCGGCCTGACGCCACCCACCGGATGCGGCCCCGTGGCTGCATCCGGTATGGCTCATGACGCCGCTACCGCAGTCGCTCGCATGCCAAGCCGGCGCATGAGCTTTGCTTTGCGCCAGAGGCATCATGATCAACCTGAAACTTCGCCGAACACGACGCTTCAAGCACCGGCTGATCATCGCTGCCTGCCTGTGCCTGACTTGGGCCGCTACCCAGACCTCGCCGGCACAGCCCGCCCCTGATGGGCCCCGCTCATCCCGCGATTTTCGCTGGGGTCTCGTCGCCTATCACATTGCCTTGCCGGGCTACGCGCTGACACCGGCCGACATCGATCGCATGGCAGACGCAGGCATCGGCTGGCTCAGCATCGATCTCGCCTGGTATGTCATTCAACCCACGCCGGAGGCGGCACTCGACTTTTCAGCCCTCGACCCTATCATCGACGCGGCCCATCACCGCGGACTCAAGATTGTCGGCAAACTCGGCGCCGGCTACAACGGCAATCGCCCCATCGCCCCGCCCTGGACGCGCGATCTCGACGAAGACGCCTATTTAGCTGCTCTGGGCAGATATGCCGATGCGACGGTGAGACATTTTGCCGACCGCATCCAGAGCTTTGCACTGGAAAACGAGTTCAATATTCCCAATGTGCATGCGCTGATCGGCTGGCGCGTTGGCGTCTGGACACCCGAGTTCATGGACCGCGTGATGCAAGTTCTGGCCGGCGCGGTCCACCGGGAGGCTCCCGGGGCAGAGGTCATGATCAGCATTACGCCGCTAGCCGTCTTTGAGCCCAGCATCGAGCGCATGAACCGCCTGATTAACTACGATAGCATTGGCGTGCACACCTATCCGGTCGGTTTCATCCCCGATCTCAGACTGACCGATCGCATCAAGGATCAAATTGCTCGCGCACGACGCGCTGGTGAAGGGCGCCCCGTGATCATCCTGGAAACCGGGCTACACACCGAAGCACCGCCCTGGACTGAACGGCTCCAGGCCGACTATCTGGAAGCCGTCAGCAAGGCCAGTCGCGAGGCCGGCGCAAAGGGGATCTTTTTCTATCAGTACCTGGACAATCCGGAGGAAGCCGGACGCGAAGCCCATTTCGGCCTGCTCCGGCCAGATCGCTCGCCCAAAGAAGCATGGTTGCGCTACCGGTCCCTCATTCAGCGCGACCGGCCATAAGATCCTCTGGCGTCTCGGTCAAGGCATCGAAGACCGTTTTCTTAGCCAGCCAGGCGATGCCGGCGGTCAATCCTGCCGTCGCCAACAGATTGCCGCCACAGGTCGGATGGACGCCGCCGCTGCCGGTCCAGGTCAACGCCAGTCCGTGCGGAACCGTCACCAGCCAGCCCGCCCAGATCGATAGCGCATGATGCAGGCCGTCTCCCAGCAGCATCAGCCCGATGGGCAATGCGGTCCACGCCAACCGCGTCCACCGTTTCGGGAACACGACCGCATACAGGATCCCTGCCGCCACGACCGGCCACAACGGGAGCGTCGGGCCGGCGATGGTGGCGCCAAACAGCACGAAGTCGAGTCGTACACCACATTCCTGGCAGACATCTACATGCAAGATGCTGGCGACGAAGATCGCGCTCAACGTAGTCAACACGAAAGCAGCGCTGACTGCCGCGGCCAGAAGGCGCGTGTTCCAATTTATCACTGACATCTCTGAATCTGACAAAGTCATTGCCGGTGCTAGACATCCGGCGTCCCGACACTTGCGCTTCTGCAACCTTATCGGTTGTCTTACAATGCCACATTAGCCGATCCCCTTCATCGTTTAGAAAGGACCCCCATGCAGGCCAGCTTGATTCTGATCCGGCACGGAAAATCCGTCTGGAATGCCGAGAACCGATTCACCGGCTGGGTCGACGTACCCTTGGCGGCTGACGGTTGGAACGAGGCGGCCCGAGCCGGTCACCTGCTCGCCGATCGAGCCTTTGATGTTGCTTTCACGTCCCATCTGCAGCGCGCCATCACCACCCTTCAGGTCGTGCTGCGTGAGAATCGCAGCGGCCGGACGCCTATTTTCCTCCCGGCCGAAGGCACCTTGCCACGCGAGTCCTACCGACCGGCAAAGCACGAATTCCCGGTCTACCTGCACGTGACGGCGCTGGCGGAACGCCATTACGGCGACCTGCAGGGACTGAACAAGGATGAGGTGCTAGCGCGTCACGGCGAGACCCTGTTCAAACAATGGCGGCGCGGCTACGACACCCCACCGCCGCACGGCGAAAGCCTCAAGGACACCTGTGAGCGTGTGCGCCCCTACTTCGAGCGGCACATTCGCCCAGAGCTCTCGGCCGGTAAACAAGTGCTGATTTCGGCGCATGGCAATTCGCTGCGTGCACTCACCAAGGATCTCGAAGGCATTTCGGATGCGGATATCATGGATCTCGAAATCCCAACTGGGGTCCCGATCATCTATGATCTCAAGGTCACGCCAGAAAAAATCGAGATTCGGGGAAAGTCGATCCTGAGCTGACTCTCCCCGGATCATCAGAGTAGACCTACAAAGAGTGACCGCCATGGCATGGAGCCTTTTGCTGGTGCGCTTTCTAGCGGGTTTGTTTCTCGCCAACGGCATCCCCCACTTCATTCACGGGATGTCTGGCCGGCCGTTTCCGACCCCGTTTGCCCATCCGCCAGGTGTTGGTGATTCTTCGCCTGTGACCAATGTGCTGTGGGGTTTCGCCAATTTCCTGGGCGGCGCCTTGCTGCTGGGCGCCATAGCGCCTTATCAGCCCGGCTACAACGGCGAAACTGCTGCAGCCGCGCTAGGGGCCTTGGTGCTCGCGATTGTTCTCGCATGGCATTTCGGACGGGGCCGCGCCACCGCCGGGCGCCTGTAAGAAGCCGCACGAGTATTCAGCAGGTGCTGGTTTTTGTTGTTATTGTCCTGACAAATTTGCCGGGAGCCCTGCATGTCTAGCACTCCGTCGGCCGCGACCCGGCCCTTGATCTGCGAACTCAAGGGAAGCGGATTCACGTTCACGGTGCTCAAGATATTCGATGCCGACACCGCACGTCTGCGCGCTGAGCTCGCGCGCCGCATCGACCAGGCGGCGGAGTTCTTCCGAGGCGCCTCGGTGATCGTCGATGTACAAGCCATCGCCAAGCAGCCATGGCACCTTCGGGAACTGATCACCATGCTTCGGGACCTGGAGCTCGTTCCCATCGCGATCAGAGGAGCAGGTTCGGCCCGCGAGAATGAAGCAAGGGCAATGGGGCTCGGCATACTGGGCGAGAGTCGCGCACCAGCCATCGAAGCCAAATCAGAGATCATCGAGATACCGGCGACAGCCCGCTTGGTCACCGAGCCTGTGCGCTCCGGTCAGCAGATTTATGCCAAGGGCGATCTGATCGTCGTCGGCGCCGTCAGCCACGGCGCCGAGTTGCTGGCCGAAGGCAATATCCATGTCTACGGTCCCCTGCGGGGCCGCGCCCTGGCGGGGCTGCGCGACAATCGCGCCGCGCGCATCTTCTGCCGCTCACTGGAGGCGGAATTGATCTCCATCGCCGGTTACTACCGCCTGGCGGAGGATCTCGAGCCTGCCCAGCGTGGCCAGCCCGTTCAAATCCATCTGGATGGGGAAAATCTGCACGTCCTGCCGCTGTGACAGCCGTGCCGCTTTCATTTTTTGACTGAACGATCGAGGAGCATCAGCCTTGGCACGCATCATCGTGGTGACCTCTGGCAAAGGTGGGGTCGGAAAAACCACCACCTCGGCCGCCTTTGGAACTGGTCTGGCCCTGCGAGGCTTCAAGACCGCCGTCGTGGACTTCGACGTCGGCCTGCGCAACCTTGACCTCATCATGGGCGTCGAGCGGCGCGTGGTATATGACTTCGTCAACGTCATCCATGGCGAAGCTACGCTGGGTCAGGCGCTGATCCGCGACAAGCGCCTGCCGAATCTCTCCATCCTCGCCGCCTCGCAAACACGTGACAAGGACGCGCTGACGCAGGATGGCGTCGGCCGCGTGCTGGAGGAACTGTCGCGCGAGTTCGATTACATCCTCTGTGATTCCCCGGCCGGCATCGAGAAGGGCGCGCATTTGGCCATGTACTTCGCCGATGACGCCCTCGTGGTCACCAATCCGGAAGTTTCCTCGGTGCGCGATTCGGATCGCGTGCTGGGTCTTCTCGCCAGCAAGACGCGCCGGGCCGAGCGACAGGAAGGAAAGGTGAACGAGCACCTGATCATCACCCGCTATGCGCCCAAACGCGTCAGCAAGGGCGAGATGCTGAGCTTGCAGGACGTGCAGGAAATCCTCTCGATCCCGCTGTTGGGCGTCATCCCCGAATCGCCGAGCGTGCTGCAATGTTCCAATGCCGGCACGCCGGTCATCCTGGAAGACAAGAGCGAGGCCGGCCAAGCCTATGGCGATACCGTCGCCCGTTATCTCGGCGAATCACGCCCGTTGCGTTTCGTGGAAGAAGAAAAAGGCTTTCTGCGGCGGCTGTTCGGAGGCTGAACCATGGGTATCCTGAGTTTCTTCCGCTCCTCCAGCAAATCCAGCGCCTCGGTCGCGAAAGAGCGCCTGCAGATCGTGGTCGCCCATCAGCGCCGCGAAAGCCAGCGCCCAGATTACTTCCTGAACTTGCAACGCGATCTTCTGGAGGTCGTGCGGCGCTACGTCACCGTGAGTGACGATGCCGTGAAGGTCGAAGTGGATCATCAAGGCGATTGCGATATCCTGGAGCTGAATATCGTCCTGCCGGATCGCTGAGGTCAAGTCGAGCTGTAAGCTCCCCCGTCAACTGGACATCAGTTCGTAGAGACTTTCGCCTGTTGTGACTCGTACTGCCGCCGGTATTCCAGCGGGGTCATGTCGTCGAGGCTGTCGTGCGGGCGCTTCTCGTTGTATTCGAGCAGCCATTCCCACGCGGCATCCCGGACCTCGTCCAGCGACTCGAACAGGCAGCAGTCTAGGATGTCTTCCCGGAAGCTGCGGTTGAACCGCTCGATCAAGCTGTTGCTCTGCGGGCTGCCCTTGGGGATGAAGTGCAGCAGCACGCTGTTCTGCTCGCCCCATTCCGCCAGGCTTCCGCCACGAACTCCGACCCGTTGTCGACGCGGATCATCATCGGCAGCGCCCGCGCCAGGCCTTCACCTGGTCGAGCACTCGGATCACACGCTCGGCGAGCATGGAGAGATCAATCTCAATGGCCAGCGCCTCACGGTTGAACTCGTCGATCAGGTTCAGCGTGCGGAAGACCTGTCCGCTCATCAGCGTGTCCCTCGGCCGGTAACGCATGCGGCGGCGCAAATACAGGCCAATCTGCCGGTAAACGCGATACATGCGCTTGTGGTTCCAGACGAAGCCCGTGCGGCGGGCCAGCTTGTAGCACTTCCAAAAGCCGCGTCGCGGACGCTTCTCCACGCACTGCCGGAGGAACTCCGCGATCAGCAGGTCTTCCGGCTTCGGCTTGCGTTGCGGCACCGCGTACCAACTGCTGCGCTCAAGGCCCACGACATCGCAGGCCATAGATACGCTGGTGCCTTCGGCTTCAACCAGCTGCCCCACCAACTGCCGCTTGTGGTCGAGGCTCAGAACTTTTTTGCGATCACCACTTCCATAGCGCGGGCCCGCAGGCTCAGCTCGGCGTACATCTGTTTGAGCCTGGCGTTCTCCTCCTCGAGTTCCCGCATCCGGGACAGCTCCGAGGCGTCCAGGCCGCCGTACTTGGCGCGCCACTTGTTAGAACGTCACCGGGCTGACGCCGATCTGCCGGCACACGTCGTTGACCGGTAGGCCCGACTCGGCCTGCTTCAGGGCCGCCAGAATCTGGCGCTCGGTGAACTTCGACTGACGCATATCTCGCTTCCTGTCAGGGATTAGTCTGGCAGAAACCTCTACTTATGGCTGTCCAAGACGCGGGGGAGCTTACAGCCTCCGCGAAACCCGGGGCGCTTCAAGTCCCTCTCGAACGCCATGTTAGGGCCGACGCGATAGCTACGGCGTATATGGCTCATGAACGATGCGCTCAGAGACCCACCAGATGTTGCCGTGTTTGTCTCTGACGCCACCTTGTCTATCTCCGTAAGGCATGTCTTGAACTGCCATTTCTAGAGTTGCGCCATGCTCAAGTGCGCGCTGCATCGAAGCCTGCGCGTTTTCGACATAAGGTAAAAGGCGCTGCACATGGCCGGATAATTGTCTGTAGCTTCACTCACCATGAGTGCCGATGTGCCCAACTGCACTATCACATTCTGAATAAGCCCGTTGGGTCGCATGGTGCGGCATGTTTCTCTACCACCCAAGCCGTTAACCAGAAATGAAACAAATGACTCTGCGTCTTTGACGAAAAAATATGGAGTAACAGTATTGAAGCCCGGTGGAATATACATGAACTCTCCAAGTGTGTGATTTAAGGCCCTAACGCCTAGGGATTCTGGTTTGCCCGGCTGGATCAGGCGCAGCTGCACGCCCCGCTCGTAGGCCCATGCCAAAGGTGGCGCTGGAGCCGGGCGGGGAAGTCGGCGCCCCATGGGCCGGCGGACATGCCCATGGCCATGAACCGCCCCCACCGGACACGACGCCGCGCACCACAGGACGCAGGGCGCCTCTGCCGACTGGCCGCTGTTGTCCGCCGACATCGTCGCGGCCATCGTCGCCGAAGCGCACTGGCTGGATCGCCGGGTCTGTACCCACCTGGCCGAGCCGCAGGGCGTGACCATGGCGCTCGATGCCGGCGTGGATGAATGGGCGCACCTGCCTTGCGCGCCGATTCCCGAGCCCCTGTTGCGGCGCGCGGTGACGTAAGGGGTGAAGATCGTCACCACGCTCGACACGTTGTCCCGCTGCCCCGGCATCGCGCAGAACGCGCAAACCCTGGCTGCGCTCGGTGCCGATCTGTACTACGGCGCCGAGATCGCCCACCCCGACATTCCCTGGGGCATCGACGCCGAGGAAATGAACCGGATGCGCCAGTGGGGCGGCATGGACGCGCTCGCCGTGCTGCAAGCCGCCACCGCCAAAGCCGGCCGCCTGCTCGGCATTCCCTTGCTCGGCACCCTCGAGCCGGGCGCGCCGGCCGATCTGATTGCGATCACGAGTGATCCTGTGCAGGATTTCAAGCCGTTGGAGTACCCGGCCCTGGTGGTGTCCGGCGGACACGTGATCGTCGATCACCTGATGCCTCCTTCACCGCGACCCGCGACGGATTGACCGTCGCGGTGCCGATCCATCCAGCCGGCCGCCACCCCCCGACGAACGGATCACCCCGCCTCTCGTCAGGCGCAACCGCCAAGATCGAGCAAGTCCGCGCCGGTCGCCATCCGCACCAAAGCCCTCGACCCCCGCAAACGTTACCTCTCCCTGCGACGATTTGTCGCATTCCGGCCCGCATGGCGTCCTTGCAACAATCGGGGATTTAGATGACCCGTTGTGCAAGACAACGCCCGGGTCTGCGCCGCCGAGACACCACAACCCTCTGGAGCCCACAGCATGGATGGCAACAACCGCGAAACGACCCGATCTGGGTCCGATCTACCCGGCACACCTACTGAGCGAACCCCGCCCGGTCGTGTGTTGGCGCTGTGCTTGATCCTGCACCCCTTGGCGTCCTTGGCTGCGGATGGGGACACATCGCCACCATCCCGTACCCCCAGCGATTCGGGCACAGTCACGCTGCCGGAAGTCACGGTGCAGGGGATCGCCGCGAGCGAGACGGAAACTTACATTGTCCCGCACTCCACCGCCGCTACGCGCTTCGAGGCCGCTTCGATCGAGGTGCCCCAGAGTGTGCAGACGCTCGATCGCGCGCTGATCGAGGACAGCGGCGCGGTCGATGTGGGAGATCTGCTCAAGCGCGTGCCCTCGGCGTATGTCGGCAATACCCGACTCGCGCCCTTCACCAGTTTCTCGTGGAAGATTCGCGGTTTCGATGCCGCGGTCACCCGCAACGGCTTTCGTCAGCTCTATTTCGAAGACGTCGATCAGTCCGCTCTGTCCAACGTCGAGCGACTGGAAATCATCAAGGGACCCGGCAGCGCTGTCTTTGGAGCCGAAGGGCTCGGCGGCACGCTGAACTTGGTCACCAAGCGCCCGCAATCGACCTTTGCGGCGAGCGGACAGCTTTTGGCCGGGCGCTATGACGATTACGGCGCGAGCTTCGACGTCACCGGCCCGATCGCCGACGATGACGCCTTGAAGGTGCGGCTGACTGGGGATCTGGAGCGATCGGGGAGCTTCGTCGATTTTCAGGACATCGACCGGGACAACGTCGCGCTGAGCGCGGCCTGGGATCGCGGGGAAGGCGTTCGCGCCTTCCTGTTGACCGAGTATCAGGAGCGGCGCAGCTTGCCCAATCCGGGCCTGCCCGTCATCGGAACGGTCCAGGGGAACGGCCGTGGACGCCCGGATCGCAGCACCTATCTCGGCGAACCGGCTTTCGACGATCTGGAAACCAGCGCGCCGCTGGTCCAGGCCTGGCTGGAATTCGATCTGGCCGAGCACTGGACGTTGAGTCCGCGTTATCAGTATTTCGCGTTCAACGTCGATCAGCAGCAGATGCGTCTGCGCGCGCCCCTGGCCGACGGCACCATCAGCCGCAGCGGCCGCTTCGATTTTCAGGAACGCGACAAGACCGACACCTTCCAGCTCGAACTCAAGGGGCAGTTCGATACTGCCCGGATCCGCCATCAGACCCTGGTCGGCGCCGAATACGAGCACCACCGCTGGCGAGGGGATTGGTTCAACTACGCCAGTCCACCGCCCATCGCCCCGCTCGAGCCGATCTACCTCGATGCCCCACCGCCCATCGCGGACAGTCGAACCACGTTCAGCGGCAAGGGCAAGACCCCGAGTGTCTATGTTCAGGATCTGATGCATCTCACCGATACGATCACGGCCCTGGTCGGAGCGCGTCACTCCGCGCCCGATTTCACCAGCGAGAGCGGCAAGGGTCCCGACGATCGGCTCACTTCCTTTCAACTCGGCAGTGCCTGGGAGTTCGTCCCGGACTGGTCGCTATTCGCCGGCTATGGCACGGGCTTCACGACCGAAGCCGTCATCGGCAGTACCAATCGCAGCGGCAAACCGTTCGAACCGGAAACCACTACCCAGTGGGAAACCGGCCTGAAGCATCAGAGCGATCGCGCCTCGATGACCCTGGCCCTGTTCGACATCACCCGCGCGAACGTGACCACCACCGACCCCTTCGATCCGGACTTCAGCGTCCAGACCGGAGAGCAGCGCGCACGTGGTGTCGAACTGGAATGGTTGCAGGAGATCACCACCGGCTGGTTCGTTCAGGGCGGCCTCGCCTACATCGACGGCGAGATCACGCGCAGCAACGACGGCGACGAAGGCAATCGGCTGGGTAACATCGCGCCCTGGCAAGCCAACCTCTGGACGCTGTATCGCTTTGCCGGCCGGCTACAGGGCCTGGAAACCGCCGTCGGTGCCAATTACGTCGACAGCCGCTACGGCACTGATACCAACAGCTACAAACTCGACTCCTACACGACGGTGGACGCATCCGCAGCCTACTGGTTGACGCCAAAGCTCAAGGCGGAACTGTTCCTGCAAAACCTGCTGGATGAGGAGTATTACACCGGCAACAACAACTTCTCGGTCTATCCCGGCGAGCCGCGCACTGGCTATGTCCGGCTCAAGGCCTATTTCTGAGCCATGAATCCTCCCTCCGCCGCCCGGCGCGTTCGCAACGGCACCGCTCGCCGGTTGCATCGCTTCCTGGGGCTGGCTCTGGGGCTCTGGTTCGCCCTGCTGGGCCTGACCGGTGCGGTCAACGTGTTTTATTGGGAACTGGAGGAGTGGGGCCTGCCGCCCGTTCCCGAGGGTCCGTCGGTCCCTCTGCAAAAGGCTTTCGAAGTCGTGCAGGCCGCGCATCCGGAGCGCACTGGAAGCTGGATGGTTCGCCTGCCGGGACCGCGCCACGATTATCTGTGGATGATCTACCCCAAACCGGCCGAATCGGCGAACAAGCTTTTCGCTCCGCTGCAGATCCAGATCGACCCGGTTCATGGAACCATCGTGCGGGAACGATTCTGGGGACAGACGCCCTGGAGCATCCTCTACGAGATCCACGCCACGCTGCTGGTCGGCTTGATCGACCGGGAGGCGGGGCGCTGGGCCTTCCATATCATCGCGCTTGGCGGCCTGATCCTGTTCCTGTCGCTCTTCGCCGGCCTGATGCTCGCCTGGCCGCGTTCCCGCTCGGGATGGCGCCGGGTTCTCTCGATCAAGCGCAGGGCCCATCCCGCGCGCCGCAACCTCGATCTGCACCGCTTGGGCGGGCTTTACAGCCTGCCCATCCTGGCCCTGCTGGCCATCACGGGCTTTGCCTTCGGCTATCAGCGGTCCGTGCTCGAACCGCTGATCGACCTTCTGTCCCCGCTGGAAACCGATCCGAAGGGATTGGTTTCCTTCCCTTCCGGCGGCCCGATGCTGGATCTGGATCGGATCGTCGAGGTGGCCAGGCATCGCTATCCCGGCGCCGAGGTGCGGACGATCAAAACCCCGGAGATCGCCCAGGACGTCTATGAAGTCAGCCTGCGCCAGAGCGGCGAAATCGGTCGCCAGCATGGCCAGACCCGGCTATGGCTGGATGCCTATGACGGGACGATCCGGGCTGAACGCGATCCGCATCGCAACAGCTGGGGCCAGAGCCTGATCGATCTGGTCTGGCCGGTGCATTCCGGGGAGTTTCTCGGCCTGCCGGGCCGACTGCTCTGGTGCGCCTCGGGCATGATGCCGACCTTGCTGCTGGTCACCGGCTATCGCCACTGGCGCCGCAAGCAGCGCAGGCGCCATTTGGCCGCCGATCCGCTACAATAGCGCAGCCGCGCCCCTGCCGGGCCGGACTCAAGCTTCCCTGAAGCCCTGTTTTGCCCGCGCCGGTGGTGGCGCGATTGCCTCGCAGGCGCCCGAGAGCCCTTCACCGCATGGATCGCGCGGTTGGCCTTTCCACGCGCGCCCTTATCTCTCGCGGTGAACTTTTCCATGACGACCGAAGCTTCCGATTCCCAAGTCCTGTTCAGCGACCTCGGCCTCGCCGAACCCGTGCTGCGCGCCGTGGGCGAACTGGGCTATGAAACGCCCTCGCCCATCCAGGCGCGCATCATCCCGCATGTGCTCGCGGGCCAGGACGTGCTGGGCCAGGCCCAGACCGGCACCGGCAAGACTGCCGCCTTTGCGCTGCCGCTGCTGTCGCGCCTTGAATCGGACGCCCGCGGCGTCCAGGCGCTGGTGCTGGCGCCCACGCGCGAGCTGGCCTTGCAGGTCGCCGCCGCCTTCCAGCGCTACGCCGCGCATCTGCCCGGTTTCCGCGCGCTGGCGGTGTACGGCGGACAGGGTTACGGCGAGCAGTTGCGCGGCCTGCGCCAGGGTGCGCAGGTGGTGGTCGGCACCCCCGGCCGCATCATGGACCACATGCGCCGCGGCAGCCTTGATCTCGCGCACCTGCGCTGTCTGGTGCTGGACGAAGCCGATGAGATGCTGCGCATGGGCTTCATCGAGGATGTGGAGTGGATCCTGGAACAGACACCGGCGACCCGCCAGATCGCGCTGTTCTCCGCCACCATGCCGGCCCCGGTCAAGCGCATCGCCCAGCGCCATCTCAAGAATGCGGCCGAAGTCGCCATCGCAGTGCGCACCACCACCGCGCCGACCATTCGCCAGCGCTACTGGCGCGTCGGCGGATTGCCCAAGTTCGAGGCGCTGAGCCGCATCCTGGAAACGGAAGACACCGACGGCGTCATCATCTTCGTACGCACCAAGGTCGAAACCGAGCAGCTCGCCGACAATCTCGCCGCACGGGGTTATGCCGCCGCCGCGCTCAATGGCGACATCCCGCAGAACCTGCGCGAACAGACCGTGACCAAGCTCAAGACCGGGCGCATCGACATCCTGGTCGCCACCGACGTCGCCGCCCGCGGCCTCGACGTGGAACGCATCAGCCACGTCATCAACTACGACATTCCCTACGACACCGAGGCCTACGTACACCGCATCGGCCGCACCGGCCGCGCTGGCCGCAGCGGGGAGGCGATCCTGTTCGTCGCGCCGCGCGAGATGCGCATGCTGCAGGCCATCGAGCGCGCCACCAGCCAGCGCATCGAGGCCATGGAACTGCCCAGTGTCGCGCGCATCAACGAGCGGCGCATCGCCCGTTTCAAGGCGGCGATCGACACAGCGCTCACGCACACCCAGCAGCCGTTTTACCGGCAACTGATCGAGGCGTTCTGCACCGAAAAGGCGGTCGATCCGCTCGACGCGGCCGCCGGGCTGGCCGCGCTGCTGCATGGCGAGGCGCCGATGCTGCTCGACGGGGCCAGGGAGCCGGCACCCGCATCCACGGCCGAGCGAACCCGCGCGCAGCCACGCGAGCCTGTGCGTAAAGCCACGCGGCCGGCGACCCGCGCCGAGCGTCCGACCAAGGCACGCCCCGTCATGCGTCCTGCGGCAGTAGAAAACATGGAAACTTTCTGGGTCGACGTCGGCCGCGAGCATGGCGTACAACCGGGCAATCTGGTCGGCGCCATCGCCAACGAAGGCGGCATCGACAGCCGTTCGATCGGCCGCATCAGGATCCACGACAGCTACAGTACCGTGGATCTGCCCGCCGACCTGCCGCCAGCCGTGCTGGCGACGCTGAAGAAGGCGTGGGTGGCCGGTCGGCCGCTGGCCATCGCGCGCATCAACGAAAAGACGACTGCGCCCCGAGCCGCGGGTAAACCGGCGCGCATCACGCTCGCCAAGACCGGTGAAGGCCGATCGTTCGAAAAACCACGGCCGACCAGCAAGCCGCGACCTGCGGCCAAACCGGCCACGCGTCGTGTCAAACCGAAATAGCAAGGCGAGACGCATCATTCACGGCCTTCGCGAACGGCCGCCAGCGCGATTTGCGGCCCTGCGGCGTCGCCCTGGATGATCTACCAGGCGGCCCGCTGGACGAGGCCGCGCCGTCTGATCGTGGTGCGTCAGTCGCTCAAGTGCAGAATAGCCTCGGGCAAGACGCTGTCGCTGTTCGCTGACGATTCCGACATGCAGGGCTGGCGCTATGGCGCTTTCGTGACCACGCTGGAGTTGCCGATGGTGGAAGTCTGGCGTACTTACCGGGGACGGGCCGACTGCGCGACCAGCCCGCAGGACGCCCTGCAGGGGCGGTCCCGAGCGCAGCGAGGGATGCGGCAACGCCGCACAGAACAGGATCAAGGAACTCAAGGCCGATTTCGGTCTGGACGCGTTCAACATGCGCGACTTCTGGGCAACAGCAGCCGCCTTGGGCTTTGCCATGCTGGCGTACAACCTGATGAGTCTGTTTCGTCAGGCGGTGCTGCGCTGCCGCATCCAGCACA